>DATGYA010000509.1:0-37050 GCA_035298405.1 Kamptonema sp. | reverse complement strand
ATCCCAGACAGGAACCATCCGCTCCGCATCATCCACCCAATAATCAAAAGTAATTAAACACTGAACACCAGAACCTAGTCCAATACAAATTCGAGAATAAGCTTCCCGATGTTCTACAGGATCAATAAATTTGATTTGAGTCCAAATAACGCGAGCAGTTTGGCGCTTAAATTGAATAATCTCTCCATGCTCAAACGGATTCCGCTCATCATCTTTAACCACCTTCTTAAATAGCGGAAGCAGCGGAAAATCTGCCCAGTTGCCAGGTGGCAATAAATTAAAAGAAGCCTCTAATCGAGCATCATCTTTAGGTGGCTTTTTATCTAGAAACCGGAATGATTTCTCATCGGGTTCAAAATGCCAATCTTCGGGGACATCGAAGCGTAACGCTCCTCGTCCTGCCACAAAAATCCGAGTTCCTGGCTCTGATTTCCAGTTGTGGTCTGCTTTTAGCTCTAGCGTTTCCTTGAGCCAATTGTACTTTTTGCGCTTAGACATAATTTTCAATTCCCAATTATTAATTAACAATTACCAATTAAGCTGTTCGACATTTAAAGGAGGATTATAGAATGCTAGGAGACATAAGTGTTTCCCATCTGTCAGGAGCGTGTTCTAGCTAATGCACCTACCTGACTCATTAGTAGTTATTCCAATGCGTAACAGCTTACCCAATTTTAACAGGTAGGCGGACAGTAAAAATAGACCCCAATCCCAATTCACTTTCAACTTCTATCTCGCCGCCCATCATTAAGCAAAAGTGGCGGCTAATCGCTAATCCTAACCCAGTACCACCATATTGTCTAGTTGTAGAGGCATCTCCTTGCATAAAAGGTTGAAACAAATGCTGTAATTGCTCTGGCGACATCCCAATTCCAGTATCAGCTACTCGAAAAAAAAGGAAAGATGAATTAAGTCCTTGGCTTTGCATATCAACTTCAGTTATTTCTGGATTTCTCGCATTTTTATCTATCCCGACAGTGATAGTAATAGTTCCTTCCTTAGTGAATTTAGCAGCATTACTAAGCAGATTAAGTAATATTTGTCTGGTTTTAGTAAGGTCGGCATAGATCATTTCTAAGTTGCTTTGACAAGAAAATTCTAAATTGTTAGAATTTTTTTGAGCGAGGGGTTCAACAGTAGAAATTACCTCACCAATCAAATCAATGGGGTTGAAATTTTCCAGGTAAAGTTCCATTTTACCCGCTTCAATTTTAGAAATATCAAGAATGTCACTAATCAAGCCTAACAAATGTTTACCAGCTCTCTGAATCCTATCCAAATCAGAGATAAATTCTTCAGCGCCCAAATCTTCAGCATCTTCTTTCAAGATATCGCTGTAACCGATAATTGCATTGAGAGGAGTACGTAATTCGTGACTCATATTTGCCAAAAATGCACTTTTTGCTTGATTAGCAGCTTCCGCAGATTGGGCAACTTTTTGGAATTCTTCAGCAAGTTTCCGTTGAGTGATATCCTCAGCAATGCCCACAATACGGTAAACTTTACCCGATTCATTCTGTATAGGGAAAGCGCGATCGCGAATCCAGCAAACAGAACCATCAGGACGCAGAATTCGATATTCGTGAGCGTACTCATCCGGCTGGTTTTTCTCCATAAAAGCTCTGACGCGATCGCGATCGTCTGGATGAACTACACTAACCAAAGATTGCGGATCTTCGTACAAACTCTGGCGACTACAACCCCAAATTTGCTCGCAAGCAGGACTCACATAAAGTATCTGCTTTTGATTGGGGTCAATCATCCAGAAAACCTCATGGATATTTTCAGCCATCTGGCGAAAACGCTCCTCAGAGGCTCGTAATTCTTCCAGCGTGCGATGTAGTTCCGTCACATCCTGAACTAGCGACGCGATCCCGATCACGTTACCATCAGCATCAATTAAGGTCGTGTTGTACCACTCGCATAAAATAATCTGACCGTCTTTTCTTAAATTCTGATTAGTGCTGCGCCTCCCCCCCTGATTTGTCGCTAAATCTTGCCAAAGCTGAGTTATATAAGTTAAATCTGTACTAGGAATTAAAAGCTCTATACCATTTTGCCCTAAAGCTTCTTCGCGGCTATATCCAAAAATTTGTTCTGCCCCTGGGTTCCATTCAGACACCTCAAAATTTACCTTCCATTCAATCACGCCCAAGGGAGTTTGCTGAAAATGTAACGCTAATTTTTTCTGGGATTTTTGCAGAGAAGCTATCAACCCCATCTTTTCCATTTCTGCCTCTTTTTCTGTAGTAATATCTCGGATTAAAATTACTGTTCCCAAATAAACAATTTTAGTAGATTCGGGAATTAGAGTCGAACACGAAGCATTAAGAACTGAACCTTGCTCCTGAGTAATTGGGTATTGCATCTCACCAAAACTGACAGTATCCAGACTTTTCTGACCTCTACTTAGAGAATCCCGTACACCATTATTATCTTTCAAAATAGCCGTTACAGCCGCCTTACCCGTGCGACCTCCAGCCAAAGAAATTTCCAAATTAAAAATATCTCTTGGACAATTTTTACTGTGTTCAACTAATTGAGCAATTTGGCTCCCAAAGACTTGCTCCCACTCTTCTGTATTAAGATTAATTTCGCTCAAATCAAATAGAACTAAAAGAGCTGGATTAAAGCGAGCAATCCTACCTTCTCGATCGATTACTAACAAACCATCAGCCAAATTATCGACGATCGCACTCAAATAAACTAGAGCATCCTGAAGTTCCTCTGTAGCAGTCGCCACCCGATATTCTAAAGTAGTGAAAGACTCTTTCAACTGACTGGCCATGCTGTTAAAAGATCGAGCCAAAACCCTCAACTCGTCTGAGCGATTTACTTGTAGCTCCTCATTCCATTCTCCCCGCGAAAACGCCTCCGCAGCCTTACTCAAAAGCTCAATTGGCCCGACAATCCATTTTGAAGTAAGAATTCCCAACACCGTAGCCGCCGCCAGCGCCCCCAAACACAGCAATACAGTCATACGAGTATTGGTATTGATTTCATCCATGAAATCCGCTTCTGGGACAACAACAACAATTAACCAATCAAGGCCTCTACCGTCAGAGAGCGGTGTCACCTGAACAAATTGCCTATTTCCGCCTAGTAGAAAATCGGACTGCTGGCTGTTATTAATTTTGCTAAAATCCCCAAAACGTTCAACTAAATGTTGTGCTGTCGAGCGAATTAGCAGATTTCGGCTCCCTCTAGCTGACAGTCGTTTAGGGTCATCATTGCTGCCAAAGAAAGGCGGTTCTGGGGTTGAATTTGCGACCAAGTCTCCAGAGCGCTCAATGATGAAAGTCTGTCCCGTTCTGCCAATTTTGAGACTCCGTAGGAATTGACTAATCTGGGACAGTACCATGTCAGCAGCAACTACTCCCAGAAGTTCCCCTCGATTGCCATAAACAGGTCTGCCCGCACTAATAGAGAGGGTGGGAGAACTAATAAAGGTGTAAATTTTGCTCCACGTAGGTTTGCCTGTTTTCACAGGGGCAACATACCAGGGGCGAAATCGAGGATCGTAGTTGGGGGTGACTTTTAATAGTTGGGAGATATTGCCTGAACTGTCAACAGCGTATTCCTGAAATTTATAGTCAGTAGAGCGATTGGAAACACTAATTCTGAATGTGCTGTTATCGAAGCGTTCCACCCCAATAAACTCTTTTTTTTCCGAGGCAAAATTAATGTAACTGATAGTATCAAAACTTTGGATTTGCCTAAACAGGTAGCGCTTGAGACCTTCGGAGTCGTGCAAATCTAAAAGACTGAGTTGAAGAGCATCAATGTTAATTTGATTGATAGTATGGGGTGTCTCTATGTAATTATAGAGGTGTTGTTGAATGCGGGCTGTGACTTCGCTGCGAAGTTGCGTTGCCACGTCATTAACGGCTTTCTGCCCATTCCGCAGAGAGAGCCACCCTGTCAGCGCTACTGCTGCAAAAGTCTGAAGCGCAAAGGGTACAACAAGGACAGTACGAAGGGGTACTTTGCCTGACACTTTTACCATCTGGACTTTCAGATATTTTAGTGGCATCATGGCGTAAGCAATTAAAAATTAAAAATGTAGAAAGTTATTGTGTGTTCGCAGTTCTGGCTAAAAACTGATTCACTTTTCACTACCTGTAACCTGATGCTGAGTTCAAAATATTGTCAAGAAGTTTGCCAGCATTTAACCTCGATCCTAGTAGGCAGAGGCAGAACGGTAATGTTTCTCAATTTAACCTATGCTTTAGATAATGCCACCCCCTTGAGCAGATTTTTTCCACAAGACTTAATAAATACTATGGACTACCGGGGGTAATTGCCAAAAAGGGCGAGTTCAAGGCAATAGTGAGCCCCTGCGCTCTCAAGCATTCAACAATATTTCCTATGTTTTCCAAATCCCCGCGTGAATTTTGAATCCCATCTCTTGAAGCCGATACTTAGAATCCTTGAGATTGTGCTGCACATTCTCCATCGCTGCTTGTCTTTCCTCTAGAGGGCAGCTAGTGGTAATTTCTGATACCAGTTCTCTAAAATGAACTACATGACCCTGTACCTGCTGGCTAAGTACAATATAAGCTGTAATCAAGGCGGCTCCTCGTTCGTCACGTGGGCCTATGACCCAATGGATATCTAGGTGCGTTTCACCAATCTCTTTTGCTCTGAGGAAAGCCAGATACCCTTCAGCATCCTCAAATTCTAAGTAGGCCATTTTGCTGATTTTAATTCCTTGATTCTAAAGTAATATCTTAACTGGCGAGAAGCTGCTGATTTCCAAAGTGTACCAGGCTCAGGGTAAAGGTAGGGGAAAATATTCCCTCAAATAATCGGTCTTCAGTAGACTAAACTAATAGAAGTTGCGCTGCAAGTGTTGGGTGCATATCAACTTTGACTGGTACGAGGAACGCAGGGGACACTTTGAGCGGCTAACTTTCAGGAATAAAGCTTTTGGTTCTGGGTTCTGGACTAGAGTTTTCAGGGGAACTTTGCAGAGTTAGAGTCTTTGAGAGATTGCAGTCGCGCCGCAGCTAAGCCATTTAGCTTAGCTAAGTGGTTTGATGCTAGCTATGAGCGCAATTTATTGACTGGTCTGGCAATTTATGTGGGGCGATCGCTCTGGTGCAGGGGTTAACTACCCACTGTGCGATGCCTCTACGGGGCGGTTTCATCTAAATATGACTAACGCAGAGCTCCTAATACATTGACCCCTAAACCCCTAAACCCCTGAACCCCCTCACCCCTAAAAAATGGGGAACCGCTAAAAAAGGAGGTAAAGGGACTAAAGTCTCCATTCTTGTAAGTAGAGAGGATCTGTGTATCAGTCTTGACTAAGTTGCATTTAATTATCGTTAAAAACCTGACAGCAGGATTTATGAATGAAATTTATATTGTAAATAAATTTCAGCTCACCTAAATCGCTCTTGATTACCCTTGCCCGCAAAAAACCTATGAAAGAAGGACAAACACTAAAAGGACGCTACAGAATCATTCAAGACCTCAAGAGAGGGGCCTTTGGCAGGACTTACTGTGCCGAAGATGAGCAGGATTCGCAGGGAGGCTTATATGTTGTCAAACAACTCCAGCCCAATACTACTAATCCAGCAATTTTAGAGGAAGCGCGGCGTAGGTTTGAGCTTGAGGCATCAACTCTGGAAAAGCTGGGCGATCACGATCAAATTCCTAAACTTTTAGCTCACTTTGAGGAAAATCAAGAATTTTACTTGGTTCAGGATTTTGTGGATGGTCAAGATTTGAGCCGAGAAATTACTGATGGTAAGCGCTGGAACGAAAGCGATGTGGTGACAATGTTGGTGGATGTTCTAGAAGTTTTGGAGTACATCCATCAGCAAAATGTGATTCATCGTGATATTAAACCTTCAAATTTAATCAGACGCAAATCAGATCACAAAATAGTTTTAATTGACTTTGGTGCAGTTAAAGAAATAGAAACTTTAGTAATCAATACATCGGGGCAAACCAGTGGTTCTGTAATCGGTACGCCGGGGTATATGCCGATTGAACATTTGGGCGGGAGACCGCGTTTTAATAGCGATCTCTATGCTTTGGGAATGACTGCTATTCAAGCTATAACGGGGGTAGTTCCTCTGAGATTGCCGCGAGATTCGCAAACTGATGAAGTTGTCTGGCGTAATGTTGTGGAGGTAAATGAACAGTTAGCAGATATTTTAGATAAGATGGTGCGATCGCAATATCGCGATCGCTATCAGTCAGCTACGGAGGTTTTAGACGATCTGCGGATTGTTGTTAATGAACTCCGAGGTTTGCACAGAATTGGACAAGTTCTAGATCGGCGCTATAAAATTATTAGTTTGTTGGGAGAAGGGAGGTTTGGTCAAACTTATTTGGCCTTGGATCAGCGACGGACTGATAATGCTCGTTGTGTTGTTAAGCAACTTAAACTTCAGGCAAATCATCCTTTGATTTTACGAGAAGCGAGAAGAATATTTGAGACGGAAGCGCAAGTATTATACAGTTTGGGTAAGCACGAATTAATTCCCGAAATGTTGGGGGAATTTGAAGAAAATCAAGAGTTTTATTTGGTTTGGGAATTTATAGAAGGTGAGGAGCTTAGTAAAGAAATTGCCAGGAATAGATTAAGCGAAGAACAGGTAGTTGCACTTTTACAAGATGTTTTATTGACTTTAGCTTTTGCCCATCAGCAGACGATTCACTGCGATATTAAACCGGATAATTTAATTAGGCGTGCAGCGGATGGTAGGATTGTTTTAAATGATTTCGGTTCGGTGAAGCAAATTAGCACTTTGGTGATTAATTATCAGGGGCAATTAAGTATTACAAATGTGATCGGTACGCCGGGATATATGCCGAAGGAACAGCAAGCTGGAAATCCTCGTTCTAATAGCGATATTTATGCTTTGGGGATGACGGCAATTCATGCTTTGACGGGGGTATTTCCTGCGGAATTAGGTCAAGATCCAAATACGGGGGAGGTAAATTGGCGATCGCAAGTTCAAGTGAGCGATAATTTAGGGGCGATTATAGATAAGATGGTGTTGAGTTATTTTAGATCGCGCTACGACTCTGTAGAGGAAGTTCTCAATGACTTACGAGAAGTTCGCAGCAATCTTAGGGTTGTGGCTGAGTTAGAAAATCATCCATTTTTTGAGTTAGAAGATAGCGAGTTTATTGAGTTAGAAACAGGGGTGAATGGTGCGTTACCTCCCGCCTTAGAAAAGGAAGAAGTCAAATCGAAATTAAACCAAGAAAAGGCGGGTGAGCAACAGCAAATAACGGCAGCAAGTCAGGTAGAAACAGAGAATTTAGCCGTAGTTAACCGCAGCACGGCGGCAGCATCTGCTACTGCAAAATTACCGACATCAGCGAAGATAAATTTACCTGCGTCCAGTAAGAAACTTTTACCTATTTCTCTGGCAGTATTAGCCGCAATGCTGACTTTAGGTGGAATATTTATTTGGCCATCGCTGCAATTTAGCTACTTGTTGAATCAGTGTAATGCGCTGATTGAAGCAGAACAAGGGGAAGATGCAGTACAGGCGTGCGATCGCGCGATCGCGATCAAACCAAACGATCCTCAAGCTTTGAAAAACCAAGGCGACGCGCTATCAAATCTAGAACGTTATGAAGCAGCGCTAGTGACTTATGACAAGGCGTTACAATATAAGCCAGATTTTTATCAAGCTTGGAATATGCGCGGTCAAGTTTTGTACAAATTACAGCGCTATTCTGAGGCACTGGAGGCCCACGAAAAGGCGCTGGCGATCGCACCAACCGATGCTAAAGGTTTAAACGGGAGAGGGATTGCGCTGATCGGTTTGGGGAAGTATGACGAGGCACTTATAGCTTTTGATAAGGCAATTTCGACTAATCCAGATGACTCCTTGGCGTGGGAAAATAAAGGCTTGGCGCTAGGATATTTGCAGCGAACTCAAGATGCAGCGGGTGCATACAAAGAAGCGATCGCCTTACTGGATAATAAGCTGAAACTAAAGCCAGATAACTTGAACGCATGGGTAGATAAAGGCCGCGTTTTGGGTAAATTACAGCGCCACACGGAGGCGCTGGCTGCTTATGATAATGCTATTGCCATCAAGTCAGATTTTTATCCAGCTTGGATTGGAAAAGGCAGCACACTATTTTTTATGCAGCGCTTTCAAGATGCGCTCAATGCTTACGATAAAGCAGTAAAAATTAGACCGAAATACTATTTGCCTTGGCACAATCGCGGTTCTGTACTATCAGATGGTTTACAGCGTTATGAAAATGCCTTGGCTTCTTATCAAACAGCAATTGACCTCAATCCGGGTTTTTACCCTGCTTTGCGAGATCAAGGTAAAGCGTTAATGCAGTTGCAGAAATATGAAGAGGCGATCGCAGCTTTTGATAAAGCTTTGAAAATTAATCCCAATGACTATCCATCCTGGGGTAGTAGAGGCATTGCCTTGACAAAATTACAGCGGTATGATGAAGCGTTAGCGGCTTTTGATAAGGCGATCGCAATTAATCCCAATGACCCTCTAGCTTGGGCAAACCGCGCTTGGGCGTTGGAACAGTGGCAGCGCTATGATGAGGCGATCGCGGCTTACAATAAAGCTATTGAAATTAAGCCCGATTTTCAACCTGCGATCGAAGCACGGAAAATGTTATTGCAGAAATTAGGGCGGCAATAGAGTCATAGCTATAAAAGAATATCTCAAGTTTAAAATGTTAGCTGGAGATACTCCTAATGTGGATATCAAGTGCGTAAGTCCTAGTTGACTTACTTAAAAAAAGGTAGAGTGGACACTGCTAAACTCTAGTTCTCGAAACCGAGAAATAAAGTTATAAAACAGCATCCACCCAAACAGCCAATCGAGTTCCATAACCGCAAGTAAAAGCGGCATTACATTTAGAACAAGTCAGGCGGCAAAAGTACCTTATCAACTAACACGATCACCCCGTTGGCAGTACGGCGAGACGATTGAACCACGCTAGCGCCATTCAACGTCAATTTATCCCCAGCCGCATTAAGCTGAATTTTTACTGGAACACCTGCAACAGTTTGCACGACACCGGCATCAATTTCTTTAGCCGTCACTTGACCTGTAACTACATGGTAGTTCAGCACCTTAGCTAATTTGTCCTTATTCTCTGGCTTAAACAACTTCTCCCGAATGTCCGCAGGTAAAGCATCAAATGCTTCATCAGTAGGTGCAAAAACCGTAAACAATACCTTATTAGGATCTGTTTGGTCTTTAGCGCGGAAGTTTTCAGTTAAACCAGCCTTTTTAGTAGCTTCGGCAAAGGCTTGGAAATCGCGATAATACTTAATTGCCGAGTCCAATTCACCAGCAATCGTGCCGTCAACGCTGCGGCTTGTACCGCCAGAAGGATTGAAGATACTAGCAGAATAGTTAAACTGCGCTAACACCGGCACGCCGATGAAGGCGCTGACGCTAACAGCAGCTAAAGCACCAGTGAGCTTCTTAATCCAATTTGTTTGATTTTGGGAATCCATCGCTTTTTTCTCCAAATTACGGCTGGATGCCCCCTGATCTTAATACTTTCAGAGCTTGAACTTTTGTCTGCGGAAAGACCGAATCCTTTACTACATAAGCAAAGGAAAGGTTTTTCTAGAGCCAAACGCGAATTTTATAGCTGTGCTTGTATTGCTTAGCTGTTACTTTAGGCGCTGACATCTATCTATGTAGATAAAAAGATTGTACATGATGAGGGGTGAAATACATAGGGGGTATTGCAAATTTTTGCTCAAACTTAAATCTATTGAGAATCTACTTCCCCTACAGAGGGAAGTAGACTACAATGATTATGGGGTTACACCCCCTATGCAGGTCAAACAAAAAATATGTTAATGCTGTCGTTTAGTCGCTCGGCAGAGAAAAACTTTTTGGGCATCTACAGCAAAAAGTAACAATTCAAAATCCAGAAGAACCGAGCAAGCGACAACTCACGAGCTATACAGGGTAATCAGTTTGCATCTCTATCTGTGCTTTTCTCATGACATAAGCATGAACTTGAAAAGCACATCGAACACCTATGCCAAAAGATAGGTGAAGAACAGGGATTACCAGCGAGTAGAACTCAAACATGAAGGTCTACTAAATATCAGGACATCTAGACAAATCAGGGATAGGCAAATCCATTAGTAAAAAGCTGCGAATTATCAGCTTCTTGCTGAATGCGATCGCTCAACTATGAAAGTGATGTTTGAAGTCTCAGGCTACCTGTGATTTCAATCTTCACTTGGTTTGGCTATTAGTATTACTTTGAGAACATGATTAGTCATTAAAAACAGGGTAAGTAAAGCCTGCTAGAAGGCTTAGAAAAATCTTCGGCATTATACAAGGTCGAAAGCAATGAAAACGGAACGTCATATTTACCTTTTAGTAACAACACTCCCCGCTCCCAATAAAACCCTCAAAAAAACAGAGAGTGTGGGTTATCGGCTGTGGAATATCGGCAAGAAATCTTCTTTTCTATTTCCTCTTGCCTCTTGTCTCCTACCATCTTTAGTACAGGCGCAGCCAATTGTTCCAGCCACCGACGGTACTGGAACTACCGTCACCCCCGACGGCAACCGCTTCAACATCAGCGGGGGTCAACTATCCAGAGATGGAGCGAATCTCTTCCAAAGCTTTCAGCGATTTGGTCTTTCCCAAGGTCAAATTGCTAACTTTCTCTCCAATGACACGATTAAAAATATCTTGGCTCGTGTCACTGGCGGAGAAGCATCAGTTATTAACGGCTTAATTCAAGTTACAGGTGGGAATCCCAACTTATTTTTAGTAAATCCAGCCGGGATTATATTTGGGCCAAATGCTCAACTGAATGTACCCGCATCCTTTACAGCTACCACTGCCAGCGGCATTGGCTTTGGCGACAATTGGTTTCAGGCTTTTGGAGCTAATAATTACTCAAACTTACTGGGAACGCCAAGTGCTTTTGCTTTCCCCAATTCCAATCCAGCGGCAATTGTCAATGCTGGTAATTTAGCAGTCGAAGCGGGACAAAACCTAACTTTAATGGGTGGTACTGTCATCAGCATCGGCACTTTGGAGGCTCCTGGCGGTAACATAACTTTAGCTGCTGTACCTGGTGAGAAAATAGTACGGATTAGCCAAGAGGGGCGACTGCTGAGTTTAGAAATTGCACCTCTTGCAGCAGAATCAGGCATTTTAAATCCTGATGCTAGAGTTTTCACGCCACTTGCTTTGCCGCAGATGTTGACAGGTGGAAGTAACAGCAATGCAACGGGAATATCAGTTAATGCCGAGGGGCAAGTGGTGCTTACAGGTGGGATACCTGTGCCAGAAGGGGCGGTAATTGTAGCTGGTAAAGTCGATGCTTCAACTTCTGATAAAACGCCAACTTTACAAATGGGAGGAAGCGTGGAAATTTTGGGCGATCGCATTTTCCTCAGCAATGCCAAAATCGACGTTTCAGGTATTAATAGTGGCGGCACTGTGGACATCGGCACTAATGCCCAATTTTCAAATGCGGCGGAAATTAATATTAGTAGCGATTCTGCGATCGCAGCTAATGCTGGAGTCAACGGCAATGGCGGCCGCATCAATATCGGCAGGTGGGGAGGTTTAACAATCAATGATTTCAACGGTCAAATTAGCGCACATGGCGGTAGCAATTCAGGTAGTGGCGGCACTGTTGAAATTTCAGGGGGCGGCACCTTTGCTGGAACCGTAGATTTAAGTGCTACCAATGGCAATGCTGGCAGCGTGCAACTCAATTCGGAAAATATTATAGTAGCTCCAGATACAAATAACAGCCAACATTTAACAGATAGCCAACAGCTAACAATTCCTCAAACTACACTGGAAAATCTGACTGCAAATGCTGATGTTGTCTTGAATGCTAATAACGATATTACTATCAATAATTTAGCGGATCGACCGCTCAACTTAAATAGTAGTAACACACAAAGAGCGGTTGCCTTTGTCGCCGATGCCGATAGAAATGGCATCGGGTCATTTTCTACAGCCAACCCGAACAATGCTATTTTAACCAATGGAGCTGCCCTGAGTATTTCAGGTGAAAATTTAACAATTGGCAAAATAAATGCCAGTGGCGGAGCAATTAACCTCACTGGAAATGAGATTAATTTAAGGGGTGGAGATAGCTCCGTATCTAGCGCTGGCGGCTCGATATTTATTGCGCCGAGGACAGCAGATAGAGGAATAGAAATCGGCGGTGCTGCACCAAATATTCCGAATACATTGAATCTTGATAATGCAGATATGACAGCTTTGGATAACGGCTTTAAAGCAGTTACTATTGGTAGGTTTGATGGTAAGGGTGCGATTACTGTAAATGCAGTGCAAGTAAGCGATCCGATCGCATTGCAGTCACCTGGGGGAACTGTGGCAGTACAAGGGGAAATTACAGGAACAGATGATGCCTCTGTGACTATTAATGCACGGTCAACTGTGTTAAATGCAAATATTGCTACTCACAATAGCGACATTAATATTAATAGTGCGGTGACATTAACTAATGACATTTCTTTGAAGACAGGCGAAAGCGGTAATATCACCTTTGCCTCGACATTAAATAGCAAGGAAAATGAACCTCACAACTTAACAGTAGCAGCAGGTACAGGAAATGTTACTTTTAGAGGTGCGGTGGGTGCTGGCGAAAATCAACAACTAGGCAATCTCTCCATCCAAAATGCTAACAACGTACAAGCTGATTTAACTATTGCCGCAGCTAGCGTACAGCAGTTAGAAGGGAGTGGGAAAACTACCCTTGGTGAAGTACAGACAACGGCTTCAAATGGTGTGGATATTACTGCTAAAAGTGACATAAAAACTGGAAATATTACATCAAATGGTGGCAATATTCGCTTAGTCAGTCAAACGGGTAATGTGGAAGTTAGAATGTTAAATTCCTCTGCAAGAGTACATGAAACGGCTGGCAATATTAATGTCAATGCTGGAGGTAATATCAGTGCCGGCTCAGTTATTTCATTTGGGTTCGATCGCGGAGGAGATATCAGCATTGCCAGTGCGAATGGTGGTGTAGCTGTTGAATCAATTAATGCTGGAAGTAAAAACGGCAATGTTGGCAACGTTCATGTTAAAACAGCCCAGTATTTCCGCATAGCGAACGGTGAAACAAAAGTTGAAAATGCAGGCTTAGTAGTTCACAGCCAACAGGTAAAAACTAACACTCATCAGGTGACAGATGCCTATGCGTCGATGCTACAAATTGAACAAGTGCGAAGTCAGCAAATTGCTTCTCAACTAGGAGTTAATGTCGATGCTCAACGCTTAAACGGTCATAATATCCAAGCATCTCTCGCTACAATTGCACGGCAAACTGGTAAAACACCAGCGGTGATTTATGTTGTATCTCGCCCTGAAAGATTAGAATTAGTGTTGTTGACTCCCAATGGCGCTCCTATTTTTAAGAGTATCCCGGCGGCTAATAGCGATGCACTACGGCGACAAGTACAAAAGTTAATTGGGGGAGTAAGTCATCGTCCCGATGAAAGTAGTGCCAATAGTTATTTGAGTGCAGCTCAGCAACTTTATCAATGGTTAGTTGCGCCTTTAGCAGAAGAATTGCAAAAGCAGAAAATAGATACTTTGGCATTTTCTCTCGATCCGGGGATGCGGAGTTTGCCTTTGGCCGCTCTCCACGATGGGAAACAATTTTTAGTGCAGAAGTATAGTGTTGGTTTGATTCCTAGTATTAATTTAACGGACACAAGTTATCAGAATATTAATAATTTCTCAGTTTTGGCAATGGGTGCTTCGCAATTTAAAGATCCGCAAGTTGTGCCTTTACCTGCTGTACCTGTGGAGTTGTCAGCGATTACTCAGGACAAAGGCGGTCGTTCTTTCTTGAATCAAGAGTTTACTTTAGATAATCTTAAAGCACAACAAACTAGAGGGCAATTTGGGATTATTCACTTAGCAACTCACGGCTCTTTCGATCCGAGTACGCCGAGCAATTCTTATATTCAAATGTGGGATGGTAAACTGCGATTTGAGCAGTTGCGGGAGTTGGGTAAGAAGCGGTTGGAGTTGTTGGTTTTGAGTGCTTGCGAGACGGCTTTTGGTAGTCAAGATGCGGAGTTAGGTTTTGCAGGTTTGGCAGTGCAGTCTGGCGTTAAGTCGGTGTTGGCGAGTTTGTGGCAAGTTGATGATGCTGGCACTTTAGGGTTAATGAGTGAGTTTTATCGGCAGTTAAGTTTGCAAGGAGTGACTGTGAAGGCGGAGGCTTTGAGACAGGCACAAATTGCGATGATCGAGGGCGATTTACGGGTGGAGAAAGGGCAGTTGCGGAGTGCGAGTCGGGGGAGTGCGGCTCAGGTTTTGCCGCTAACGGAGGGTCAGGCTGCGGTGAATTTGTCTCATCCTTATTACTGGGCTTCTTTTACTATGATTGGCAGTCCTTGGTAATTGTTAACAGTTAACTGTTAACTGTTAACTGTTAACTGTTAACTGTTAAGTTAATGTAGGTTGGGTTGAGTTACGAAACCCAACTAATACTAAATAGGTTTTACGCAAGTTGCACATTTAGTAGGGTGCGTCAGTAGTAAAAATTTAATTCTATCGCTATAAACTATTGTCTGACGCACCATACAACTTGATGGGAGTGCGATAATTACTTTTGATAGAGGGCAATTTATTTGTGATTGGGTATAATTGAGATGCCAGGATGCAAATAGGAGAAATTGATGATGAATAAAGTTATCACTGCTCTGCAACTGAGTGCAATTTTGCTAGTTTTAATGCCTGCTGCTCAGGCACAAGAAACTGTACCCCTATTGAGTCAAACTGCTGAACCGACTTTGTCTGGGGATTCGCTGAGGACGGTTGAGGGTAGAACGCTGGATTCTGATTACGGAAATTTCATCTCTAAACCAGAAAATACGGGGAATTCTGCTGGTAATGGTGAGGCTTTGGGGAATGAGTTTCGCATCAAGCTAGGTCAGGATGTAGATGTTGTTACCAGTCCTTCAGATGCTCAGCGTCAAGGAAGTCCTTTACCTGCAAATCAAACTAATAATGGCTCTGATTCTTCGGTTCAGCTTCAGTTAGGGCTTTAGCAATCTTAGCCAATTTTAGGTAGTATCTATGCAATTTTGGAAGTTTTGGTTTGAGGATAGCTCCCCTAAAATAGGGGAGCTTTGCTTTATATCAATTAAAAGAATTTGTTATCAGTAATAGATTTGTGACTGAGATCACTTTTATAGGTTGATTTTATCACAGGCTGAATGCTTTTTTTATCACAAAGAGTGACACAGTTAGTATTAAACTTAAGTTCAGTCAGTTTCTAATTAAATCTATTTTGTTACATCAATTTACAAAACGGCGTAAAAATTACCATGAAATCTATAACAGAGGCTCAATTGATTAATTTTTTACGGGGGGAGTTGGCGATCCCAATGGCTGCGATCGCGATCGCTCTCCGACACGGATACCAGGATGTCAGCCAATTGCCGATGATTCTTTGGCAGTATGGGTTGGTAAGTTTGGAACAGTTGAACAGAATCTTTGATTGGTTGGGAACCGTAGGTAATTAAGATTTTGTGAAGCTGGGCGTTATTGTTTCCGAGCTACTATATTAAAGAGATGCGAGTATTTCTCTTCACCTAAAACTGTTGTTTCGGGATGCTCTTCTTCATCAAACACTTCAACATCAAAAGGTTGCAGTAATACTTCTACTTGGGCGCGGGTATGATGAGTCATGGAAGGATAAATAGCCCAAGAGTCGCGATCGCCAAATAATTGACCGGAGAAGCGACCCCCAACACGCAAACATCCTACTATTTTTTCCCACAGATTCGGGAAATGTTCTGGCGGACAAAATGGCAGGGCAAAACTAGCATTCACTAAATCCACATTTGCCGGAAAATTTACATCTTCAAAGCTAGCAATTAAGCTTTCTAAACGCTCAATGGGGAGGTGGGGACGACTCTGCAAACGTGCGAACGCTTCTGGTTCATTATCAATTGCTAAAACTCGCCATCCCTGCCGCAATATCTCCGCCGTATCTCGACCATCTCCGCAGCCGAGGTCAATAGCAAATCCCGATTCAGCAGATAATTTTTCTGTATCAAAACGCTCTATTGCTGCTAATAGAGTGGCTCGTGGTGGTCGTCCTTGAACAGCATTGTAATAGGCAGACCAATCTCTTTCAAAAACTTTATTTTCAAGTTGAGAGTTAGTTGATTTTGACATAAATTACAGTTAATTGATGTCAGCTTGGGAGTAGAATTGATATTACTTAGGGTTAAGGCGTTTAGAAACTTGGCTAACTATGCCGCTCAGAATTGCCCCTCCCATGAGAATGCCAATTGCTGGTGTAAATAATGGCTGCCAAAGTGAATACCAGAGGTCAAAGCCGAGGTTCACCCCAACTGAGCGCCCAAAGACGGCGATCGCAAACCACCCGAAACTGAGCAATACTAGGAATACATTCGCTACTAAAAGTAAGTTGAGCCAATTGAGAAATTTATCTTTCATTGTTTACTTTTCCCTGTTCGTGGTATTGATTTATAGATACAATATCATTTAATTGTTGCTATATATTCTGTAAAAATATGGTTCGGTACACACTTGCACAAAGCCCAGAAGTGATCCTGACTGTCAAGGGTAGAGATTCAGCCAAAGCTCGCGAGGAAGCGATGGATCAGCTCATGGAACTCATGGACGCAGGTAAGTTACCTACGGAACTCAAGGAGGGATTTGGGCCAAAGCAGTTTATTGAGGTGAAAGAGCCGGACGATATTGCATCTGATGAGGAGGATGCTATTACTCAGGCTGTACAAGTTCTTAGCAATCTGGCTACTCTCAAGCTGAAGGTAATGGAATCTCGCGACGAAGCTCTCAAAGTTCGGGCTGCGATTGATATTTTATTCACAGATGAGCCTGTGAGTGTTGAGGAAATTACCAGTCTTAAAGATGGTTTTAAGATTCTGAAAAATTTTGCTCAAGCAAATGTTCGCTATCGAGAAGCGAGAGGGAAAGCTGAGGAGGCTCGCATAGTTCTTGATGCAGCTCTCCAATCTGCTGAGCCTGAGCTGAAAAAGTAATCGCAATTAAAAATATAATTTATTCGCGGATGCTAGTAGCGATCGCGTTGCTAGTGTTTTTTAATTTCTGCTTGTTTTTTCAGGGTGAAAATTATGACCAATCCACAAAATACAATTCTGAGAAATAGTATGCCAGGCAGTCTGGTAATGATGAAGCGGTTAGGGTTTCAGCCTAAAACAGTAATTGATGTGGGAGCAGGTTTGGGAACTTTTAGTCTTTACGAAACTTTCCCTAACTCCCGACATTTTCTGATTGAACCAATTGCCGAAAATGAACCTTATCTCGCTCAAATTTGCCGCAACCTGAAAAATGCAGAATACATTATTGCTGGAGCTACAAAAGAATCTGGTTATTTGAATCTCAGTGTTAGTCCTGATTTAGTAAGCTCATCAACTTCTCCATCAAATGAATCTAACAGTGTCGATCCTTACTTGAGAACTATACCAGCAATTACCCTTGATGAAGTGTGCAGAAAACACAATTTAGAAGGGCCTTATTTAATTAAAGTTGATGTTGATGGACAGGAAATAGATGTTTTAGCGGGTGCTACTCAAATTCTTCAACAGGCAGAGTATGTAATTGTGGAAGTTACTCTATTTGGGCAGATGTATGAAGTTATGAATTTGATGAAGTCCCATGGATTCGTGGCCTACGATATTGTTGAACAAGCATACCGCCCGTCAGATGCGGTTTTGTGGCAAGTAGATATGGCTTTTGTTAAAGAGTCTGGTCAATTTAGAAAAGAAAGCAATTATTCAATAGGACAACAAGACAGAGCAGAAGTTAGCTCATACCTTAAAGCTTATCGGGAAAATTTGATCTCTTACATTCACACTTATTACAACAAGCATCAGGAATCAGATAATATTGAGTCTCAAAAGCAAATGTCAACACTAGAAACGCCACCGATTAAAGCGATCGATAGTGATAGATATGTGATAATTTAGTTTTAGCTAATACCGATTATTACTGTCTTTATTCTGAGGCTAAAAATGGCACATTTACGACTTCGCCATCTATTTCTCCTACTTGCACTTTTAGACCTTCACCACCTGCTTTAGTACGGATGTAGGCAAGACCAAAATAGCCCGATTCAGTTTGAGTAAAACTGGTGAGTTTGCCAACTTTTTCTTCGCCAATTTTTACTATATCTCCTACCTCAGCCACTCCCCTCAAACGCACTCCCCAAAGTAGTTGTTTAACTCCTTTGTATGTATTTAATCTCGCTATTGTTTCTTGACCAATGTAGCAGCCTTTATCATAAGAAATGGTATGTAACAAGCGAGATTCAAGGGGATTGTAGTCATCTGTAAGTTCAAAGTCAGGTGCAGGCCTTCCTTGTTCTATTCGCAGTTGTTCCCATACGCGATCGCCTGCGGGAATTGCTCCATAGTTTACTAATTCGTTCCAGGTATTTGCTGCCTGGTTTGCATCAACAATTATAGTGTATCCGCTAGTAGCTAATCCACTGCCAACAATAACCCTGATTTTTCCTGGTACTGAATTAATTTCTACCACTTGGTGAGAGCCATTAGGTCGATCTTCAATGCCACTAACTCCCAATTTATCTAGTAGTTTACTACTTTCTGGGCCAATTAAACTAAAGGCAGCAGTGCTATTAGTTAAATCTTTAAGTTCCACTTTATCCATTGGGAAAATATAGCGATCTAACAAATCTAAAAGTTGTTGGCGGCGGTTAGGAGAAACTAATAACAGAACTGCATCTTCTGTGAGGATAGCGGTGGCGAGGTCAATTGTTCTGGCAGTGGATGTGACGAAAACGGTGTCGCAGCCTTGGCCTGGTTGTAGGATATTAAAGTTGTTGGTACTTTGATTGTGTAAGAATCGGATACGATCTTGACCTGAAATTTTAAGCCGTCCCCAATGGGTGCGATCGCACAAGGCAACCCCTCCCCGCGATGCTAAAATAGCTTCAGAATCATTGCCAAAACTAACTGGAACATTTCCCTCACCAACTGAGGAAGTAAATAGCGCACCGGCGGATACTTGAAGAGCGTGTAATTCCTGAATCATAATTCGATTTTAAATTGTAGATTTTAGACAACAGAGTAACTACAGAATTTAACGTTTCAGCTATCAGTTAACAACTAACTAGGTAATTGTGCAAACATCTCATCTATTACCCTACGCGATTTTGCATCAAGGCGGTTCCAATCTACATCTCCTGTCTCGTAATCAATCAAACTGGTGTCTATGTCTACTTCTATACTTTGGCTTTCTTGATGAGTTGGAGTATAGTTGGTAAAGCAGACTTGATAACAAAGTTCCCACAAATCAACGCACCTTTGTTCGCCTTGATGCTCTAAACATAGCTGATAGCCGGGAAGCGGTGTGTGTACCTCTTGATAAGTACCTTTCCAGACTGATTCATCTAGCTGTTTGCGAATGTTATCGACCAGTCGGATCAGGGCTGGCTGCATGAGCAGTTCAGCTTGCTGCCACGCGATCGCGTTAGTTATTTTCGGCTTCATAAGGAAAATCAAACTTCAAAATTAAAACCACTTTGAAATTAAACTGCACCAACCACAGTTTACGGATAACGATCTAATTTTAAGCCAAGACGGTGCAGTTAAAGCTTAATAAGATTAAGTTAAAGCGCAAAAATTCCCATCATCAATCATGCCGTCAGCCTTAAGTGAACTGTATTGAATTTTAAGCAATCGCGATCGCCTCTACTCTCTCCTCACAATTATCCCCCAGCGTAGTACCTTTTGCTAATTCCGCAAATACCTTCATCTCATTCATTTGTACCGAACCAAATAGAGTTCCAAAAGATACATCTGCCGCATCCCTGCCAGTACCAATACGGATAATTCCACTCAAAGGTGCCAACTGCGTAGCATCGAACAAATACCAGCGATCGCCTAAATAAGCCTCAAAACAAGCATGAAAATCTGGTGGTTCCAGCTTGTAAGCATAAGCTGATACAAAGCGAGCTGGAATATTTAACGCCCGACAAAAAGCAATGCCTAAATGAGCGAAATCGCGGCAAACCCCTGCTCTTTCAGTCGCCGTATCGTAAGCAGAAGTTTGCGAGTTCGACGAGCCCGACAAGTATTTTACTTTATCATAAATCCAGTGGCAAATAGCACTTACTCTGGAATAACCGGGTTCTAACTCTCCAAATTCAGACTCAGCCAAACCCACCATCAAATCTGATTGACAGTATCGGCTGGGGTAGAGGTAATAGAAAGTTTCCGGTGGCAATTGATCTGGTGGGATTTCCGCGATCGCTTTATCCTCAGCATAAAAGTGCAACAACTCTACTGTCGCCTGATAGGAAACTTTTAAATCTCCAGTCGGTGCATTTACTCGGATATAGCGGTTTCCTTCCGGAGAGCTAATATATTCCTCGACTTTTAGAGATGGTTCTAGCTTGAAGTCTTCTTGTAAAGTTTTTTGATGCTTAGTATTTACCACCTGGATATTAAATATCATAGTGGTAGGTTGAACCAGAGAGTATTGGAGTTGACAGCCAACGTTAAATGTTTTCATAGTGTTATGCACCTTTAGATAGATGAATTATAAGTTATTAATTGTTTTAATGGCTTCTAGCTGAAGTATGAGAAAGCAGCGTATGCAGCTTACAGATAAAGTAGCTTTAATTACAGGTGCAGGTTCGGGTATCGGAGCTGCCACTGCCAAATTATTTGCCACAGAAGGTGCAAAAGTGGCAGTGTTGGGGCGTTCACAGGAGGAATTGAGTACAATTACTGATTTCATCCGCAGCAGCGGTGGTGAAGCTATACCCATCACTACCGATATCTCCAAACCTGAGCAAATGCAAACCGCCATCGAACAAATTATACATAAGTGGGAACGCCTCGACATTGTATTTGCTAACGCGGGAATTAATGGCGTTTGGGCTCCTATCGAACAGCTAGAACCGCACGAATGGGAGCAAACAATTAACGTTAACCTTACTGGTACTTTCTTAACAGTTAAATATGCTGTACCCTATCTCAAGAAACAGGGCGGTTCAGTGATTGTCACCTCGTCAATTAATGGTACTCGTACTTTTAGCAACACTGGAGCCACAGCTTATTCTTGCACTAAAGCAGCGCAAGTAGCGTTTACGAAAATGGTAGCCCTCGAACTTGCGGAATTTCGGGTACGGGTAAATGTAATTTGTCCAGGTGCGATCGCCACTTCCATAGATCAAAACACACAGCAGCGCAATTTAGAAGCAGTGCGGGAGGAAGTCGAATATCCCGAAGGTCAAATTCCTTTAACTGACGGCAAATCGGGAACCGCAGAACAAGTGGCTCAATTAGTGTTATTTCTAGCCTCCGATACCGCTAACCATATCACAGGTACAGAAATCTGGATTGATGGCGGACAGTCGCTATTAGTAGGTTAGATTATATAGCTAGGGGCGAGGGAACAGGGAAAAGCTTACGACTTAAGCTAAGCGCCTTGGCGGTTGCTATACCTGCTAATAGCCCTAGAGCGTCTTTGTATAAATTCAATCTGACGCACCCTACAAGTTAATCTGGGAGGGTGAAACTTGACTTTATTTTTATAGACATCTTGACCTAAAAATTCAAACAGTAAGGTGGGCGCTGCTGTAACGATATTTCTTCTACGCACAGGATGATAGCAGCGCCCACCCTATCAATTAAATTTACTGTAAACGATATCTGTGTTTGCTAAATTTAGTAAGCCAAAGTTTCTAAAGTTTCTCGCAGATAACTGCGAACTTGCTGGTCGAGGGTAGGGTTTTCTGGTTGCTGCTCAAAATCTCGTTCTAGCTGCCAGCGTTGAAACCCCGAACTCGCAGCGCTCGCCTGCTTCAAACTTTCCCACATTTCCGAATCTTCGCGCAGTCGATCCAGCGATGGAGCTTGATATTCTTGAGGGGTAGATGCAGAATTAACCATAGCTTTAATTTCAATCGCTTGTGTGGATTTAAGGATAGCCTTAACTTAGCCTACCTCAATAAAATTATACAATAAAAACCACCAATATAATCATTATTCTGAAACGGCTGGTGATTCTTCTTTCTCAACACTTTTTGAAGCGATCGCCTCTTTAGGCGTTGTTTGGAATATTGCTGTATCCGAGGCTACAAAGGGCAAAATTCGATCGATTTGCCAGCCCAAAATAGTGAAATCTTGGCGAATTTTTGGAGTTAGCTCAGGTTCTGCTGCTACGAATGCTGCTTCGCTAGTTAACAGAACCGCGATCGCGCTAACAGGCACTTGCAAAAACAAATTACCACCTAGAAAAGCTAAAGCCGCCAACAGCAGACCCCCTAACCGCCACTGTGGTGGAAAAAAAGCAACTTCCGCAGCCAAAGGAGCAATTTGGTAAAGTTGCCGCAGTACAACAAAAAGCAAAATCGCTACACCAATAGCCAGCCCGCGATTTAACTCCGTTTTAAAGCGAGTCAGGATGCGTTGCTGCACCACAGTCAATTTCTCAGGTTTAACAGCTACAACTAAAATACTAAAGATGTAAAAAGGCCGAAACCATTGCATCCATAGCACTGGCACAATTCCGATCGCCCCCACTAAAAACAGCTCTAACCACACAGGTAGTACCGGAGAACCAACCGCCAGTCCCAGCAAGCAAGCTCCCAGAAAAAAGGGTAACGCCGCCACACCTGCAAGATGAATCCATAAATAAGGGTCAGACCAGAAAGAGCGCATAAGACAATTAAAAATTAAAAATTAAAAAGTAAAAATTAAGAGAGAAAGCGATCTTGAAACAATTAAAAGTTAAAAATTAAAAATGAAAAGAGAAAGTTATTCTGCTTTTCACCTTTAATTTTCAACTTTTAATCAATTAAGTTGAGAGCGTCCGTCGTTTTGTCACCATACGGTAGGCTTCAATAATATCGCCTTCCGCCCAGGCACTAAACGCATTCAAGGAAATGCCGCATTCGTAGCCGGCGTTAACTTCCTTAACATCATCCTTCATCCGCTTCAGCGAATCGAGAACACCTTCATAGAGGATATTTGACCCTCGGCGTACCCGCACCTTACAGTTACGGACGATCTTCCCAGAAAGTACGTAGCAACCAGCCACAGCTCCACGACTGATCGGGAACACAGCTCGGACTTCCACAGTTCCCAGAGGTTCTTCCACAAGTTCTGGTTCCAGTAGACCTTCCATCGCCCCTTGAACATCGTCTAAGAGGTTGTAGATGATGTTGTACTCACGCACATCTACGCCTTCTCGGTCGGCTGCTTGACGGGAGCCGGAAGCCAGAGTAGTGTTAAAGCCAATAATCACGGCAGCACTAGCTGCTGCCAAGTCGATATCGGTCTCCGTAATTTCCCCAGGAGCTGCTAACAACAGCCGGAGCTGCACTTCTTTTTGAGGTAATTGTCGCAAAGCGCCTACAATCGCCTCTACTGAACCTTGGACATCTCCCTTCAGGATCAAATTGAGTTCCTTGAGTTCGCCTTCCTTGGCTTGTTGTGAGAAACCACTGAGACTGATCCGACCTTGCAACAAGCGGGATTCTCTAGCTCGGTCTACTCTGGCACCAGCGATCGCGCCAGCTTCCTTTTCATTTTGGTAGACATCAAACTCATCTCCAGCGCGAGGCACGTCCCGCAGGCCCAAAACTTCCACAGCAAAAGAAGGACTCGCCACATCTACCCGCTTACCTCGGTCATCAATCATCGCCCGCACCTTGCCTAAAGCAGAGCCGGCAACAATAATATCTCCCACTCGCAGCGTACCGTTTTGTACCAACAGCGTGGCCACTGGACCTCTTGCCTTATCGAGATTAGCTTCAATTACCGTTCCCTTAGCAGGACGGTTCGGGTTGGCATAAAGATCGGCAACTTCCGATACCAGCAGAATCATCTCCAACAGGGTATCCAGGTTTTCCCCTTGGATCGCGCTGACCGGCACCATAATCGTATCGCCGCCCCAGTCTTCTGCAACCAAGCCGTATTGCGTGAGTTCCTGCTTCACCCGCTCCGGCTGAGCACCCTCCTTATCTACTTTATTAATTGCCACCACGATTGGTACTTCTGCCGCTTTAGCGTGGCTGATAGCTTCAATCGTTTGAGGTCTTACCCCATCGTCAGCCGCCACCACTAGCACTGCAACGTCTGTCACCCGTGCACCCCGTGCCCGCATTGCCGTGAAAGCTTCGTGACCGGGAGTATCCAAGAACACTACTTGCTGCATTTTGCCTTCGTGTTCTACGTCTACGTGGTAAGCACCAATGTGTTGAGTGATGCCTCCTGCCTCTCCCTGAGCCACCTTCGTTTTGCGGATCGAGTCGAGCAGAGTAGTTTTACCATGATCGACGTGACCCATGATCGTCACCACTGGTGGGCGGCGTTGGAGGTTTTCCAAATCTTCCTCAGAAAGCATTTCGATGACTTTCTTGGCTTCGGCTTCTTTCTCGGCGGTTTCCACGGGGATACCCAACTCTTCAGCAACGATGTGAATTGCCGAAATGTCGAGAGTTTCCGTGATGCTGACCGCCATACCTTTAGTAAACAGCCGCCTGATAATTTCAGTTTCGGCAACACCGAGACCCAGGGCGAGTTCCTGAACGGTCATCGACCCGCTCAGTACGAGTTTTTCTGGGCGTTCTGGCTTGGTTTCAGTTGCTTGACGGCGGCTACCTCTTTGGTTGCGATCGCCACTACTGGCATCTGATGCCCCGCGAGCACCCGGTTTTTTATTTTTTGCCGATGATGGGCCCACTAAAACTGCTACAGGAGCAGCCGCTTTAGGCATCGCCAACCCTTTAGGTTTAGAGGGTCTGGCTAAAGACAGGCTGACTACAACTGGTGCTGGCAGTTCCAGACCGCTGTCGTTGTCATCATCGTCGTCATCAATTAGAGGTTTAACGCGAGTTCGCTTGCCTTTGGCCGCGACTTTAGCTGCCTTGCCTGGAAAATCAGGACTTTCTTCATCGTCTTCTTCCCATACCTGGGCTTTTTTAGCGGGGCGCGGCAGAGTTGGGCGCTCTAGCAGAGATATCTCCACTAGCGGCGTATCTTCTTCTGGTTCGTCGCGGTCATCCCCCATCGCGGCGGTATCAGCACCGCGGCGACTTGGCGCGATCGCACCTGCTACCGCTGGAGCATTTTTACTGACTCCTGGTCGCCTTGGTTCCTGAGCTGGTTGAGGACGTTGGGGAGCTGAACCTTCCCGACGCGGTCTCACCACTTCGGTTGGTTCCGAGCCTGGCGATCGCACCCCTCGTTGGGGGCGGGATGGTTTAGCTGGCTGATCCGGCGACTGTACCTGATCTGCTCCCTCCTGCTCAGTTTTGAATTGTTTGAGCACCGGTCTTGCCCCTTGATTGCCTTGGGAACGGTTTGGTCCGGCGGCATCGGGTCTGACTGGCGGAGAGGTAAGTTTCGGCTGTGGCGGCGGCGGTGAGGATATCGCCCTCGCCTGTATTGGAGCCGGAGGAGCGTTTTGGGGAACTAGATCGAGAGGCACAACAGATTCCCTCGTTGCTTCTCCTAGAACCTCACCCTCATTTTCCGTTACTAACCCTGGGGGATTAGTACTTGGCTTTGATGGAATTGGTCGATTGATATTTGGTTTAGCAGGGGGCTGGATCTGTTGAGCTGCTGCTGGCAGTCGCGGGGGAGTTGCCGTTGAAGGCTGGGGGGTTGTATTCTCCTCATTGCCGGACTGTCTAGAATTTGCACCTGGGCGCACTTTAGGTCTGCGTATTTCTAAAATTTGCTGTTTTTTAGGGTCATTAGAACGAGGGCCAGATTCTCTAGATGGCCCAGCGGCACGCTCAGGGGGTGCTGCGCTGCGGGGGGGTGAGTGGCTGGCGACGTATTTTTCGGCTGTTTTGCGAATACGTTCAGCGTCAGATTCTGAAATCGTGCTGCTGTGGCTCTTGACTGAAATATTGAGCCCCTCACAAACCGCCAAGATGTCTTTATTATCCAAATTTAGTTCCCGTGATAACTCGTAAATTCTTACTTTGCCGTTGTTCATCCACTCTTGCCCTCTCAGTGCCAACCAGTTTTTACATTGCAATCTACTCTAATAACAACATCGTTTTATTGAGATTAGTGTCAAGAATTGAGGCGCGGTAACAATGCCAGCGGACTAGTCTTCTAGACGCAACCTACTGATGTTTGCCGCGAGAGTTTTCTCAGGTGTTTCTTGGGAAGGCGTGAACTTTGAAGTCCCTGTTCTGGCGATCGCCAGAAATTTCTTTCGCTATTCCCTTTTCCCAATCGAGCATACCTGCTTCTATAGAACTTATTTAAACCTGTTCTAAGTTGACCCTCGTTCAAGTTTAATGTCTACATCCTGCTGCTTCGACGTAGGGGGACGACCCCTTGTACGACCCAGGCGTAACTTCAGGCCAAGCCATCCTTACTTTTGGTCGTTTATACCCTGCCCTTATCTAATCTGACACAAATCTTTCAAGACTGGTGAGTGGATCGGATCGGGGTTTTGGTGTTGGCGCAACTGGGAGTTCTTTGCTACCCGGAAGTGGGGTTAGTGCCAAGAGTCCAGCGGAGCCCGGCTGGGAGGCTGGGGGAGAGGTGGCTAAACGTTGCCAAAGTGTTTGGTACAGTTCGTTAGACACAGATGCTTTGAGCGATCGCCCAAGTCGATTTTTTTTTTGAGCTGCTTTAAGGCAGTCTGCTTCCGGGCACAGGTAAGCAGAACGACCCATGCCCCGATCTAATTGTACCTGATGACAAGGATAGAGTCTGACGATTCGCCAAAAAGCTTCTTTGGGCCCTAATTTTCTGCAACTAATGCAGCGGCGGTAGTTGGTTTTCATCTGGAAGGAAGAGGGAAGAAGGAAGAAGGAAGAGGGAAGAGGGAAGAGGGTAATCATTGGGCGGAATTTCTGTGCCCGCCCGGAGTTTTGAGGGTGTAGCTCAAAACTCATATTTTTTTTTAGACAGCGGCTTCGGTTTCGTCAGCGAAGCGATCGCCCTCATCAATATCTGGTTCGTCGGCGTTGTCTTCGTCTTCGTCTTCGTCAAAGTCAGATTCGTCCTCTTGGGCAACAAGTGCAAATCTCTCAGCTTCTGCGGCTAACTTGCTGTCTTCGGCAGCGCGATCGTATTTGGCAATGTCTTTAATATCTATTTTCCAACCTGTCAGGCGAGCAGCTAGCCGGACATTCTGACCTTCTTTGCCAATGGCTAAACTCAATTGATCCTCTGCGACCAGGATATGAGCCCGCCGCCCTTCTGGGGCTACTAGGCGCACTTCATCTACCCGCGCTGGACTTAGGGCGTTGGCTATATAGGTTGCCGGATCGGGAGACCACCGGATTACGTCGATTTTTTCGCCTCGCAATTCGTTGACAACTACCTGAATCCGCGATCCCCGTGCGCCAATGCAGGCTCCTACAGGATCTACGTCGCGATCGAGGGTATCAACCGCAATTTTGGTGCGGGGGCCGACGTGCCGGGAGGGGGGATTTGCTTCTCTCGCTACGGCGACAATTCGCACTACTCCGTCTTCGATTTCGGGAACTTCATTGGCAAATAGATAAACGACTAAACCTGCATCGGCTCTAGAAACCACTAGCTGCGGGCCTCTGGTAGCACCTTCACCAACTTTTTTGAGGTAAACCTTAAAGGTCGCGTTAGCACGATAGTTGTCGTTGGGTAACTGTTCTCGCTTGAGCAGTTCGGCTTCAACTTCTGGCTGACCAAAACCGCTGGTGACAGCGAGAATAGCTGACTGTCTCTCAAACCTTAGCACTCTTGCCTGAAGAACAGTTTCTTCAAGGTCTTTGAATTCTTCTTGAATCATTTTGCGCTGCTGGTCGCGCAGTTTTTGAGCTAGCACTTGTTTGGTTTGAATGGCGGCCATGCGCCCGAAATCGTTTTGATCGGGGGTGACATCGAGAATAACTGTATCTCCAAGTTGAGCTTCGGTGGCAACTTCTTGGACTTCGGCTAGTGCGATTTGATGGTCTGGGTTGCTGACTTCTTCGACTATACTTTTGGTTGCTAAAACGCGAAATCCTTCTTCTTCAACGTCTAGTTCTACTTCAAAGTTATCGAAGTATTCTTCGCTGAAATGGTCGAGGCGCTGGGTGCGACGGTAACGCTCATAACCTTTGACGAGGGCTTCTCGTAAAGCTGCTTGGACGGCGTGTTTGGGTAAGTTACGCTCTTTGCTAATAACATCGATCATATCTTTGAGCCCGGGCAAAGAAACCATTGACATATAAACTTCTCCTTTTTTTGGTGATTTGTTAACTGTTAACGGTTAACTGTTAACGGTTAACTGTTAACTGTTAACTATCGAGGTTCATCTAGTTGAACTTGAGTAATTAGGGAGCGGGGAATGGCGATTTTTCGCCCTTTTTGATTGAGATAAACTGCTGTTTCGTCCCGACGGATTAGTTGTCCTGTCCACTCTTTTAACCCGTCGAAAGCCTCTGATGTTTTGACGATTACCGGAAATCCTTTAAAGGATGTAAATTCGCGATCGCTGGTGAGCGAACGGGAAAGGCCGGGACTAGAAATCTCCAACACATAAGCGTCGGGAAGAATATCGGCGATATCTAACCTTTCTTCGAGGGCTTTACTCATCCGCTCGCAGTCATCCAGACCTGTATCTTGCTGCGGGTTGCGGATGTCCACTCGCAGGATAGGAGGGTTCTGGTTGGTGTGAAATACTGCCCCCACTACTTCCAATCCCAGTGTTTCCGCAAGGGGGGTGGCTAAGTCGATGATTTGTGGGATCAGGGGATGAGTCATGTGAATTTAGGAAATGGGGGACTACAGGGACGGGGATTAGGGACTAGAACAAAGCTGTGGCCTGGGAAGAATAAAGAGGGAAGAAGGATATCTCCCTCTCCCCTCTTTACCTCTCCCCGTTGTTTCCCTTGTCTGCTCTGAGACATGAGCCGATCTCTGTCTCTACATAAGGGTTTCGCCGTGTACAGTGACGCAATCCAACAAAAAAAGTGGGCTAGACCCACTCCCAGGTGAAACGATCTTCCAAGAAGTTTGAGGGCGAATTTGAGTAGGATTCGCCTCAATTTTTATTGTAACGGGAGGGCTACGCTCTCTGCCACTTTCTCTGGCACCGTTAACTGTTAACCGTTAACTGTTAACTGTTAACCGTTAACTGTTAACTGTTTTGTAATTTTTAATTACCTTGTTCTATCAATTTAGCGATCGCAGCTATTAACTTAGCTGGTTCCGCTGGCTTTCGTACATAAACAGAAAAACCTGCATCTAGTGCTTGCTGGCGGTCTTTTTCAGAAGCATAGGCTGTAATCGCCACAGCGGGAATTTTCCCCCCCAATTCTGGGGCGAGTCTCCGTACTTTACGGATCAGAGTATAACCGTCTGCTTCGGGCATTCCAATATCACTTACTAGCACATCTGGTCTTGATTGGCAAATTGCCTCAAAAGCTTGAGCGGCTGTAGCAACAGCGGTGACTTGTCCGCCTTCTAGCGCGATCGCGGTTGCCAATAAATCGCGGGTGTCAGCTTGATCTTCAACTACAATTACCCGTAACTCAGACAGTAGCCCACGAGTAGGGGATGGTTTTACTGGTGCGATCGCTATTTTTTCTACGGCAGTTAATGAAGAAAACCGATCGGCATCTCCTAATTCATTTTTTTGTGCATTCTCCTGTGCCTCCGGAATTGCTTCCAGCAATGGTAGCAGTACCCTGAAAGTCGCCCCTAGTCCTTCTCCCTCACTCTCTGCGAAGACGTAACCACCGTGTAATTCCACAAGGTGGCGGACAATAGCTAAGCCTAATCCCAGTCCTCCATAGGATCGCGTACTTGTGCTGTCAGCTTGGCGGAAGCGCTCGAACACAAAAGGCAGAAATTTAGGACTGATGCCAATTCCCGTATCGCTAATCTGAATTTGGGCATAGGCTTGGGGTTGGGGAAGTTTTGAATCGTAAGGGCGGTGTGTCTCTAAATGCCCAGACTTTGTAGTAGCGGTGCTTCTGTTCCTATCCGGAGTAAGCAATTCCTGTTTGTTCCCCAAGGTTATACTATCCGAGTAACCATTTCTCACTTCCAGGCTCACTTCCACGCGCCCTCCGCTAGGTGTAAACTTAACTGCATTGGAGAGCAGATTCCACACTATTTGCTGCAAGCGGTTTGCATCAGCAAGAATGGGGCCAACTCCTGGGCTGTAGAAACTTAAAAGTTGAATCCCCTTTGCCTCAGCCATAGGGCGTACTGTATTGACAGCCCCTTCAATTACCAAACTTAGTGCTACAGGACGCAACTTTAGAGAGAGTTTGCCGCCTAGAATACGGGAAACGTCGAGCAAATCTTCGATCATCTGAGTTTGCAATCGGGCATTGCGCTCAATTGTCTCCAAAGCCAAAGCTGTTTTTTCCTGAGTCAGTTGTCTTTGCTGTAACATCTGCGCCCAGCCTAAAATGGCATTGAGGGGCGTTCGCAGTTCGTGGGAAAGGGTTGCTAAAAATTCGTCCTTGATGCGGTTAGCTTCCTGGGCTTCCCAATAAAGTCTTGCATTGTCGATCGCGATCGCGGCGTGGTGAGCTAGACGTTCGGCTAACTCCAGTTCAGCTAGCCTATAGCTTCTAGCTGACTCTGCACGCAGCAGCGAAATTACTCCCACCTTGCGCCCGTGTGCGATCAGGGGTACGCACATTGCCGATACTAAATCGTATTCCCGCAGCAGCGAGAGAGATGCCGCATTGGGAGCGACTGCTTCGAGTACCGAGTCTGGAATTTCTGCGTATACTTTTGATTCGCCAGTCCGCAGCACTTTTGCAACTCCGTGTCGCCCCGCAGGATCGATGGGCTGGCTTTTTTCAATTTCCCAGAGTAATTCAACTTTGGTAATGTCGGCGTGGGCAACTGCAACTAAGCGGATCGAGCCGTTCGGCTCCACTAAATGCACGCAGCAACAATCTGCTAATTTCGGTACTGCCAAGTTTGCCAAGCTTTGTAGTGTAGCTTCGTAATCTAAAGAGGAAGCTAGGACTGCGATCGCAGCCGTGAGAAAATTAGCTCCTTCCTCGGCTTCTTTGCGCTCGCTAATATCCCCTGTTACGCCAATCCATTTGTAAGGTTTCCCGCTAGCGTCTCGTACCGCCGTGCCTCGGTCGATCCAATAGAGAAAACTCCCATCTTGCTGCTGAAGGCGGTACTCCTGTAAAAATGGCTCTTGTCCCCGCAACTGTCGTTCAGCAGCTACAGAGACGCGATCGCGATCGTCTGGATGAATAGTATCGATCCATCCCTCTCTCGTCCTGGGAAATTCCCCTCTGCCATATCCCAAATGTTCGTCAATATGACCGAACCACAAGACAATGCCAGTATTAATATCCCATTCATAAATCAAATCGCTGGCACATTCCGCAGCGATGCGAAATCGCTCTTCAGACTGGCGCAGTGCTTCCAGAAAAGAAAACCTTTCTGTCACATCCAGAACCAGGGACAGTACGGACACTAAAGATCCCCCTCGATCGTAGAGAGCCGAGTTATACCACTCGCAGTAAACAACCGATCCGTCTTTTCTGTAGTTGCGGTTAGGTGAAATATTGCTAGGTTCTCGGCCGTCTCTCAAGTGGGCAACGCTTTCGGAAACTTTTTCTACATCGTCAACAAAGACGAAGTTCCAATCACTCGGCTGCAACTGCATAACTTCCTGAGCATTCCAACCAAAAATTTTATACGCAGCAGGCGACCACCGAGATACCCGAAAATTGCTATCCCACTCGACGACTGCTAGTGGTGTATTCTCAAAATGGAACGTTAGTTTCTGGAGGGCATCCCGCAGTGACTCTTCTACCTGCTGTTTTGAGGCGATTTCGCTCAGCAGTAATTTGTTGGTTTCCTTGAGTGCGGCGGTTCGCGCTTCGACGCGGCTTTCGAGTTCGAGGTTAGCTTTTTGTAAGGCGGCTTCGGCAAGTTCGCGATCGCGGATTTGGGCGGTAAGAGCTTGGTTTGCTGCTGCTAATTGTGCAGGCGAAGGCAGGGCAAGAGCTTTGGGCATTAACGGTACCAGTTCGGCTGCTGTGTACAGGGAAACTATGGCGGTAATGGCTTTAACTGTGCCAGATAGCCAGTAGGTGGGATGCCACAGCGTCCAAACTTCCATGATATGGGTGGTGCCGCAGGAGATAATGAAGGCTCCGAATAGTAGGAAGATCCAGCTAAAGGGTACGTCTTGCCGCTTATAAACGAAATACACTAGCAAGATGGGAATTGAGTAATAAGCTAGGGCAATTAACAAGTCGCTCACTAGGTGCAGGCCTACTAGCTCTTTTTGCCATAGGTAACAGTGGCCGTGCGGTATAAAATCTTGATTAAAGAGCATATTTTTAAGAAATTCCAGTATTTTGTCTTTCACAGATGGCTAAGGTGCAACAACTCACCAGAACATTCACTCTTTGTGGAATAGACATCTTGCCTGTTAACCGAGAATCTATAATTTCTAGTGTTGCAAATATTCAACTGTTTTGCTTTTTAGTTGCAGGCTTTTACTTGGCTGTATCAAAGTGTACTAAATTGTTTCGGCAAATCGGTTAAGGTCACTCTGAGCTATAAAATCCAATGTTAAAGTTAAACCTCGATGCGCCTAGAGCAACTGCAAGCGTTTCTTTCTGTTGCTGAAACGGGCAGCTTTCAGCAAGCTGCCCGCAAGTGCGGCGTTACGCAATCTACTATTAGCCGTCAGGTGCAAGTATTAGAAGCTGAGCTGGGAATATCTTTATTTCACCGTACTGCTCAGGCGAAGCTGACTCTGGGAGGTGAAAGGCTTTTGCCTCATGCTCGTAAAATTTGTTTAACTTGGAATAATGCTACTGAAGAATTAGCTGATTTACTAGCAGGGAAGCAGCCAGAGCTTTGTGTGGCGGCTATTCACTCGATTTGTGCTTCTTATTTACCACCTGTGTTACAAAAGTTTTGCCGGGATTATCCAGATGTGCAGTTGCGGGTGACGGCTTTGGGTAGCGATCGCGCTTTGAAGGTGCTTAAGGATGGTATGGTGGATGTGGCGATCGTGATGAATAATCGCTTTTTTACTCAAGGCCCGGAAATGGTGGTGGAAGTGCTCTACAATGAGCCGATTGAGGTGTTGATGGCGGCTAACCACCCGCTGATTCAATACGAAGAAGTGCCTTGGTCGGAGTTGATCCGCTACCCGCAAGTGGTTTTTAAGGACGGCTACGGGATGCAGCGTTTGGTACAAGAACAATTTGCCCGGATGGGTTCGACTTTAAAGGCGGTTTTGGAATTGAATACTCTGGATGCTTTCCGAGGTGTGGTGCGACAGGGTGAATTGATTGCTTTACTGCCGCATTCGGCTTTGGTGGAGGCTCACACTGACCCAACTCTAGCAGTTCGCGCGATCGCTCAGAATATTTCTAATTCTAAGGTATCTGCAATTACGGAGGCGATCGCCGATCCAATTTGGTGTCGCCAAGTTGTATTAGTAACGACTCAGGATCGAATGCAAATTCCTCCAATTCAACACTTCTGGCGGCTGGTTCGTGAGTTGATAGTACCTGAAATTTCTCTAGTAAATAAAGGAAAAGCTTGGGCAAAAGAGCAACCGGAGGCTTTAAATATTAGAGTATAAATTATGGTATGTAGTTGGGCTTTAGCCCTCTTAGCGAGGCTTAAAGGAAGGGCTAAAGCCCAACTACATACCAAAAAAATATTTTTGTTAACCTACTTACCAATTATCATTAATTAATATGAGTGATGAGTTTAGGGAACTACTGAGAAAAATTGGCAGCGGGGTACATACAGGAGAGAGTTTAAATCGGTCTGAAGCTGCGGCGGCCACACGGATGATGCTGTTAGCAGAAGCAACTCCAGCCCAGATCGGAGCTTTTATGATTTCTCACCGCATTAAACGACCAACTGGCGTAGAATTGGCAGGAATGCTAGATGCTTACGATGAACTAGGGCCGAAGTTGAAACCAATAGAAACAGGAGATTTTGCTGGCGTACCTGTGACAGTTTTGGGAGTGCCTTATGACGGGCGATCGCGCACAGCACCAATCTCTCCTTTAACTGCTTTAATTTTAGCTTCAGCAGGTGCTCCTGTCATCATGCACGGCGGTAATACAATGCCAACTAAAGAAGGCGTTCCCCTGATAGAAATTTGGCAAGGTTTAGGGGTTGACTGGACTAAACTTTCTCTGTTACAAGTCCAACAAGTTTTTGAATCTACAGGTTTAGGTTTTGTGTACATTTGTACGCATTTTCCGCAAGCTGAAAGTTTAGTTAGTTACCGCCGGGAAATTGGTAAAAGGCCGCCTTTTGCTACAATGGAGTTAATGTGGTGTCCATATTTGGGGGATGCTCATATTGTTTGCGGCTACGTGCATCCGCCCACAGAAGATATGTTTAAAGAGGCATTTAATTTACGAGAAATAAATAATTTTACAACTGTTAAGGGATTAGAAGGTAGTTGTGATTTGCCGCGCGATCGCACTGCCATTATCGGAATTGCTCAACCTGGTGAGCCTTTTGAACGTCTTCTTTTAGCTCACGGAGATTACGGTTTTAGTAATAAAAATCCTCCTCTAAATTCTACTTCAGAGTTGGTAGCACAGATGCAGTCTGTTTTGCAGGGTGAACCCTCAGAATTAATGCAATCTACTCTCTGGAATGGTGCTTTTTACTTATGGCGGTGCGGAATTTGCCCTGATATGAATTCTGGTTTAGGTAAAGCTGAAAGTTTATTAATGAGTGGTAAGGTAGCCGATAAAATTCGGAGATTGCAAGGGACGATCTCGATACTGCATGAAGATTGAATTTCACCTCTCACTAACAGGGAATTTTTATTCTTTCTCCCCATTCCCTTATAGACAAGCAGGGGGATGAGTGGTTAGGTCTTTTAAGTTTTAGGTTAAGATTTGAGAGTATGAATAATAACCAAATCGCTGTTCTTATTCTTGCTGGCGGCAAAAGTTCGCGGATGGGGCAAGATAAGGCGCTTTTACTAATAGATGGTCAACCCTTTATCAAGCGCGTGGGTGAAATTGCAGAGGCATTAACTTCACAAGTTTATGTTCTTACACCTTGGCGCGATCGCTATCAAGAAATTTTAGGCGGAAAGTATCAATTTCTACCAGAAAATAGTGATGGTAGTGGGCCATTGGTGGCTTTAGCTGAGGGATTAGAACAGATTTCGGCTGATTGGATTTTACTTTTAGCTTGCGATCTACCTTTGTTGCAAATAGATATACTTCAAAATTGGATTAGTTTATTAGATCAAGTACCTGATTCTATTTTAGCAGTTGTGCCGCATCGGGATTCTATATGGGAACCTTTGTGCGGATTTTATCGCCAACAAGCTTTGGGAGAGTTGCAAGATTTTATTGACAAAGGAGGGCGATCGTTTCAAAATTGGTTAAGTCAGATATCTGTAATGCCTCTTTCTATAGGGGAACGAGAAGTAAAAATGTTGTGGAATTGCAACACACCAGATGAATTTGAGGAATTAAAGCATAATGAAAAGCGTTAAATATTCTGAGCGATCTATGTCTGAATATTGGCTACTAGATCGAGATATTACATTTCTTAATCATGGCGCTTTTGGGGCTTGTCCGATTCCTGTATTAGCAGCTCAAACACAGTTTCGTCAGCAGTTAGAACGGGAACCATTACGTTTTATGATGCGCGAGTTTGAGCCACTTTTGGAGCGTGCTCGTATTAAGTTAGCTGAGTTTATTGGTGCTAGTGAAAATGAGTTAGTATTTGTCCCGAATGCGACAACGGGGGTGAATGCGGTTTTGCGATCGCTTGCTTTTTCCCCCAATGACGAGTTACTAACAACCAACCAAGAATATAACGCTTGCCGCAATGTAATTGATTTTGTGGCGACGCGAACGGGTGCTAAAATAGTGGTAGCGCAAGTACCGTTTCCTATTGAGTCACCTCAACAAGTTATTGAGGCAGTAATGAAGTGCGTTACACCGAAGACGCGGTTAGCTTTATTAGACCATGTTGTGAGTCAAACAGGTTTAATTTTTCCCATTAAGCAGTTAGTCAAAGAGTTAACTAATTGCGGTGTTGATACTTTAGTTGATGGCGCTCACGCACCAGGAATGTTAGCACTAAATTTGCATGATATTGACTCTGCTTATTACGCTGGAAATTGTCATAAGTGGTTATCTGCGCCAAAGGGTGCAGGTTTTTTATATGTGAAGCCAGATAAACAAGAGGCAATTCGACCTGCTGTAATCAGTCACGGCGCTAATTCTCCTCGCACTGATAAGTCGCGTTTTCAATTAGAATTTGACTGGATGGGGACAGACGATCCGAGTGCCTATTTATGTGTACCTGTGGCTATTGAGTTTATGGGTTCTTTGCTAACAGGTGGCTGGGAGGAATTGATGGAAAAAAATCATTTACTGGCCCTGGCAGGTAGAAAAATATTGGTGGAAAAATTGGGTTTATCGCTACCTTGTCCTGATGACATGATAGGTTCGATGGCAGTTATTTCTTTACCTGATGGAGATGCTGATGTTGTGAGGAAGGGAGAGTTGCCACCTATTCAAAATGAGTTGTGGGAGAAGTTTAAAATAGAGGTGCCGGTGATGCCTTGGCCGGATGCGGGGAAGCGGTTGGTGAGAATTTCGGCTCAGGTTTATAATAGTTTGCCGCAGTATGAATATTTGGCTGAGGCGTTGGCTGAGTTGTTGGGAAAGAAGAGATAAATGGCATTTCTCCTAGGATCGAGTTAAACTTTTAATGGTTATTTTATTGGTTTTCTAAAAGTTCCTAGCCACTCATGTTTTTGAATGGTTATGTATTCGCTGTTGAAGGCGCTCTATAATTTCAGAATCTAACTCTGCTTCTGGTTCAACTTGTTCCCGTTCAGCCAAAACAGCTTCCAGTTGTTCGGGAGAAGCTTGCTTTAAATCTTCCAATAGTGCTGTGAAAGACTGTTTTTGATGTGCGATCTCTGCTTCTGAGGCTGTCTGAATTGAGTAAGATAATGTGACTTGTCTAGTCAGGGCATAAATGATATATTGATTGAGCGAAATGCCTTCACCTTCAGCCAATTGCATCAACTGCTGGTAGAG
>DATGYA010000508.1:0-4240 GCA_035298405.1 Kamptonema sp. | reverse complement strand
GAATAGAACTTATTCTTATTTAAGTTATTAAAGCTTTCACTTCTAGTAGACTTTTCTAAAAGATTGGCAATTTAGCTTATAGGTAGTTTTTTCTTGACTTTACTTAAATATCTCACGTTTCCACAACTTTGTCTACTAACTTTCCGGAAGCTTCATCAAAACTTTATAAATGCCTAACCTTTACGTATTTGTACTGATTTCATCTTAGTTTCTATTGATTTAGAATAATTAAGCATTGGAAAAATCAAATTTTACTATTTGCGATCGCAATACAATTTTTATTTCCGATCTGTCTATTATATCTCTCCAATAAACCTGGGATTTAATTTTAGCTAATTAGACTTTCTAGCAATCGTTCCATAATCTGAAACCCAGGGATCGAGGTTGAATTCTGCTGCTAAAAAATTAATAAAACAACTAATTTTTGCCGGATAAAAACGACTGCGACGATAGACTGCATGAATTGGCAAAGGCGTAGGTTGATAGTCCTGTAACACCACCTTGAGATCGCCCCGATAAATCTCATCCCCGAACATCCAAACGGGCGCGATCGCAATCCCTAAACCTGATAATACAGCCGCTCGAATAGCAACGGAACTATTAGTTTGAAAACAGCCTCCTACTCGCACTTTTATAACTCCATCGGTTCCTTGAAAATGCCATTCATTGCCCGTTGCCAGACGAGTATAAACAATACAATCATGATCCACTAAATCTTCTGGGGTTTGGGGTTCTCCTGCTTGCTCAAAATAGCTTGTAGTTGCCACTGTGACGCGGCGAGTTGTGCCAATGCGATCGCTAATCAGAGAATTATCCTGACGATTACCAATCCGAATTAAAAGATCCAAACCCTCTTCCACAATATCTACAAAATGATCCGCCATCATCAAATCAATCTTGACATCGGGATAGCGTGTCATAAAAGCATTTAAACGAGGCACAATCTGCATTTGCCCAAACAGCACCGGACAACCCAAGCGTAAAACTCCCGTTGCCTGTTCTTTCCCTGTTAAACTGGCTTCCGCTTCAGCAACCGTTTCCAAAATTTGCTGACAATATTGATAATATTTTTTGCCCTCCTCGGTCAAACTCAAATTAGTCGTAGAACGAGTGAGCAATTGTACGCCCAGATATTTTTCTAGAGCAGCGATTTGCTTACTAATCGTCGGCTGCGTCGTCTGTTGTTCCCGCGCTACGGCAGAAAAGCTATTCATTTCGATCGCCCTGACAAAACTCTGCATACAGGTAATTCGATCCATAATCCTACACCTATTCCAAATTGGCATATAGCATATTCTATTTTGCCCACTTCTCAACCAAACTGAAATAGATGATGATCCTCTTATCAACTGTTCTCACCTCACAAATCAAGATGTTAAAACTCAAATCCCTCAGTCCCTTCTTTGCTCCCCTAGCTCTCGCCAGTGTTATGACTGTAGGAGATATCGCCGCCCATAGCTTTTTGCCGCAACTCCAAAATACAGTGAGTGCTTCCGCAGAAATGACGGCTCAGCAAAAGATTGATATCATCAGTAAAAATAAAGGACAAGTAGGCAGTGGCGACCAATTACGACGATTTTTCTATGGCGATTTGTTACCTCTAGGGGTACAACCTGGTGGAGCAGGCATGGTTGTCAATCTTTACAACAAAGCCAACGATGTCACCTTTTCCTACTGTGCAACTTATGATGTCGTAGTAGCAGTAAAAAAAGGGAAGGTGACGATGTTTGCCCCCAATGAAGTCAAGTAATTTATTTTTTCCCCGTTGCCGATGGAATGGGAGCGTAAATTTCCCATGTTTTATAGGGAAATCCTGTGAATTTACAACTTGAACTCTATAAATTTCAACAGGAGTTTTGGACAAAGTTACCCCCAGAAAAAGCGGTGATTATGCAAGGGGCAACCGCAGCTTTAGCTAAGCAATTTCAAAACCGAAGAGCCTTAAGAATTGACGACAAAGCCCCTGATTTTGTACTGCCTGGTACTAGCGGCAAGCAGATCGCCCTCTCCGAACAATTAAAAAAAGGAGCAGTTATTCTGAGTTTTTATTTCGGTAGTTGGTGTCCTTATTGCAGTTTAGAATTACGGGCTTATCAGGGGCTATTACCTAAAATTAAGGCATTAGGAGCTTCGGTTTTAGCTATTTCTCCCCAAACGCTAGATGCTTCGCAAAAAACAGCCCTTAACAACGCACTTTCCTTTGATCTTCTCAGTGATGTGGGTTGCCAGGTTGCCTATGATTATGGTGTTGTTTTTGAAATTTCCGACCCTCTGAAGTTACTTTATACCGAACTGGGTCATGCTCTCCCCGATTATAATGGTACAGAAGATTGGCTGTTGCCTGTTCCTGCGACTTTTATCATCGATCGCCACCGCCATATTGCTCTAGCTCACATTGATGTAGACTATAGTAAGCGTTATGAACCTGCCGATGCGATCGCCATTTTACTCTCTCTTTTTGTTGCTTAGTGCAAACTTATTTTGATTGTCCCTTAATCGTTAATTAACGGATTTTTAACATGGAACTTCAAGATACCTTGGCTTTATTACATCCCGCGATCGCTATTATCGTGGTCTTTCCGTTAATCGGAATTGTGATGAATCGCGCTCTACTCACCCGTCAACGCCGTTTAGAAGTAGTCGATGGCCAAAAAAGTAAAATTCCGCCAGTGGTAGGTTCCGAGCACGTTGCGATCGGTAATTGGTTGAGTCGTTCAGTAGTGGGGGTGGCCCTTTTAGGCATGGCCTATCCCATCTTCTCAAAAATGCTCAGTAACGACACTCTCAGCAAAGAACCTTTTCGACTCTTATTTGTCGTCGCCATTTTCCTGTTAACGATTGCTTCTTTCACGCTACTATTTAAGGCAAAAGTTAAACTATGGCGGGGCATTTTTGCTACTTTGACGGGCATGGGACTGATTATTTTAGGGTTTCAGCCCGAAGTCTTTCGCCGGGATAATGAATGGTTTGTTTCGCATTATTACTATGGCATAGTTGCGGCTTTATTGATGGTTTTTTCAGTGGCGATTGTCCAAGATATTTATCAGGATCGAACAAATCGCTGGCGGAAGGCTCATATCATTCTCAATTGTTTTGCCCTACTGCTTTTTCTCGGACAGGGCGTAACTGGTGCTAGGGATTTATTAGAAATTCCTCTACATTGGCAAAAAACCTATATTTATCAATGTGATTTTACGAATAAAACTTGTCCTCAACCCAAGTAAATTCGTAGTTTATAAGCACAATTAAGAGGGCTAGAGCCCAACTACGTACCTCACTTATTTGAGAAACCCTATAATTTAGGAGTTTGTAGGGTGGACACTGCCATAATTTGGCTTTTGAAAGCGATCAATATACCAAATGGCAGCACCACCATACTATTAAAAACGATCTAGATTACTAGATCGTAGCTTCAATGATTGGATGAAAGTAGAAGGCGAGGGCCAAAACCAGATAAGCAGCTAAAAGCAAAGCACCTTCGAGCCAGTTTGAATTACCATCAGAACTGATGGAGTTGGCAATCAACACTGATACAGTAACAGCTACGAGTTCAAATGGGTTGAAGTCCAAATCCATCGGTTTGCCTAAAATAAAACCTGCTAGGACTAAGACAGGGGCCACAAACAAAGCAATTTGCAAACTCGATCCCAGTGCCACTGACACAGACAGATCCATTTTATTTTTCATGGCAACTGTTACGGCTGTGGCGTGCTCGGCGGCGTTGCCAATAATCGGAACTAGAATTACCCCAGTAAACAGGGAAGTTAACCCCAGAAGGGCGGTAGCTTCTTCCAGAGTATCGACGAGCAATTCTGACTCGTAGGCTACGGTTAGGGTACACACTAACAACACCCCAATCCACAGGGGCAAGTTAACTTTGTGATTGGCAGGTTCTTCTGCCAAGTTGTTTTCGGCTAATCCCTCTAGCAAATCCATCTCGGCAACCCCTGCATCGTATAGGTAGGTATGGGTTTTCATCGAGAACAGCAGAGTCAGCACGTAGACTAGAATCAGCACTACAGCGACGGCGCTGGAGAGTTTCTGCATGGTTGCGGCATCAATTCCCGGAGATGTGGCATCAACGGCTGTCGGCACTAAAATCGCGATCACGGCGAGGTTCATGGCAGAGGCGTTTAAGCGAGCCACAACTGGCTGAAATTCTTGCTCTTTGAAGCGCAAACCTCCCAGAAACATGGCAAAACCCATGACTAGCAGGAGGTTGCTGATGATTGAATCTGTA
>DATGYA010000507.1:0-6942 GCA_035298405.1 Kamptonema sp. | reverse complement strand
CCATGTTGACCAGTTTTTTTAGAAGTGCAGGCTCAGCTAATATTGTAAACATCAATTTTTCCTCCTTTAGTATCTACTAAGTTTTTTACTTCAATAAGTCCGCTGTCTATTGCTAAAAGTTTATAGGCAACCTCGGAAACTGGAATGGAAAGATAGTTAGTGAAACGCGGGCCTACAAAAGCAACGGCTCTTCGTGTGTGATAAGTGACATAAATGCAATCAACGTCAACTTGTAAACGTTCCCAGCATTCTGTCATGTGTAGCCGAAACTCTGATAAAGACATCTCTTCGCTCTTGCAAATCGCACCATCTTTTTCTGCCTGTTCCAAATCACTAAGGGGGACTAGGAACCCCACTACTTGACCGTAATAAGTAGCAGCAATCCTTTTCATACCTAGCTGAACCTGACGTTTGAATTTGGGCAGGCTAACTCTTAGTTCTGAAAGCGGGAGCTGCTTGAAAGAACTCACAGGACGTACCTCTCAACTTTGCAATACTTGCATATCTTACAATTATTTGGCTAAACTAACTTATAAAACACAATAGCATTATTTATCAAAGTATGTCAATATATCGTGTTAAACCTTTTAAGCTTGTTTTACATTTTAAGTCTATAACCATTGGTGAAAAAGACTTGCAAGCTTTAATGCTGGAGTGAAAATACCCAATATCCCTAAACTAAAGCTGATCTTTTATTCAATTTGAGCCAGTGGTGAGACGCGCTTTGGTTTTAAGCGGGATAATATCGTCTTAAGGTAGATGCCCGTAAAAAAACGCCCGATCGCCCTTGACAAAAAACACAATCTCCCCATCCAGCCCCAAACTGCCCCAAAAATTATTACTCAAAACCGTAGCGCAAACTACGGGTTTTCAATTGAACCACGCAATCCTACAATGAAGGATGGCATTACTAAATGTTAAGACTGTTTCCGATCGCGGAAAAATAGCATACTAAAACAGGTACTCATGGTATCCACCGCAGAAAAAACAAACGTCGGCTACATTACCCAGATCATCGGCCCCGTTGTAGACGTAAAATTTCCCACCGGCAAACTGCCGCAAATCTATAACGCCCTCCAAATCTCAGGCAAAAACCAAGCAGGTCAAGATATTTCCATCACCTGCGAAGTGCAGCAACTCCTCGGCGACAGCCAAGTGCGGACTGTTTCTATGCTCTCCACCGATGGCCTAGTGCGCGGTATGGAAGTCACAGACACAGGAGCTCCCATCCAAGTACCCGTCGGCCCCGCCACCCTCGGCCGGATTTTTAACGTTATCGGCGAACCTGTAGACAACCTTGGCCCCGTCGGTGCTTCGGAAAGATTACCCATCCACCGCAGCGCCCCCGCTTTCACCGAATTAGAAACTAAACCTTCGGTATTTGAAACAGGCATTAAGGTGATCGACCTTCTCGCACCCTACCGTCGCGGCGGTAAAATCGGCTTGTTCGGCGGTGCAGGTGTGGGCAAAACCGTCATTATGATGGAATTGGTAAACAACATCGCTAAAGCTCACGGTGGTGTATCCGTATTTGGTGGCGTGGGCGAACGCACCCGCGAAGGTAATGACCTCTACAAAGAAATGATCGAGTCAGGGGTTATTAACGAAGAAGATCGTAGCAAATCCAAAATTGCTCTAGTTTACGGTCAAATGAATGAGCCGCCTGGAGCTCGGATGCGTGTAGGTTTGTCCGCTCTGGCTATGGCTGAATACTTCCGTGATGTCAGCAAACAAGACGTGCTGCTGTTCATTGATAATATTTTCCGCTTTGTGCAAGCTGGTTCTGAAGTATCTGCTCTACTTGGCCGGATGCCTTCTGCTGTAGGCTATCAGCCAACTCTGGGTACTGACATGGGCGACTTGCAAGAGCGGATCACCTCAACTAAAGAGGGTTCTATTACTTCAGTGCAGGCCGTCTACGTACCCGCAGATGACTTGACTGACCCGGCACCTGCGACAACATTTGCTCACTTAGACGCTACTACCGTGCTTTCTCGCGGTTTAGCATCTAAGGGAATTTATCCAGCAGTTGACCCTCTGGATTCTACTTCCACGATGTTGCAACCTGCTGTCGTTGGTGAAGATCACTATGCGATCGCTCGTGCTGTCCAAGCTACTTTGCAACGCTACAAAGAACTCCAAGACATTATCGCGATCTTGGGCTTGGATGAGTTGTCTGAAGATGACCGTTTAACAGTAGCCCGCGCCCGTAAAATGGAGCGTTTCTTGTCCCAGCCGTTCTTTGTGGCAGAAGTGTTTACAGGTTCTCCTGGTAAATACGTGAAGCTAGAAGAAACGATCAAGGGCTTCAAGATGATTCTGTCTGGTGAGCTCGACGCTTTACCAGAACAGGCTTTCTATCTCGTTGGCAATATTGACGAAGCGATCGCCAAAGCTGAAAAGATGAAAGCTTAAGTTAATTGTTAGTTGTTGGTTGTTAGTTGTTAATTGTTAGTTGTTGATTGTTAGTTTTTGGTTGTTGGTTGTTAGTGGAAACAGATAAGTAACGACAAACCTATTAACTTAACAACCAACAATTAACCACGAACCACGAACCACAAACAACTAACAACTAACAACTAACAACTAACAACTAACCACGAACCACTAACAACTAACCAATTTATGACATTAACAGTGCGGGTAATTGCCCCAGATAGAACTGTTTGGGATTCAACTGCTCAAGAAGTAATTCTGCCGAGCACAACTGGGCAACTAGGTATTTTGAGCGGTCACGCTCCCTTGCTAACAGCTTTGGATACTGGTGTAATGCGCGTGCGCCCGGAGAAAAACTGGGTTGCGATCGCGCTCATGGGCGGTTTTGCAGAAGTTGAAGAAAACGAAGTAACCATCCTTGTCAATGGTGCCGAAAAAGGCGAAACAATTGACAAAGAAACCGCTCGCATCGCTTACGCCGAAGCCGAAACCAACCTGCAAAAAGCTGATAGCGGCTCTCTACAAGACCAAATTCAAGCCAAGCAAGCTCTCAAACGCGCAAGAGCACGTTTCCAAGCCGCAGGCGGCATGATTTAACCAAGTTTGGGCGAGTTTTGTACAGTATTTACCTGTAAGTAGCTTTTATTTTTCGCTAAACCCGCTCAAACAACTCAGCACTATAGCAGTTTTCAATTGGGTAGGTACTGCTCTTAATTAGCAATTAGCAATTAGCCTCTTGAAAACCGCTATATTTAAACTCCTGCCTCTGATAACAGCGATTGGAATGTTTCCCAAGTTAGCCCCTGTTGAATGTAACGGGGGCTTTCTGGATTGTAGGGGCTAGCAATGCGATCGATACTAATAATATCTGCGGCCTCTGGCAAAACTGGTACATCGCAATCAAAAGCCGTAGAGCGGGTCAGAGAGCTAGAAAAACCCTTAAAAATAGCAATTTCATCCAATTCACCCTCTATTTCCGCCTTCACAATTAAAACTTCATGAGGGCGCTTAGCCGTGTATAGTTCGAGACGGTGAGCCATATACCAAATCATTGACGCTTCAGATCCCCTACAACATAATATATCTACAGGCAGCGCCAGTGCATATCAGAGTCACAATCATCGTGTGCAGGTTTAAAGTGAGCTAGAGTATCCGCCTTTCCAAACAGGGGAAGTGAAAATCGCGTGCAGTTATTCAACCGCCTTAGTTGAAGGTTAAATACCACTATGTTATTAAAATCACTCACCCGTCCAGTTTCCAAAATTTCAGGCAAAATTCCCCTCCGTGTATTTCTCGTCGTACCCTTCGTTTTGCAAATTTTCGGAGCAGTGGGACTCGTAGGCTATCTCTCATTTCGTAACGGACAAAAAGCCGTAAACGATGTAGCGATCCAACTACGCCACGAAGTTACCGAAAGAGTACAGCAGCACCTCCAAAATTACCTTCGCCAACCCAATCTCATCAATCAAATCAATTCTGATGCCGCCAAACGCGGAGAATTAACTTTCGACAACTTCCCCGCAGCACAGTATTTTCTTTGGCAGGAAATACAGTCATTTACTGCTATTAACTCCATATATATTGGTAGTAAAGACGGAGAATTTATCTATGTAAAAAATGAGCAGGATGGCACATATACAACCAAAATAGTAGAGCAAGTTCCCGAACGCAAAGCTTATAGTCTCGATAGCCAAGGTAATCCTACTAAATTAACAAAAATAGATAAATACGACCCCAGAACTCGACCTTGGTATATCAAGACAATTGAAAGCAAGCAACCTAACTGGAGTGAAATTTATAACTTTACTGGCGGTGAATTGGGAATCACAGCATCTAGATTGTTCTATGACAAAACAGGCAACTTTCGCGGAGTAATGGGCGTTGATTTAATCCTCAGTTTAATTAGCGACTTTCTCAAGAAAATTCATATTAGCGAACATGGTCAAGTTTTTATTATCGAACGTTCAGGCTTATTAGTAGGTACTTCCACCTCTGAAAATCCATTTATTCTCAATAGCCTCGATCGACAGGCAAAACGCCTTAATGCCATCGATAGTCAAGATCCACTTACTCGTGCTACCGCCCAATATTTAACCAAACACTTTAGCAATCTCAGTCTGCTTGAAAAATCGGAACAACTCGATTTCTTAATTGATGGCAAGCGGCAATTTGTGCAAGTAGTGCCTTACCAAGATAAGATGCGGTTAGACTGGCTAATTGTCGTGGTTGTTCCCGAAGCAGATTTTATGGAGCAAATTCACGCCAATAATCACACCACATTTTTGCTATGTATAGCAGCATTGCTATTAGCTACAATCGTGGGAATTCTTACCTCCCGCTGGATTGTTCGACCTATTATGAAATTAAAAGATGCAGCAACCGCTCTTTCCCAAGGCGAATTTAACCAGGAAGTTAACTTAGAACGCTCTGATGAGCTAGGTGTTTTGGCTAATGCGTTTAATAGCATGGCAAGGCAGTTGCAAGAATCATTTACAACATTAGAAACTAAGAATGCTGAATTACAGCAACTAGATAAACTTAAAGACGAGTTTTTAGCCAATACATCCCACGAACTCCGTACTCCTCTTAATGGTATTATCGGCATTGCTGAATCTCTGATAGATGGAGCTACAGGTTCATTGCCAGACAAAACTGTTTCTAACCTCGCTTTGATTGTATCAAGTGGCAGAAGACTTTCCAATCTAGTCAACGATATTCTAGATTTCTCTAAGCTCAGTCACAATAATATGGAATTGGAAATTAAACCGATTGGAATGCGAGAAATTAGTGATGTAGTTCTTACTCTTTCTCAGCCTCTAGTTGGCAAAAAATCTGTGAAATTAATTAATGCAATTAGTCCGGAAGTTCCACTGGTAGATGCGGATGAAAATCGGATGCAGCAAATTTTACACAATATCATTGGTAATGGTATAAAATTTACAGAAAAGGGGACTGTGAAAGTCTCAGCAGAAGTTGTTAAATCTTCATCTGAATTGTTGCAGTTAGGGTATACTAAGATAGTTAATAGCAACGAACTATCAACCAAAGATGAACAATTAGCTATTACTGTTGCCGATACTGGTATTGGCATTCCAGAAGATAAACTACAAAGAATTTTTGAGGCTTTTGAGCAAGGTGATGGTTCCACGGCAAGAGAATATGGCGGTACTGGTTTGGGCTTGGCAGTTACTAAACAGTTAGTAGAATTACATAAGGGAGAACTTTGGGTATCTTCGACAGTGGGAGAAGGTTCTAAGTTTACGTTTACTTTGCCAATTTCCCAAGTTCAGGTTAAAAGCGATCGCTATGAAGCGCCAATTTATTCGATAACTAAAACACAAAATGTAGCTATTGAACCGCTGATACAACCTGAAGTTAGGGAGGCGATTAGCGGCGAGTTGAAAATTCTTATAGTTGATGATGAGCCTGTTAATATTCAAGTTCTGATTAATAACCTTTCCGTTTTGAAATATGAGGTGACTCAAGCAACTAATGGTTTTGAAGCCTTAGAAATTATTGAAAATGGTTTTAGACCAGATTTAATTTTATTGGATGTGATGATGCCTCGGATGAGTGGCTATGAAGTTTGTCAAATACTTCGCGAAAAGTTCCCTGCAATTGAACTACCAATTGTGATGTTAACTGCAAAAAATCAAGTAACAGATTTGGTGGAAGGTTTTAATTCAGGAGCGAATGATTATCTAAGCAAACCTTTTTCTAAAAATGAATTATTAGCAAGAATTAAAACTCATATTCGCTTAGCTAAAATTAATGCTGCTTATGGTCGCTTTGTTCCTCATGAATTTCTAAGATTTCTGGGGCAAGAAAGTATTGTTGATGTGAAATTAGGGGATCAAATTCAGCAAGAAATGACGGTGATGTTTTCAGATATTCGCTCATTTACTACCCTATCAGAGGGAATGTCTCCTCAAGAAAATTTTAGGTTTCTAAACGATTATTTGAGTCGAGTTAGCCCAGTAATTCGCAATCATAATGGCTTCATTGATAAATATATTGGTGATGCAATTATGGCTTTATTTCCAGAGTCAGCTAATGATGCTGTTGCTGCTGCAATTGCTATGCAAAAACAAGTGAATATCTACAATGAAGAGCGAAAACAAACAGGTTATCTTCCGATTTCGATTGGTGTTGGTTTACATACGGGGAGTTTAATGTTAGGGACGATAGGTTCTCAAGAACGGATGGAAAGTACGGTAATAGCGGATGCTGTGAATCTCGCTTCTCGTTTAGAAGGATTGACTAAGCTTTATGGTGCGGGGGTTTTAATTAGTCATAAAACACTTTGCTGTCTCGACTATACGGAAAACCAAAAATTTAGATTTTTGGATCGAGTGATGGTGAAGGGAAAAAAGGCGGCGGTAGCAATATTTGAGGTTTTTGATGGCGATGCTGAGGAGCAAAATCGATTGAAAACTCAGACTCAAGCTCGTTTTGAAGTGGCGGTTTTTCTTTATTATCAACAACAATTTGATGAAGCTAAGATAA
>DATGYA010000506.1:0-5656 GCA_035298405.1 Kamptonema sp. | reverse complement strand
GGGAGCGGGGGAGCGGGGGAGAGAGGGAGCGGGGGAGAATCCTCTGGGGTTCTGGCTCAAAACTCTATTGAAGGTTTGCTGGTTATTGGTCACGATGCTGCCCGTACTTGGAATAGTTCGGAGCGAGAATTAGTAGCGATCGCAAGTCAACAGCTTGGCTTAATCTTGCACCAGTGGGAACTTCAGCAGCAAATCCAAAACCAACACAAATTTTACCAAAGCCTTGAGTCAGGTTTAGCGATTTTACAGCAAGCACACTCAAGCGAACTAATGCACCAGTTCTTAGGAGGAGAATCAACCACATGGGAAAACCCCCCTCTACAAGAGCTAGAGCGCAATTTTACCCAACATATTGCTGGGGCGATAGGTTGTCCTTTAGTGGCTTTACTTACCTGGACTCCCGGAGAGCAAGAGGGTCGAATTGCTGCAAGTGCTGCTGCTAGTCCTCTGTTTGCATGGAACGCGGATGTTACTATCCCAGTCCAGACAGATTTTTTGATTCAAAATACTCTCAAAGCTAGCGGAATTTTCCATACGATCGTGGGCGACTTGCCTCTGGCAACTAAACGCTGGCTTCGCAGTCCCGGTATTGGTGAAATTCTGGCAGTGGCCCTGCGAACTGCCCCAGAGCACGAACCAACGGCGATTATCTTGGCAGCAGATGTTCAAGGTCGCCGTGTGCCGGAACTGGCGGTGAATTTGTTAAGTATTTTGGCGACGCAGTTAGCTTGGTCGCGTCGCTACTTGACGGTACAAACCAGGCTGGAATCGCAAAGAGAAGAATTGGAATGGCTGAATTGGTACAAACAGCGCCGTTTGGAGGAACTTTACCGGACTGTGGGGGCGGGAGTGAAACAGTTGGGGGAGTTGAGCCAATCTGCGGCGGGGTCTAAGGGCGAACAGAAGGATACTTTAACAACTTTGCGCTATCAACAGCTTTTACGGTTGATTGGGAATGCTCTGGCCTCTACTAATTTGCTATTGAAGCAGGAACAGTGGCGGTTACACAATGCGGTAGAAGCGATCGCGGTGGCTAGTTTGTTGAGGCGATCGCTTGAGCGTGTAGACTCGCTGGTAAAGCAATCTAATATTCAGTTACAAGTTTATCGGGAAGCTAATTCGGCGCTGCCTTCTGGACAAGTTTTAACCATTCGCGGAGACAGTATTAAATTAGAGCTGGTGGTTTATGAATTGCTAGTAACAGCTTGCCGCCGTTCGGTGTCGGGAGGGAAGATTGAGATTCGCTCTAAGTGTTTAGATGAAAAATGGTTAGAATTAGCGATCGCCGATAATGGTAATATCGATCCACAGTTAATTATTGACTTTAATAGTAGTGTACCTCGCGATATATTAGCGCCTTCTACTCTAGATAAACCCCCCGGTCAGCATTTAATTATTTGTCAGCGAGTGGTGCGGCAAATGGACGGAAATCTTTATATGGAACTATTACCTGATGGTATGGTTAGGGTGCGGTTAGTGTTACCTTTAGGTAGTTCTTGAGCGAAGCGTTAACAGTTAACCATTAGCAACTAGCCATTAGCCATTAGCAACTACCAATCTTCATCTAATTTTGGTAATTTGAACAGTACCCCAGCAAACAACCAGTAATAAACTGCGACAGGGTCAACATCCAGCGGATAATAGTAGGTATTGTAGCTAATGAATAGGATAAATACCCAAAGACAAACTCCTAAGCGGCGTAAACTGCGATCGCCAACAGAATGGTAAGCTTGAAAAGTTAGGAAACTCACTGTCGAAACCAGTCCAAGTACCCCAAAAAAACCAAATAAACCAAGTTCGTAAATAACTTTCCGATAGTAACTTTCTATTAACTGAGTTTTACCGAATAGACGGGCGGCATTCGTCGCTCTTCCCAAACCATTTCCTAACAATCCCGGCATTTCATTAATCGCCTGATGGGATTGAGAAACAATCAAATCGTTGGGTAAAAAACTATTCAAATTGCTTACAGAATCTGGTGTAACAGTCCAAATTGTTAACAACGTTAATATGCCAGCACTCAGCAAAATCAAACGCTTAAAAATATTTACCGAACTGGATATAGTTAACAGTATAATTAACAGCGGTGGCAAGAATAACAAAACTATTTTTTGACCTGAAATAACGCCCGAAAAGAAGACGCAGGCAAGAGCGGCAAAACTCACTAATCGCCAGCGACGGGAAGGATCGCTAACGGCGGAAGCGAAAGTAAAAAAGCTATTTGCCATCAGAAACCAGCCCCATTGCCAAGGCGAAATAAATGTTCCTGGCAAGCGAATTAAACCTACTTCGGGGTTAAAAATGAGAGAACCGCCGACAAAACATCGAGCGTTTACAGTTGCTTTAAATAAATCTTTTGCAATGTAACTGCCAGTGCTGGGACATACACCTGTAGCTAATAACAAATATTGCATGAATCCAAGACCACAACAAGTGAGGGCAAGGATAATGTGGAGGCGAATTAGAAATAATAAATCCTGTTTATTACGAATTAGGTAATAGCCGCACAGAATCAAGGGGATGTACCAAATCAAGCTTTTTAAGCCGATTATTCCCATTAAAATAGGCTGTTCTGAAGTCTGTGCGGCTAGTTGCTGATTGCCGTTAGCTAAAATTAACGTTACTGCACAAGTCCCTAGCAAGACACCAAGAGGTGCTGCTAGAGGTTTAGCCTCAATTAGGAAAAGTCGCTGTTGTTGCCAGAGTTGAATTATGCCAATTAGAGCGACGATGTAAAGGATATCTTTGGCAAAATTAAAGAGGACATTCCCGCCTGCGATCGCGTAAGTAATTGTACCTGCAAAAGGCATATAAATCAGGAATGCCCAGAGTGCGGGTCGCCCAGTTTTGTTAAAAAAGCTCATTTTATTAATGCTGTACTAATCCACTGCATCAGAGTAGATTTTACATCATCAATGGCAATTTCATGAGATTTATGGTCGGCTCTTTCTACGACTTCAACTTTACCTTGTTTCAGAGAACGACCGGGAACAATTCGGTAGGGAATGCCGATTAAATCAGCGTCTTTAAATTTAACTCCTGCGCGTTCATCGCGGTCATCTAATAGAGTTTCGATGCCAGCTTGATTGAGTTCTGTGTAGAGTTTTTCTGCAACTTCTAGCTGTTGAGAGTCGCTAATATTGGGGATGGTAATGATGGCTTGGTAAGGTGCGATCGCGACTGGCCAAATTATCCCATCTTTGTCGTAAGATTGCTCTACGGCAGATTGAGCTAGACGGGATACACCAACACCATAACAACCCATCACTAAAGGAACTTCTTCGCCTTGTTCGTTAGTATAGGTAGCTCCCATTGCCTTAGAATATTTAGTTCCAAGTTGGAAGATGTGACCTACTTCAATGCCTCTAGCAGTTTGTAAGGTTTGTTCGGGATTGTGGAGAGCGCGATCGCCTTTTTTAGCCTTTCTTACATCCACTACTTTTTCGGGTAATTGGAATTCTTTACCCCAATTTGCACCGACAACGTGGTAGCCTGATTCATTAGAACCAGTGACAAAATTCTTTAAGTCAACGGCCGTTTTATCTACTAACCGCAAAAACTTAGAATGTACCTGTTTGCTAGCCGCAATGTAATCATCTTCTATATTAGGAGCAATGTAACCCAAAGGCAAAGGTTTTGCCGCCCATTTTTGTTGCGCTTCTGCATCGGGTACAGTTAGAGATAGAATAGTTTTAGCCTGATAATTGTCAGCTAATTTAGTTAATTCATTCAGTAATTTTACCTCATTAACATCCCGATCTGCCCGAATATTTACCAGTACCACCACTGTAATACCACTATCATAAACTGCTTGGTAAAGCACATTTTTTACCACTTGCGTAGCAGAACATTTGAAGAATTTGCAAAGTTTTTCTATCGTCTCAGTTCCCGGCGTTTCGCGTTTTTCATAAATAGTAAACGGTGATATTTCAGCATCAGCAGGCAGAGAAACAGCTTTTTCCACATTAGCAGCATACTGACCATCTTCAGTATAAAGCACTTCATCTTCACCTGCTTCTGCTAATACCATAAATTCCTGGGAACCAGAGCCGCCAATAGCCCCAGAATCCGCATCTACTCCTCGGAATTGCAACCCACAGCGGCGCAGCATATTGGTATAAGCTTGAGCCATATCCTGATAAGTTTTTTTCAGGCTATCTTCATCAGTATGGAAAGAATAGCCATCTTTCATAATAAATTCTCGACCGCGCATTAACCCGAACCGAGGACGAATTTCATCTCTAAATTTAGTTTGAATTTGGTAAAGATGCAAGGGTAATTGTCGATAGGAACGAATCATATCTTTAGCAACTGTAGTAATAACTTCTTCGTGAGTTGGCCCTAATCCTAATTCCCGATTTTGTCTATCTGTGAGGGCGAACATGATACCTTCTGCTTTGGTGTAGGTGTCCCAACGGCCAGATTCTCGCCACAATTCGGCAGGTTGTAGTTGAGGTAGGAGGCATTCTTGAGCTCCGGTAGCGTCCATTTCTTCGCGGACTATCTGGGAGACTTTTTTGAGCACTCGCCACATCAGCGGCAGATAAGCATAAATACCACTACCGATCCGACGGATGTAACCTGCACGGAGTAATAGTTTGTGACTAGGGATTTCTGCTTCTGCTGGATCTTCCCGCAGAGTAGTGAAGAGCATTTGAGAGAGTCGCATGGGTGGTTTCCTTTATAGAACAGATGTTTATTTTATCAGGACTTACGACAACATCTGATAAAATTTGTTGAGTTAGTAACAAATTAAAAATGACCCGATTCATCCATGACCAATTTGCTAAACAGTATCTTAAAGAATTATTAACTCCTCTCGGCAACGTAGAAACCAGTCGGGATCTTGCCGGAGAAGTAAGGCAGTTAGACGTTTTGTTTGCTCCCAAACCTCAACCAGAAGTTGAAGCAACAGCCCTCGGTATTCTGGGGAAAATAGCCGAAAAATCTGCTGTATTTGAACCCTTCCGCAGTCCAGTTCAACCTGGAGAAATCCGTAGTTGTCTGGGCAAACTCTTTGACCTTCACGCTGAATTTGAACGGCAAGCAACTAGAGAAAATACCCGAATTGTAGAGGCAGACTTACCCCTACTCTGGATACTGTCACCAACGGTTTCCGACCCACTACTAGCCGGATTTCGCGCAATTCCTGAACCGGAAAACTGGGGTAGTGGAGTTTATTTTCTGGGTGCATCTCTGAAAACAGCAATTATTGCGATTCACCAATTACCTCGCACTCCAGAAACTCTCTGGCTGCGAATTTTAGGGAAGGGAACTGTGCAAAAACAAGCGATCGCTGAATTGATAGAACTGCCCTCAAATAATTACTTCCGGTTGAATGCGCTAGAATTATTGTATAAATTGTGAACTATTTTATAAGTTTCACCAATACATAGAGCCAGAAGACCGGGAGTTAATTACCGAAGAGTGTTCAAGAGCATCCTACATTGAGGTAACAGTATTCAAATAATACTTCTACCTTTAGTTATAAATTTTAGAAAAACCTTTACTTTTTTCACTAATTATTAGCGGGGATCATATCTTCCTTAAGTAGGATTCAACCTTTAGTATTTATTCGTTAACTTTCGTTAAGAAACAAAAAAGTTTTCTGAGTAAAAGAGAAAGCTGAATAATTTATAATGTTTTGGAGGGTTAA
>DATGYA010000505.1:0-9612 GCA_035298405.1 Kamptonema sp. | reverse complement strand
ATCCCCCACTAACCGGAGGAATGAGGACAACTTCATCGCCATTTTGGAGAATGGTGTCGGGTGTGGCAAATTCAAGGTTGATACCGAAGCGGGTGCGATCGCGCCATTTTTCTAACTCTGGATGTTCGGCACTCAAACGTTCTAAAATTTGGGATACCGGGGTTGGTGCGGGAAACTCTAGTTTCAGCTCCGAGATGCCGTATGCTTCTTGGTAGACGGCGAAGAGTTTGACAGTGATAGTAATTGGCTGGTGGGACATTTGCGATCGCGTGAAAGGAACTTTTGCTAATTTTATATTTCTTAGAATTGATTAACAATCGAAAAGAAATAATGGTAGAATGTTAATTCTACCAAAACTGTCAAGATAAAAAACTAGAAAAAAAGGTTATCGAAATTTTAAACAACTAGGATACATAGACTTTGCAATAGTAATGAAAAGATAAATAGTGTGGTGCAGAAAGGGATTATGATATACAATTAATAACCTGATGAATAAATCACGCGATCGCATTTACGCAGTCGTCGGCTTTAAAGCCTTGTTGCTTAGGCTTACAGCTATTATTTGATCCGTAAAAAGGATTAAAAATTAATAGTAAATTGGGTGTTATTAGGTAAACAAATGGCTGGAAATGATTTTAAAGTTATTCAAATAATAGAAGCTAAAGGTTGGTATGCTTTTGGAAGTACAAAACATAGCAATCACGTAGAGAGATGGGTAAGACCTGTGGTGTGTTGGGTGTTAATAGAAGATAAAAAGAAGCGCCGTATAGTTACTGCAACTACTAACTACCATATAGATATTGACAATAAAGAAATAGAGTTCTTTGCCCATGAAAGTGAAATAAAAGATGTCGAAAATCTTCCGAAGTCGGTATCAGTTTCAGAATTTCTTAAAACAGAAGATTAATTAAGCTCTGAAGAGGGAACAGGCAACAGGCAACAGACAAGAGGGAAAAGCTTACGACTATGCAGGATTATGAACCAGAGATAAAAGCTGGAGTTGTCCTAAGCGACGAAAGCGGTTGCGATACCTCTTCCCTCTTCCTTCTTCCTTCTTCCTTCTGCTATAAAAGCCTTACAAATAAAAAGGGCGGAAGATGTTAGCCATAGCTAACAAACTCCCGACCGCTCTGAATTAACAGGGTATGCATATCTGTTTTTCATTATTACAGGCAGGCTTTTGAATTCTCAAGTGGGCTATTGCAATTACCCAGTTTTACTCTTATTTCGGTCTCAAAGCTGATGTAAATCAAAGGTGCGGTGGGTTTTGAGCTTTCATATTTCAAATCCCGCTAGCAGCTTGTAGGGTGCGTCAGACGAAGTATGGATAGATACAAGAGTTCGGTACTCGGAAGCAGCCTACGAATATTACCAGTTACGTAAGTTCTGTTTAATATTTCAAATAGCGCTAGCCGCGGGCACAGGTACCTCTTGCCGAATCCGAGGCCCTTTAATGACCATCTGTACGCCACCACCTGGCCCTAAAGTTACTCCTCGACGCTTTGGAAGCACGGGATTTGGCGAGGCTAAGGCTAACTCGTAATTTTGTAGAATTACAGCTAATACTAATTTCATTTCAAGTTGGGCCAATGCCAAACCGATGCAGCGACGGCTGCCGCCTCCGAAGGGTAAATACTCGTAAGGTGAGTATTGTCTCTCCAAAAATCGTTCTGGCTTAAATTCTTGCGGTTGTGGATACAAATCTTCGCGGCGGTGAGTTAGGTAAATAGATCCAAGTACAGTTGTACCGGGTTCAAGTTGATGGCCCAAGAGGGTGACGGGTTCCTGTACTACTCGCGGAAAAGTTAGCATTGCGACTGGATAAATTCGCAGGGTTTCATTGCAGACGGCTGTGAGGTAAGGTAGTCGGAAAATTGCCATTGGATCGGGATTTTCTCCCAAACTGTCGAGCTCTTGGAGTAATTTTTCTCGCACTGCTGGTAGGTGGTGTATCCAGTAAAATGCCCATGCTAAGGCGGTGGCGGTGGTTTCGTGGCCGGCGAATAGTAGTGTTAGCAATTCGTCTCGCAATTCTGGATCGGTCATGGGTTGGTTGTTTTCGTCGCGGGCGGCCATCATTAAACTGAGGATGTCGGTGCGATCGCTATTGGGTTGGGTTCTGCGTTCTTCTATTTCAGCAAATAAAAGTTGGTTAATTTGCTGCTGTCGCTGTACGATCCGCCCCCAAGGACTCCAAGGGCCCCAATCTTGTCGCAGGAAGTTGAAAAATAGGACGCTGGATTTGAGGGGGGAACTTGTCATCTCTAGCAGTTCGGTTAGCTGGGGCTGTAGTTGTTGGAAGCGGGGCCCTCGATCTAAGCCAAATACGGCGTGGAGGATGACGCGCATGGTGATTTCTTGCATGGCGTTGCGGACGGAGAAGGGTTGGGCGATCGGGATGGAACTGGTAACGTCGGCGGCGATCGCGCAAATTTTCTGGCTGTAGTTCCGCATTCGATCGCCGTGAAAGGGGGGCATTAATAGTTGGCGTTGGCGTTTGTGGCGATCGCCATCTAGCAAAATCATCGAATTCTCCCCCAGCATGGGTTTTAAAATGCCGTTGGCGCTTCCGGGGGTATCAAAGGCAGGACTTGTCAGCATTTCCTGTATGGCTTGGGGGTTAGAGATCATCACGTAGGGATCGACTTTGCCCCATCGGGTTGTGAAAATGTCCCCATATTGTTTTGCACACTTATTCATATATGCCAATGGATCGGCGATCCATTGAATTAACTGTACGTAGGGTAAAGTTTTGAGACCGTCTGGTAGTGTCATTTTGGTTACTGTTGGGGAGGTGTTTCTATTATAGAAAAAGGGAAATGGAAATAAATTTCTTTGTTGGTTACAGATTTAAGATATCGGTTTTTTATCACTCCCTAAAGCATAAATAATGATTTTTTACAACAAGGAAGTTATAAAATTACTATTAAATTGATTCCATCCCAAGTTTTTAAGGTATAAGGAATGACAGCAACTACTCCGAAGGCAACGTCAACAACTCCCGCTTTTTGCGAAGGCATCCAATATTTTGGCGATGCTGTGCCTGGTTTTGAGATTTATGGAACGCCTGCGATCGCGGAGGGTTCTGGGGCGATCGCGGATTGTGCCGCTCCCGTTTCCGCGTTTCAAACTTTACTTACTGCCGATGCTTTGCGCTACTTAACGCTACAAATCACGGGGAGTAAAGCTTCAGGACACCCAGGGGGTTTTGCTAGTCAAGCGGAGGCTTATGCAGCGCTGGTAATGCTCGGTTACAAAAATATTATCACAGAAGTCGGGCATCACGCGCCAGGGTTTTATAGTGCGATGTTTCTAGATCGCTCTTTGGAAGATATGGGAATTGAAACTGTGCAGCAATTGCGCGATCGTTACCGCGAAAAGCACGGACTTCTCGGCCACCTTTCCGGTTACATTCCCGGCATTTTAGCACCAGCCGGCCCCCTCGGTCAAGGGCAACATTTTGCAATGGCAGCCGCACTTTTGCACCGCGACAAATTGTTTCCTTTCACAATGGGTGACGGTGGTATGGGCGAACCCTATCCCATGAGCAGTATGGCACATTTTCACACTGCTTATCCCAGCGTTACTAACTTTTTGCCAGTCTTAGTTTGGAACGGTTTTTCTCAGGAACACCATAGCATGGTGTCAACTAAAACCAATGCTGAAATGATTGCTTATTGGCAAGGCAATGGTTTTGAAGAAGTCATCTTAGTTGATGCTAAAGAGTTTGACGACAAGCATCAACCAGGAGATTACATCGACAGCACAGCCTTTTCAATGGAACAACGGCTGGCATTTACATCTGCTGTTTTAGTTGCGATTGACAAAGCCGCAAAATCTGCCCTGGGTGGCAAATTAACGGTATTTATCATCAAACAATTGAAAGGTGCAGGCGTTCACGCACGCGGGGCAAAATCCCATAACCTTTATCCGAAAGATACCCTCGATAGTCCGCACATTATTTCAGCATTAAAAGCACGCGCTCTATCCCCCGAAGCCTGGGAATTAGTGCGGACAAATTGCGAACGTGCAGGCGGTGGCCCTGCTTCTAAGACTGTGGTGACTGAATTTGAATTACCGTTAGCAGATTTAGGAGAATTGCCTTTAGAAGAATATGCAGTTGGCGGCGAGGCGAAAGTTTCAACAACAGCAATGGGGCGTTTAGTTGGGAAAGTAGGTGAGCGCGATCGCACTTTTGTTGTCACCAATGCAGACGGCAATGAAGCATCAGGAATTGCTAATATTAACCAAGCACTGAAGATTATTCACCCGACAACAGATGACTTATACAATCAATCGCCTAACGGTCAAGTTTACGAACCATTGAGTGAAGATGCTTGTGCAGGTTTAGCCGTTGGTTTATCGCTAATGGGTGCGCGGACTCTGTGGTGTTCTTATGAATCTTTTGCCATCAACGGTTTACCAATTTGGCAGACTATAACCCAAGCAATGGCAGAATTACGGCGACAAACTCCGGCAACTATTACCTTATTTACTGCGGGTGCATTAGAACAAGGCCGTAATGGTTGGACGCACCAAAGACCAGAGATTGAAGCTTATTTTGCCGCGATGATGCGGAATGGAAATGTGTTTCCTTTGTTTCCACCAGATGCTAATAGCATTCAAGTTTGTTATGATTGGGCATTAACTGCAAAAAACAAAGGAATTGTGATTACTTCTAGTAAGTCGCCGCTGCCAATTCGTACCACCTTTGAACAGACTCGGCAAGCTTTAGAAAAAGGTGCCGTTGTGCTCCAAGAAATTGACGCTACTCAACCCCCCCTCAATCAAGGGGAGGCTAAGAAAGTGGTATTTGCTGTTATTGGCGATATGACACTAATTCCTGTGTTTGAAGCAGCAGCAGCTTTGGAAAAAGAAGGTATTGGTTCCCGAATTGTTTCGGTTGTTAATCCTCGGCGTTTGTACCGTTCTACTGATGTTGCTTGGGATACTTGTTCTGAACCAGATGGCAGCTTTTTGAACGATGCTGACTTTGAGAAAATGTTTGGCGGAGATGCGTTAATTGGAGTAATTGGCGGTGCATCTGGGATGTTGGAACCTATCATGTTACGGAGTAATAGCAAGCGGGATACTTTCGCTTGGAAGCGGGGGGAAACTACTGCAACTGCGGGAGAATTGATGGCCTTTAATGGGTTGACTGCTGAAGCGTTGAAACAACGCGCTGTTGAGTTAGCTCATTAAGGTTGAGAAGTAATGCCTCTGCCTGGGTTATACTGGGTAGAGGCTAACAATATTAAAGTAGGATTATGGCTATGACTACAGAAGTTGTAGATAAAATAATTGCAGTTGAAGAACAGCGATTTACTTTACCAGGTTATTATAATTGGGAGCAATTTGAAGCGCTAGAAGCATTGATGGCAGATGCGCCAGGTTTGCGAATAACTTATCTAGATGGATGTGTGGAATTTATGACACTTGGCGAGCAACATGAAAATATCAAGAGTGTTTTAGCTATATTTATAGCACTTTACTTTTTAGAGAAGAGAATTGAATTTATCCCTGTAGGAAGTGCAACTCGTAGAGATAGAACAAAAGATGTTTCATTTGAGCCAGATGAGTCTTATTATATAGGAGAAAAGAAAGAGCATCCCGATTTAACTCTTGAAGTAATAATTACCAGCGGCGAGTTAACAAAGTTGGCAAAGTACAAGCGATTGAGAATTACTGAAGTTTGGTTTTGGAAAAACGATCGGATTTCTGTCTATCGACTACGAGGTGATGATTATGAGCAAATTTCAAGAAGTGGGTTTTTGCCGGAGTTGGATTTAGACTTATTGGTGCGTTGTGTTTTAATGCCTTCAATAATTGAGGGGAGAACGGAGTTTATTAAGGGGATTCAGCAACAGTAAAGGAAAATGGAAATAGCGTGCGATCTCTCATGCTAAACTGGATATATCAATATAGAGTGGAGGCTAAGCAATGACTGTACAACAAAAAGGGCAACGAATTCAGATTAGTCTGGATGTGTCACCAGAAGTTTATGAAACTTTAGAAAGTCTTGCTCAAAAGATGAAGGGAGACACCAGTGAAGTATTTCGGAAAGCGATCGCACTGTTAAAAATAGCAGTAGAAGCAGAGGAAGATGGTAAAAAAATGGGCGTTGCTAACAAAGACCAAACCCTAGATACTGAAATATTGGGAATTTTACCTAATCTTGAAAACCAATAAACCTTAAAAATAAGAGAGAGGAAAGTGTGTCGAGTATTAGAAATCTAGACGAGTTTTATCAAAAAGGAGTAGTTGTTACCTCAATTACAGCTAAAACGGCTGAACGAGAGAAATTCGAGCTAGAACAGGAAGCAGCCGAGAAAGAGTTTCAGCGACAACAGGAAACTAGGGAGAAAAGCTTTCAAAGACGCAAAGATTTTTTACTTTTCCTAGTTAGGGATTTATTAGGCTACATTTTAGCCTTTTTATTAATATGTACAATCGCTTACAAATCTATGATAATTCTACAAAACCCCAGCCGAACTGCGGATGAAGATAAGTTTGCAACTTCAGCTTTAATTGCCATAACGACTGGAGTTGTGGGTTTCGCTACTGGTAGAACTGTAATTGTTAAGTAGGATGACATTAATTAAAACCGCGATCGCACTTGGTAGCAACCTGGGAGACTCCCTCGCCACCCTCAAAGCAGCCATCAAAACCCTAGATAAAACCCCAGGAATTACCCTAAAATTGCAGTCAAGTTATTATCAAACCGCAGCAGTAGGCCCGCCGCAACCAGATTATATTAATGCCTGTGCTATACTGGAAGTTGAGCTACAACCTGAAAAATTGCTAGAAACTCTGCTAGAAATCGAAGCAAAATTTGGTCGCCAACGCCGCGAAAAATGGGGACCGAGAACCCTAGACCTCGATTTACTATTATATGATAATTTAATACTAGAAACTCCGACGCTAGTCTTGCCTCACCCCCAAATGACAGAAAGAGCTTTCGTGTTAGTGCCATTGGCAGAAATTGCTGCTGATTGGGTGCATCCAGTAACGGGAAGCGCGATCGCGCAACTTGTACATCGTGTAGACTGTTCAGGAGTAACAAAATTAATATTATAAACATTCCCCCAATACTTGAGGTATTAATTATGGAAGAATTGCTAATGCTCAAAGACCTACTTTTGCAAGGCAATATTCCCGCCGCATTAGTCATAGTCGATGAACTAGAAGAAATGAGTAGAGACGACAAAATTAATAACATTCGCAGCTATGCTAAGATTCTGTTATTACACTTAATTAAACAGCAGGCAGAAAATCGGACAACTCGCTCTTGGGATATTTCTATTCGCAATAGTGTTCGCGAAATTCAAGAAAAAAATAAGCGTCGCAAAGCGGGAGATTATTACTTAATGCCAGAAGAATTGCAAACTATTTTAGAAGTTGCTTACATAATGGCAGTTGATGCTGCATCGTTGGAAGTAAGGGAAGGACAATATGAGCCTGAAGAATTGGAAGCAATGGTTAACCGAGAACAAATTATCAATCGAGCATTGGCTTTAATATCCCCAGAAGGTTAAAATTAAACAATCATCATCAAAAATCAATATGGAACTCGGTCAAGAACCACCCCAAGTTATCAAACAACGCCTATTTTACCAAGGTCGTAAATTTAACTTTGATGTCAACTGTCTCCGCCTCCCCAACGGTTCCGAAGGCGATTGGGAATGTATCCGCCACCCAGGGGGTGCTTTAGCAGTACCCGTCACCCCTGAAGGCAAACTTGTCTTATTACGTCAATATCGTTTTGCTACTCAAGGCCGTCTTTTGGAATTCCCCGCAGGTACTATCGAACCAAATGAAGACCCCGCTGAAACTATCAAGCGCGAAATAGAAGAAGAAACGGGATATCGCGCTCACAAATGGCAAAAATTAGGCCAATTTTTTCTCGCTCCCGGTTATTCAGATGAAATTATTTATGCCTTTTTAGCACAAGACTTAGAACCTCTGGAAAAACCGCCAGCACAAGATGATGACGAAGATATGGAAGTCATTTTATTCACACCTCAAGAATTAGAAGATGCCATTTTAGCAGGGGAACCAGTGGATGCAAAATCCATTTCTAGTTTTTTCCTGGCTCGTCCATTTTTGAACTCAGAAAAGCGATAATAATCTTATTGGCACAGATAAATTATCAGGCAGCATGAGCTAATTACTCAACCCTAAAATTAATTCATCTTCATAATGAAAAAGTTGCTTCCATCCAGCCTGCGACTTTCGCTCAGAGTTTATCAAAGACAATTCCAAGATATTGTTACAGGCGTGAGAGCAAAATTAGTGGATTATTCTCAACAGCGAGTTCAGAATGGTTCAAAATTTACTCCGCAAATTACTATAGTTCAGCCTATTTACTCTACGGCTTTGTCAGAAAATAAGATCCACAATCTTAAATTAGCTATTCAGAGACTTGAAAATCTGACAATAGAGCCTGGTGAAATAATTTCCTTTTGGCATCTCGTTGGCAATCCCGATCGAGCTCATGGCTATTTAATCGGTAGAAGTCTAATTCAAAATGAACTTAAAGCTAATTATGGAGGTGGTCTTTGTCAATTATCGGGATTGCTATATTTCTTAGCATTGAAGGCGGGTTTATTAATTGTGGAAAGAGCATCGCATTCTCTAGATATTTATACAGAGGAAACCCGTTTTGCTCCGTTAGGTTCCGATGCAACTGTTGTTTATGGATATAAAGACTTGCGGTTGCAAAACTGTTTGACTATGCCGATTTGTTTTCGATTTAAAGTGCAGTCCAATGAAATTGTAGGGATGTTATGTGCTACGGCTCCAGTTTTCGAGTATAACATTGAGTTTAGGGAGCAAAAAATTGAGGCTAGTATTCGAGTGGAAACGCTGCAATATGCCAAAGATAGCTTGTCCTTTAAGATAATCAACACAGGGATTTACCAAAAGATAAAAAATGCCTAACCTAATTCTTTTCTGGCATCGGCGAGATTTACGCATTTCTGATAATATTGGATTAGCATCAGCGCGGGTAACAACTGATAAAATTGTGGGTGTTTTTTGCCTAGATCCAAATATTTTACAGCGCGATGATGTCGCACCAGCAAGAGTCACTTACATAATCGGATGTTTGCAGAAACTGGAGCGTCGTTATGCTGAAGCTGGCAGTCAATTATTGATCCTCAAAGCTGAACCTACCCAAGGAATACCGAAATTAGCAATAGCTTTGCAAGCGAAAGCTGTATTCTGGAATTTGGATGTAGAGCCATATTCAAGAGAGCGCGATCGCGCGGTTTCTGATGCACTCCAAGCCGCAGGAATTAAAGTTGAAAACTTCTGGGATCAGCTTCTTCATGCGCCCGATGAAATTCGCACGGGTACAGGTACGATCTACACAGTTTATACTCCTTTTTGGAAAAATTGGAACAGTAAAACTAAAGCTAATCCTGTAGATACAGGAATAATTATAGCTAGTAAAAAATTAACAGGATTAACGCCACAAGAACAAGAAACAGCTACGTTATCTGGTACGATTCGACTGCCAACAGCAAAAGAATTGGGATTTATTTGGAACTCTACCTTAGTCATAGAACCAGGTGAAGATGGGGCGCAAGAAAAGTTAGAGAGTTTTTGTGA
>DATGYA010000504.1:0-5358 GCA_035298405.1 Kamptonema sp. | reverse complement strand
TATATCTATGCGAATAAAATCTTGGTCTGTCAACTGTCCTTTGGCACGCCCGCTAGCAGTAATCCAAAAGCTACCGTCAGCCAAACGAGCCGACAGGTTGCCAGCAGTACCAACCATCCAACCGCGATTGTAAAAGTGAGTGGCTGCTGCAATTAAATCTTGTCTTATATTTGTCATTGTCATTGTTAGTTGTTAGTTGTTAGTTGTTGGTTGTTAGTACAGCCGTTCTCTGTCTGCTGAGGTACAAGAACTCTACCCCCAACCCCCTTAGAAAGGGGGCTTTTTCGGTTCCCCCCTTAACAAGGGGGGGTAGGGGGGTTGCTTTTGTACCTCATATAATTGAGAGATGCTATAGTTATTGGATTATTAATAGTTAGTTGTTAATTTCGTAGGGATAAACTTTCAATTACATCAAAAAAATCATTCCACTTGATGTACGCTTTCTGCTCCTTATCTAGATATTCCGCCAAGCGATCGCGTGCGAAAACGACAGGGGCAATTCTTGCCATATTCAAATCTGTCACTGAATCTCCAATCGCCACCCATTCCTCAGCTTCATATAACCTCATCACTTGCACTTTAGAGACAAGTTCCGTATCTCCCTCAAACTCAGAAAATACTTTCAGGTAAGAACCTTTAGCATCCAAATCTACCGCATAAATAGCTTCTGCACGAACTGCCAAATCCCCCATTACCGTCTCTACCATCAGCCGAATGCCACCTGAAACTACGACAAAAGGGACTCCTTGGGCATCAAGAAAATCTAGCAGTTCTACTAATCCGGGGCGCATTAACTTCCCTTTAGAAAACTCGATTATCTCCTGATAACGTTGGGAAGGAATAGACTCTAATAACTGGCGCACGCCTTCCCTTAGTGTCAGCCTTCTAGCATACATTTCTGGTATTAGTTGAGCGGATAACTCTGGTGCAAAGTGCTTCAGCATAGCCACGAAAGTTTCCTCAGCGGTAATAGTACCATCAAAATCGCAGAAGACTACCTGTTTAAATTGCTTGGGGTTTTTAGGCGATCGCTTGTCATTATTCATGGTTAATTGCACTCTGCTTTAATGCCAAAATTATCAGCTTAGCTATGAGACAGGGGTTAAAACCCCTGGCTGGCAAACTGGCGGGCTGGTTTCCTGCTTTATTAATGTGGCAAGCTTGTAGCAGAGGATAGGGTTTCAATTGGCGCGGTGGTAGATACCATTGCAGCCATGAGTTGTTCGGGGGTGACTTTGAAGGGTAGGCGGTGGATGTCAGAATTAGGATGACAGGCAATTTCCGCCGCATTTTGCAATTGGGCCAGAGTAATATCGGTTAAGCCTAAATCGGCTAAAGTTTGGGGTAAACCGATTTCGCTATAGAATTTGATCAGTTGTTGACGGGCTGAGGCTGCTAGTTGCGAGTTTTGCAGCATTTCTTCTAGGCGCAATTGCACTAATATTCCATAAGCTACTTTTTCGCCGTGTAGCGTGCCCTTGCGGTGGAGGTGGGTAAGGCCGTTGTGGACGGCGTGGGCGGCGACTGTTCGACATTGAGCTCCGCCGATACCTCCGATTACGCCTGCGAGGAGGGTGGTAGCGTCTACAACTTCTTGCCAGATTTCGCTTCCTGGTTGTTGGAGGGCGGGAACTGATTTTTGGAATAAGATATCGCGGAGGACTCTGGCTTGTTGGACGGCGGCGATAATCATGGTTTGTTCAGAGTGGCCGCTGCTGACTGAGGCTTCGTACCATTTGGCGATCGCGTCTCCAATTCCGGCTACTAATGTCCGTTGGGGGGCGGTTTGAATTAGGCTGTAGTCAAGGATGAGTAAGTCGGGACATTTGGCGAGGCTGACATCATACAGGAATGCGCCTTGGTCTGAGTAGATGTTAGATAAAGCTGTCCAGGCGGCGCAGGTGGCGGCGGATGTGGGGATGGTGGCGATCGCGATTTGGCGTTGATGGGCTAGGAGTTTGGCGGTATCGAGGGCTTTGCCACCGCCAACTCCGATGATGAAATCGGCTTTATGAGCGATCGCGGCTTCGTGGAGGGTTTTGAGGCTATTTTCGCTACAATCTTCGCCGTAGGTGGCTTGGGCGACCTCTAACTTCTGATTTTCGAGGTAGGGTTGGATGGCTGCGAGGGAGTTTTTGCCACCGACGATCAGGGGGCGGTTGCCAAGTTGGGCGATCGCATCTATTGATTGCGCGATGGCATTTTTGCCCCGGATGACACGGGCGGGGGCAATTGTCAAGGAATATAGGGAAGTCTCGGTTTTGGTTGGGGTAGAGGTTTGAGTCATTTAGCGATCGCGTCGTGACGGGTTGTGGAGTTATATAGATTTACAGGATAACTCTAACAAAGCTTTGGTAACAGGGTCAGTGAAATTTTCTTAGCTTGCCCGCTGTTCACCCATCCACAATGGAACTGATGGATCGACTCGGTTTAGCCGATCGCTTGTTAAAATTACCTCATAGTAAAATTCAGGAACTCACTTTTAATACACCCACCGGAAGTCTGAAGGCGGCGGATTTTAGTCGCCTCAAAACTCGCTTTCCCTATATCACTCTTCTCCCCCAAGTCAAAATTTTAGAAACGATCGCGGCGGAGGCGAAAAAGTATCCCAATTTCCAGTTAATTATGGGTGCAAATGTGCAGGAACTGATTGCAGAAAAAGAGATGATTCGGGGTGTCGGCTATCGAGGGAAAGGGGGTTGGCATGAAGTGCGATCGCCTTTGACTATTGGCGCAGATGGCCGCTTTTCTCGTCTCCGTCAACTGGCAGGTTTTGAACCGATTAAAACTTCGCCCCCGATGGATGTTCTCTGGTTTCATTTACCGCGATCGCCACAAGATCCAAAGGGGGAAAGGTTTAGACAGCCGCATCCGTGACGGACACCTGTTAGCGATTATCGATCGCCTCGATTATTGGCAGCTAAGTTATGTGATTCTCAAAGGTAGTTATCAAAAGCTTCGCGCTGATGGTATTGAGACATTGCAACGTGCGATCGTGGATTTAGCGCCAGAATTTCGCGATCGCGTCCATCATCTCAAAGATTGGTCCAAAATCAAATTCAGAAACAAATTATTGCCCGTGTTCTAGATGGCGATAAACCGTTTACATTGCCTGGTTTTTTGCGGCTGCCAATTTTGCGGCGTATTCCAGGCCGATTAATTGGTTTTGGAATTTGGCCTGTGAAGTTGAAATGTTAGGTTATCAAGTTTTTCAGTATTGAACTAGATTTTCTCGTAGCGATTCGAGAAATTATTCGATGAGGCTACCATAAGGGAGTAAAGTCATACTAATTCTTGAAGCTATGACTACAAATTATCACCTCCAAAAATGGGACAGCAAACTGACAAATTGAATCCCCTTAGCCAATCAACCTCAGAGGCAATAGCAAAACTAGAGGTGCAAAACATCTATAAGTCTTACGCAAAGAGGAGTAAGCAAAAGTTAACTGTCTTAGAAGATATTAACTTTCAGATTTTTAACAGAGAATTGGTATGCCTGGTAGGTGCTTCTGGTTGCGGCAAATCTACCTTGCTGAATATCATTGTAGGGCTAATTCCTCCCTCTTCCGGGCAGATACTTGTAGATGGTCAGTGCGTTACTGGACGACCAGGTTCCGATCGTGGTATGGTATTCCAGGGTTATAACCTCTATCCCTGGCTGACTGTGGCAGATAATGTTGCCTTTGGTTTACAGTTTCAGAAGATGTCCAAAGCCCAAAAGTGCGATCGCGTCCGTTATTTTTTGGATGTCGTGGGGTTATGGCAATTTGCCAATGAGTATCCCAAACAGTTATCAGGCGGGATGAAGCAAAGGGTAGCGATCGCCCGCGCCCTAGCAAATGAGCCGGCCTTATTGCTAATGGATGAACCCTTTGGCGCACTGGATGCCCAAACTAAGGAACAGATGCAGCAATTCTTACTAGAATTGTGGGAGAAAACTCACGTTACCGTGTTGATGATTACCCATGACATAGAAGAAGCCATTTATCTGTCCCAAAAAGTCTACATTATGAGTACCCATCCAGGAAAAATCGAGCGAGAGATACCTATCCCATTACCGGAACACCGAGATTTGGATATTAAACTATCTCCAGAATTTGTCGAAATTAAACGACAAGTTATTCATCTTTTACGCTTTTAAATTCCTGTGATGGCATTTCCAGTCTACGTCAGTACATAGCCTTATACTTGATAAACCTCTGCTAGCGATCGTCGCATCTCACATCTATTTTAACCGCGCAGGCGAGATGCACCAATTTATCACTGCCCAATCCATTAATAAATACTTGCATTCAGGGATAAACCGATAAATGCTTAAACAATCTGCTTTGATTCGAGGCTTTTGCCTAGCAATAGTTTCTCTATTTCTAACTATTGCCTGTTCGCAGCAAGTTACCAATACTTCTTCTAATAAGATTTCACCTCAATCTCAACCTTTAGTCTCAGCAACAAATAACTGGGTGGGATACTCCAGTCATCACGTTGCTGTCGGTAAGAATTTCTTCTCAGAAAATGGTTTGAAAGTACAAGATCTGTTTTTCCAGAGTGGAAGTGAAGAAATAACCGCATTTTTGGCGGGAAAAATTGATTTAGGCTGGTTTAGTTCTGGAAATGTAGTCCAGATGGCAGCTAAAGATCCGTCAATTAAAATTATTTACTTAGTTGACTACTCTAATGGCTCGGATGGCATTATTGGACGGGGGATTAAATCACCCCAGGATGCTAAGGGTAAAACTATTGCTCGTGAAAACATTTTGTTTGAAAAAGTTTTACTGCAAGCTTACTTAGAAAAAGCTGGATTGACTGAGAAAGATGTAGAGATTAAAGATTTAACAGCCGCAGATGGAGGGGCGGCTTTCGCAGCTAAAAAGGTGGATATTGCAGTGACTTATGAGCCTTATTTGAGTCAATCTGCGAAAATAGGTGAAGGTGAAGTAATTTTTTCTACTAAAGATACAAACTTGATTGCTGACGTTATGGTTGCCCGTGATAGTCTAATCAAATCCCGCAAAGCCGACATACAAGCTTATTTGAAAGCTGTAGATAAAGCCGTAAATTTGCTGGCTGCTGGTAATGAAGAAGCTCTGAAGATTGCAGGTAAAAAACTGGGGGTTACGGGTAAAGAGATCGCGGAACAATTGCAGGGGGTTAAACTCTTTAATTTGGATACTAATAAGTCATTGGCATTCAAAAAAGACGAGCCTAAGAGTTTAATCGGCAATTTAGAGTTAACCGTGAAGAGCGCTCAGGAATTTAAAATGATCTCGAAACCGATGGAGGTTAAAAATCTATATGATGATTCGATTGTCAATTCAATGTAATCATAGATTTGAGAGGGAAATTGAATTTAATGGCTCA
>DATGYA010000503.1:0-3500 GCA_035298405.1 Kamptonema sp. | reverse complement strand
CCTAGAGGACTGGAAGGCGCTATTTTTTGAAGTCCTCTCTCAGCATCTACCTCTCAATCTTGCACAAGCATGGCAGTCTCGTGTTGAACTCATTGGGGGGAACCTTTTAATACAAAATGATCGCCTCATACAGAAAACATTAGAGTAATGAGCAACCTTTCCTATTTGTCGGTTTACCCGACAAACCATCAACACCAACCGTCACTTATCGAGACGCTCCTGTCGAAACCAATTGACCTCCTGCTCACGCCAATCAAACCCACATGACTAGCCGCCGATATCGCGGTACTTTCTAGACAGGTTTAGATTAATGTCTTAGCTACTGTTTAAACACAATTTGAAATCTTTTAATCCGTTGGTCGCGAGTTCGAATCTCGCCCGACCCACCAGTTATACAAAAGCCTCTAGAGAAATCTAGGGGCTTTTTCTTTTTGGGTTGGATAAATGTAGTGGCTGTTTAGAGCAATAGGCGATCTATTGGACCGAAGTGGGTCAGGATGGAAGGCGCTGGGTGACCGTGGTGGACCGTTGGCGACTCTAAGAACTGCAGTATTTCCAAATGAACTCACCAGCAAAGTCCATAAAACAGAGAAATACCTCATCCATCTTATCTGCCATTTCATCTGCTTTTTCATCAACGTCAGAATTTTTGTCAATTTTCCATATTTGATGAACTACTACATTGTTAGCTATTTCATCTGCAACTTTAAAGTTCCAGAAATGCGCTCTATTTCCTCGTGTAATTGACGAAATCCTTGTTGATGACTGGCTCGCCAAATCCTCAATAGCTCTAGTTATCAACTTGCTCGACTCATCATAATGAAAGGTCATAGTACTTCTTATGATGCCAATCAAACTCTCTAATTCAGCCCTTCGATCACCTTTTGGCAAAAATCTAATCAGTTGATCAAATGATTGTTTGGTTCTTATATCGCAATTCTCAACCACCCGAAGTAGAAGCGGGTCTTTTGATATTTCATCTATAACCTGGAAACCTTCGTAAAGATGACTCATTTGGGTCCTGATGAAATACATACCAGCACCTTTTTGGCGATATGTTTTGTGCGGTAACTGAGGCTTTCTCCATTCTCCTAGAGCTTGATTTGCTAAAGACATATCGTTACACGCCATCATTAACTTAATTACGGTGGCCCCGCTTTTTCCTCGACTTCTTAAAACATCGATATTGACTGATTTTGAGACTGTTGAACGCATCGCTGTAGTTGGAACCAGGTATTTAGAAAAACTGTTTGTGAATTAAAAAACTATATTGTCGTGTTTCCCGACAAACTAGGCTTTCCCCGCCCTACTCCTGCGATTTCTCTGCTCAAACTCTATAGCTTCTTCTAATACGGCTTTTTGACGTGCAACCTCAAGAGCAGCTTCTTTTTGTTGCTTGATTAAGTGCTTGCCTGTAATCACTTGCTGGTCATTAAGCAGTGACTCTAATGTGGGCTTACTCTTCCCAGGGGAATCTTTCCACATCGGTTTTTCATAGAATCATGCTATAATGCATTCATGCTGCATGAATATAGGAGAATGCCATGGGCGCAGTGATAGATCATCAAGTGATTAAATCCATTGGATCCAGTGGGCAGATCTCGCTTGGCAAAGAGCATGCGGGACGCCAGGTATTAGTGGAAACGCCCGAACCTGGCGTTTGGGTGATTCGTACCGCCACAGTTATTCCCGACAATGAGCGCTGGGCACATACGCCAGCTATTAAGAAGGACTTATCAGCAGCATTGGCCTGGGCACAAAAAACGCCGGCCAAAGCAACTGACCTTTCTAAACTAAAAATGACTAAAGCTCGTGGCACGAAACGCAAAGCCTGAGCCCTTAGTTGAACTTGATCTGAATAGCCCTATCTTCCAATCTACCTGGGAGAGTTTGGAATCAAATGAGCAAGAGAAAGCCTTTGCCACTTTTGAGAAAATCACGCAATTGACCTGGAACCAGGTTTACCGCGACAAGGGATTGAGGTGGGAAAAGATTCATAGCATTCCTGCACCAAAAGGTATTGATGCGCTCTACTCATTTCGAGTAAGCAAATCCATACGGGGAATTGGCTTCAGGGAAGATTATTTTCTCAGAGTTTTATTAATTGAACCAGATCATGATGCTGCTTATGGAAAAAAATAAACCCCTACACCAAAGCGTTGGTTACACCACTGTTGAGCAGATTCTCAATTCGCCCGATCCCGATATTGTTGGCTCTTACTACGCCATGCAACGTACTGGGCAAGCGGCAATTGACTTGGAAATTCAAACGAATACTGCAATCGTCACTATGGTAGATGGAAAGATTATTAGGATCCCGGCCGCAGAGCTTATTAAAAAGCGTCAACTAACAGCGTAAGTACCGTTGGTCGCGAGTTCGAATCTCGCCCAACCCACCATTTATACAAAGGGATCGCAGCAATGTGGTCCCTTTTCTTTTGGCTGCATGGAATATGTCGATAACTTATAGTTGCAATAAGCGATCAAAGAAAAACCAACTGAAGGTGGCTTTAGTATTTCTTGACTGCCGGGGTGTTATCGACCGGCACCTGGGATTCTTTGCAAATATAAATTGAACTTACAGCTTTAATTTTTACGATATCAATATCGCCTCTTCGGCGCACTAGCAAAAGATTGCTTCTTCTCAAGGTGTCTAAATGTAATGCGGCCTTTGCTCAAGTCATAGGGTGAGACCTCTAAAGAAACCTTGTCTCCAGCCAATATACGGATGTGATTCTTTTTCATTCTTCCCGCTGTATAGGCAATAAGCTTATGGCCGTTATCTAATGAAATTCGATAACGAGAATCTGGCAGAATTTCATCAACAAGACCTTCCATTTCAAGCAACTCTTCTTTTGCCATTTAACATCCTTAATAAAAATAAAAAGCCCAGCATGACTGGGCTTTGGACCAGGCAAATAATTTCTGCCTGGCATTTGCTCCTGATTTAAACAGGTTGAATATTGGATGCTAGCTTGCCTTTAGGGCCAGTAGTAATATCAAAAGTCACCTTTTGACCTTCAGCTAGTGACTTGAAACCACTGCTGTTAATTGCTGAAAAATGGGCAAATAAATCTTCGCCGCCGAGTTCAGGAGTAATAAAGCCGAAGCCTTTAGCGTCGTTAAACCATTTCACAATTCCGTTTGCCATAATTGACTATTCCTTAAAAAATATAAAAAGGGGCAATGCCCCGAATGGGGCGAAACTCAAGAATGGCGGGGGAGATGCTAAAAAGAACTATCGCAGAACTGCGGTATTAATTACTAGTACAACAACACTATTAGCTTGAAAATCGCTATATGTATTTTACTCTACTTTAGCTACAAAAGCTTACTTATTATCAAATCGCCTTTGTAGGAGCCATTCGCAAGGGTAACTGCACCTTGGAAATCCGATGTACGCGAGTTCGAAAACGATGTTTCGACGAAGGCAAGCTCGCCCAACCTTCAAATTATAAAAAAGTCATCTTCGGGTGGCTTTTTCCTTTTAACAATTAGAC
>DATGYA010000502.1:0-2778 GCA_035298405.1 Kamptonema sp. | reverse complement strand
TTTATGGCGGCTCTGCATTACCTATAGTGATATAGCAACAGCCAAGACGGTTAGGACTATCTTGATTGCCGAAACCCTTACTATTATTACCTCATCCTTCTTCCTTCTTCCTTCTTCCTTCTGCTATAAGTACGGCTTATTTAGATTAAAAAAGTAATGTCTGTTTTGTGTCAAAATGAAAGACGGTAATAAAAGTTTAGAGTCTATTGTGAGTCCTACTGCCGAAGCCCTTAATACCCAGAATGCGGGTGCGCCGCCTGCTACCTTAGTTTCCCGCCGCGCTGTTTTTCCCTTCACGGCCATTGTCGGCCAAGAAGAAATGAAACTGGCGCTGCTTTTGAATGTAATTGACCCCAAGATTGGGGGTGTAATGATTATGGGCGATCGCGGCACTGGGAAATCTACTACTATCCGCGCTTTAGCTGACTTGCTGCCAGAAATTGATGTGGTAGCGGATGACCCCTTCAATAGCCATCCCAGCGATCCGGAATTAATGAGCGACGTATTGCGAGAAAGAGTGGCACAGCAGGCAGAAATTGCGATCGCCAAGAAAAAAGTCCCGATGGTAGACTTGCCCTTGGGCGCTACAGAAGACAGAGTTTGCGGCACAATTGATATTGAAAAAGCCTTATCTGAAGGCGTTAAAGCTTTTGAACCAGGACTTTTAGCTAAAGCAAATCGCGGCATCCTTTACGTTGATGAAGTCAATTTGCTTGACGATCACTTAGTAGATGTTTTGCTAGACTCGGCAGCAAGTGGCTGGAATACTGTAGAAAGAGAAGGCATTTCTATCCGCCACCCCGCCCGTTTTGTCCTAGTTGGTTCCGGAAACCCAGAAGAAGGAGAATTGCGGCCGCAATTGCTGGATAGATTTGGAATGCACGCCGAAATTAGGACGGTAAAAGAGCCGACTTTAAGAGTGCAAATTGTGGAGCAACGGTCAGACTTCGACCAAAACCCTAAAGAATTTTTAGAAAAATATGAACCTGAGCAAAATGAGCTGCAAAAAAAGCTGGTTGATGCTCAAGAAAGGCTAAAATCAGTACAACTTGACTACGATTTACGAGTAAAAATTTCCCAAGTTTGTGCTGAATTAGATGTGGATGGACTGCGGGGAGATATTGTTACGAATCGAGCAGCTAAAGCTTTGGCTGCTTCTGAAGGTCGAACAGAAGTTACTGTAGACGATATTCGCCGCGTTGTTACTCTTTGTTTGCGGCATCGGTTGCGGAAAGATCCCTTAGAAAGTATTGATTCTGGTTACAAAGTTCAAAAAGTATTCGATCGTGTTTTTGGCTTGGAAGTAGCGGAAGGAAATGGCTAATGCAGTAGTTGTACTGAACAAAAACCAAGAGCTAATATAAAGTATAATCCTGCTGCCATAGCGAGCATCTTGGGAACGAAAATGTTTGAGATTGATACTAATACCAGTTCTGGTAAAAGTTTGCTACAGTTTGGGTAGGGGCTGGTTCGCGATCAAATTTGCCACCCACAAATAACATTAATAAACCCGCCCCAAGACTGTAGCATTAATTTAGAGAATTGGTATAACTATTGGAAGAGTGGGGCAATGCTACTATCTAGCCTGCAATACACCTTGCCAAGCAGTGATGAATTAATCGGTGCGGATGATTTTGCTAGATTGAAACAGCCCTGTAGCAAGTAGAGGTGGTATTGATCGCGATCGCGAAAATCGATAACCTACTGGCCGCATCCGTCCGGCTAGATCGAAAACCTTGCCAAAATCTGACAATTTGCTATAATTAGAAAACAGGTTTGCTGCGACGTTGGTGAATGCCGATAATGTTTTTTTGATCTATAACTTTAAACATTACGGGAGCCTATTTGTTTCGGCGGCAGTATACCGGGCTTGTACCCGGAAACTTTAAGACCGAGCTGAGGTGCCCACCTGGTTTAGCCAGGTCAAAAGCTGAGGTAAAACGGCGTTGCGGTGAACCTTATTATAGTAGAATTAAGATAGGCACTATTAAATATAGAAAGCCTATTTTTTTTAGTTTATTCAACTACTTTTTGCTGCTGATAAAGTTCCTTAAACCGACGCTGCTGCTGATTATGATCGACAATTGGCTCAGGATAGCCAAGAGTACGCCGCTCTATCGGCGTGATTTTTCCCGCTAACAAACACGCTGTATCTATCCCCCGTAATTCTGGCACCCAATACCGAATATATTCACCTTCAGGATCGAATTTTTGCGCTTGACTAAAGGGATTAAAAATTCGCAATGGTTTCGGATCCATACCGCTCGACGCGCTCCATTGCCATCCCCCATTATTAGCCGAAAGATCGCCATCAATCAACTTTTGCATAAAATATTTTTCTCCCCATTGCCAATTAATAATTAAATCTTTAGTCAGGAAACTCGCAACAATCATGCGACACCGATTGTGCATCCAGCCAGTTTGATTCATTTGGCGCATTGCAGCATCTACAATTGGATAACCAGTTTTACCTTCACACCACGCTTGAAAGAGTTCTGTATTGTTATCCCAAGGAAAGTTTTTAAACGCCTTGCGATAGGCACCCTCAGCTAATTCTGGGAAGTTATACAAAGCATACTGATAAAATTCTCGCCAAGCTAGTTCCTGTTGCCAAGTGCGGATGTTGGTAAGCGCTTCATCGCTGCGGCATTTTGCCATAGCTGCGATCGTAGCTTGCCAAACTGTGCGGATGCCAATCGCTCCAAATTTGAGGGCGGCGCTGAGTTGAGATGTGCCGTTAATGGCTGGAAAATTGCGCTGTCGATCGTAGTCGTAGAT
>DATGYA010000501.1:0-13053 GCA_035298405.1 Kamptonema sp. | reverse complement strand
ACGAGAGCGTGCTAAATTTATTTCTATTAATAACATAAAAAGGAACGAACCGCAAAGGCGCAGAGGGCGCAGAGGGAGGAGGAAGAGAGTAGAATGGGTGTTTCAGGTGGAGATGAGATGATTCTGACGCAGCCGGAATGGATATTACTCAAATTACGCTTTAGGATTGTCCTAATATCAAGTGAATATTTAGTAATTAAGTAAATCCATCTAATTAAACGTAAGATACCGATGGCTAAAAAGTTTGCTGTATAAGCATTCTTCCTTCTTCCCTCTTCCTTCTTCCTTCTTCCTCCTTCCTTCTTCCTTCTTCCTTCTTCCTTCTTCCTTCTTCCTTCTTCCTTCTACTTACCATTTTCCCCAAGCCCCCCAGACTGCACCGGAAAATAGGCCCCAAATAGACCCTAAGCCTGCGGATAGAACGATCGCACTCAACAAGGGTGCAACTTCATTTAGTGCACCTGTACTAATAACAGGAAATAGCGTAGAAAATATACCTCCTAAAATTGCAGCCGCGATCGCGCCCAAAAAAGTACCCCAAATTGCACCCAAAACAGCGCCTTTGCTTCCCGATGGCTGAAACGAACCTGGCAGCTTGGGTGCAGCGCCGCAAGCACCCAAAAAAGCACCAGAGAGAGTGCCACCAACTACGCCCAAACCAGCCGCAACTACAGCGACTTGAACTAATAGCGTTGTTAGTTCAATAGAAGGAGTATTCTTGCCGTTAAGTTCCGGCCACAGGACAAACCCTACGCCCAAAACAGCCCCCACCAGTGCCCCCAAAAAAGCTCCCCAAACGAGTCCTAAAAATGCCCCCTGTCTTCCCCAAACGCGGCCTACAGGCATCGCCCAGGGTGGCTTAAAAGCACTCCAAACAGCGCCCCAAACTGTACCAGTAAAAACGCCAACCGCGATCGCTTCGCCGATAACAGGTTTGTTGTTAATTACCCCAAACACCAAACCACCGATCGCAGCCAAAAAGAAACCCCCACAAACCGCACCCAAAAAGATGCCTCCCCACCTTCGCCAAACTTGATTAGGAGGCACAGTTAATACGCCCCAAATTACGCCAAAAAAAGTTCCCCAAATTGTGCCGACAAAAATTGCACCCAAAATTGCACCGCCATCCTTATCCGTTGTGGCGTAAATTCCACCCGCGATCGCAGCCAAAAACACACCGCCCCACAATGACCCCCAAAGAGTATCCTGAACCAAACCCTGGAACCCGCCAATAGAGGGCAATGGCGCAGTAGCAGCAGGGCGCGACATCCCTGTAACGATCAAGGGCGCTTGGTACTGCCCCATTTGGCGAGTCAACCCTACCTGCGACCTTGGCGATCGCGTAGGTTGCGGTACTGTTACAGTTTTAGGTAGCGCTTGCTGTTTGCGCTTAGTAGTAGTCAAAGGCTGCAAATTCTGCCCGCTGCGGACAGCGATACGAGACGGAAATGGATCGCGGCCTTTGAGTAACTTGGCGCGATCGCACCAAGGACAAGCTTTTAAATGATTCCCATACTTATGCTGATTATTTTTAACGCAAGTTACCAGCGCATCTTCTGCTTCTTTCAGAGCACTAACCCAACTTTTAGCATCTGGGCGGGCGATCGGGTTAAAATGCCCATCCTCAAAACACCGCCCAAACATCTGCCGCAAAGTTGGGTGTAAAATCTCCCAAGGCGGTGCCGCAGGCATAGGGCGGAAGGGAACCCGCTTGGCTGCATAAGGGAAATAACCCGATTTTATCCTCACTTCTATGGGCGGAGGTTCGTCACTACCTTGATAAACTCCCGCAAAAGGGTGTGTCCCTTCCATTAATAGCTGGAAAATTAGCACTCCTAAGCCAAATAGATCGTGTTCTGGAGTGCGATCGATATTGCGGAAAGTTTGACCCTGCAATTCTGGCGGCGTAAACTCTGGTTTACCTACAGGACAGCGATAAACGTAACCTGTGTAAGGATCTCGGACTTGAAACGAATCAGTATCTACGAGAGTAACTAAGGCGGTGTCGGTGACGAGAATATTGGACTCGTTCACATCCCCAATGACATAACCTCGAACATGGAGGGCGTTAACAGCGGCAGCGAGGTTTCTAGCTGTACGGTGTAGGTACAAATAATTAAATAGGGGCTTTTGTTCGCGGCGAGTTTTGGGAGTGTAGAAGGTGTGGATCGGGGCTACCTTCGTCACGTAGGGCATTAAGAATCCGACGATTTTTGTATTACCGGCGGTTCGCAGTAAGTCAATGGGCCAAGCAATTGAGGCGTGTCCGGGCGCTGCGATCGGCGCGTCTGGCGGCATACTGAACATTACTGTCAGCTTATCTGCATCTTCGTCTGTCGGTTTATGGTAAATCTTTGCTACTAGGGAGGGATTTTGCAAGACTGCATAAATGCGGCCTTCTCCGCCCGCTGCGATCGCGCTACGGGTGTCTAAGGTGATCGGTTGTCCGCTGAATTGGCGTTGCAGTTGCATACAAAGGAAGAAGGAAGAAGGAAAAAGGAAAAAGGAAGAAGGAAGATTAAGTTATGGCATTTTTGAAATCGGCTTTTTGGGGCGAACCGCAGAGGACGCAGAGGCGCAGAGAAAGAGATTGAGAGGGTTTTCGGCTATCTCTCCAGGCAGTACAGCTAAAATTAGAGCAGGAGGGCGTTTCGTTTTGCTAAAGTCTTAATAGGGAAATAAAGTCACCATCACATCACCCTTTACAAATCTTTCCATGCTTCATCTTCCCAGGCTGCCAAATATCACCTGGCAACTGTTCCAGTTCTAGCTTAAAGTAATATCTTTTGGGTTCCATTGCTCAATTTCCTAACTAGACAAACTTGCCAATAATAAGGTTAAATCGTCATCGGTGCGTTCGGTAACGCGGGGCGATCGCAAAAATGATTCTAACTGCTGTTTCGCCTCTATTTCATCATCTATCTGTGCTGCAAATCGGAATAAAGGAGAAAAGAAGGGAACATGAGGCGTACCTTCTGGCATCTTCAATGCTAACATTTGCAGACCATCAGAAAAAATCGCTAAATGTGTTGCTTTTCCTCGCCATACTTGCAATTGTGCTGTTTCCAAAGCATTATCTGAAATTAGGAAAATAGTTTCATTAATGTACTCGCCACAGGGGGGAATTGTTACCGCTGTAACATTGCCTTCGCTATCTCCTACCACCGCCGCACCATCCCCAATTTGGGCAACTGCAATTAATTCTGGAGTAGCAATACCTAGAATTAAAGTGCTGGCTAAATCTCGCGGCTTAACTTCCCTAACTTGTGCTTCCATTTCCACTGCTTCCCGTGCCGTTTTCAAAGTTTCAGCCAACAATTGATGCCAATCATCATCATTTTCTAGTAGTGTCAGCCTCTGTCTATGTTTAGCAATACTTTTTACTGCGGTTGTGACTGAAATTTGAGCTCCCACTTCTGCTAATGTGGCGGAACCCGCACCGTCTGCAACTGCGGCGACTAAAATGCCGTTTGGTAGGAGTTGCCATCTGTGAGCATCTTGACAGGGTTGCGATCGCTTTTCGTGACTTGTCCCCATTACTGATGCCGCAACAATTCGGCATTTAATTATTTGTTCTTTGTCTGCGGTCATTTGTTAGTTGTTAGTTGTTAGTTGCTAGTTGTTAGTTGCTAGTTGTTAACGGTTAACAGTTAACCGTTAACTGTTAACAATTACTACACTGTTCCCCATCCAGGGGGCGGTAATGCCACCTGTTCGTCAATTTTTGAGTGCGACACTCTCTGCATACTAGCTGACAGCCAGATGAACATTTCGCGGAAATCTAACCCTCTGAGTTTGACAGGAGTGCGATCGACTATTTGGGCTAAACGTGAGATATTAGCACCTTCCACGCCGACAGCAAAAAAGGCGACACGCTTGTTGGCTTCTTCCTCCCTGATCCGCTGGGCGGCTTGTTCTACAAGCTGTTCTGACTCTCCTTGGGGCTCACCATCAGTAATCATAAATACCCAGGGGCGGTAGTAGGTGATGCCGTTGTTACGATAGTCCGACTTGCGGGCCGCGATCATATCGAGGGCGTAGCTAATGCCAGCGCCCATGTGAGTTTGTCCTTGGGCTGTCAGCAGTGGGGACTCGAACTGGTCGGCAGTTACAAAGTCTTGCACAACTTTAATATTGTTGTCGAAGGTGACAATGGCTACTTCTACGCGCTTTTTGGCGAGTTCATCTCTGGTTAAGTCGTCCCTAAAAGTTTGTAGCCCTTCATTAAGGGCATCAAGGGGTGGGCCCTGCATTGAGCCTGATGTGTCCAGTAGGAGGACGCAGGGGCATCGGGGTTCTGGGTTTTCGGCAAATTCTACGGCTTCGTCGAGTCTCATGGTTCCAGGGTTGACCTTGCTGTTACTTCTGCGGGGATAACTTCCCTTCCATTGTCTCTTAAGATCCGCCAGAGGTTCCATGACCGATGGTTTTATTAGGAGTGTGCCGATCGCTGCTGTTATATTTTACTTTTGTCTTAGAGAGCGATCTCGCCGGAATTTCTCCAGTTATAAGATAAAGCGTGTATAATATATGTATATAAAAAATTAATTAATAATAAAGCAATACTTATGATAATTCCCATATCTGAGCTTCAAATTCAAAAGAAATTCAAACACGCTGGCGATTTTGGTATTTTGGGTAATTACAATTTGCAGACAGCCGCAACATTTGCTGCCGCTATTCAGGCTCATGTACAGAAGCCTGGAGTGCAGGAGATTGCGGGTACTTATCGCAGCCAACCAGTGAAGCACTATTTTGACCCATTAACTAATTTGAATGTTATTGTGGATGCAAGAGACAATTTTGTTAGTGGCTGGAAACTGAATTCTGCACAAGTTGTCGAATTAACCACCACTGGAGATATTGGAGGTGGATAGTATGGATAAGTATATCAAGTTATTACAAGAGTTTGTTGGCAGTAATATTAGTGCTGATGAGTTTGAGCAGCGTTTTATACAACTGTTTAAGAATGACAACAATCTCCAACCAGGAAGAGAATTTAAGATTTTAGACAAGCTGTTTGCCGATGTGGATGCTTATTGCAGCGATCCTGATTTGATTGAAGATCCTCGATTTGATATTGGTGAGGCTCAATTGCAAGTATCGGCAGAGAAAACGCTGGATAAGTTGGTTAATTTAACAACGGTTTGAACAGGCGATCGAGAGCGATCGCTTCTTTAGACGCGCGTTGTGATACCGATTTTGATGAGGAGCTTTTTGTTGAGCTAGCTGAGGTAGTCCGACCGCTGATTAAATGGGCGATCGCATCTGTTCGCTTGGTTAGGCTTCGCTACTTGAGCCTTTGTAAAGGATGAGTTGGAGCGGGAGATTGAGCGGTGAAGTCTCCAGGGTCTTTAATACAATGTTGCGATCGCCCATTTAATTTATGGTTGAGTTCGCACAGTTATTACTGGGGATTCGCTTGTTGGGTTTTCTTCACTACCCAACAAGCCTTGTGACTCTTTAAAGTTTACAAAACTGAGAATAGCTATAGACATTTGGTTAACCATCAGGGTAAAATACGGTAAATATATCGGGTTATCGTATTTAACATGGAAAGTGCCAAAAAAGTCACCCAAGACAATCACCTTGCCGACCAAACCACCCAAAACCAGTTACAACAGGCTCAGGCTGAGAGTTTCAGGCAAGTATTGTGGAAAAAAATAAGAGGCGGATTGCTTGTAACAATTGGATATTTGCTATCACCACTGTGCTGGTGGAATGACCTAATTTTCAATCTGCCAATCGCTTATGTTTTTGGGTATATCTGTAGTTTATTTTCCCCAGATTTACTCGTACCTTGCTCGTTTGCAGGGTACTGGCTCTCTAATATTGCCGGAATTATTTTGATGCAACTAGGGGCTGTAGATATTTTGCAAGGAAAACCCCAAGAGCGCAACCTTAAAAAAGATTTACTGATGGGTGTAGCCTCTTCAACCGCTTATACCATAGCAATTTTAGCATTAATTCAGTTTAAGATTATCGAGCTTCCCAGCTTATTTTTCCCTGAACATTCTTTCAACCTCGGCTCTCTTTTACCTTGGTTTTAATGAAAACTTACTTTTGGTAAAACTCTGAGTTTCTAAACAGTTAACAGTTAACTGTTAACTGTTAACCATTCAAAATTGGCAGTATGAACTATTTATTTCTATCTTTCCTCAGTTTTTTTGTTGGCATCGTCGTCGGTTTAACCGGAGTAGGTGGAGCATCTTTGATCACGCCTATGTTAATTTTCTTATTCCAAATTCCTCCTAGTATCGCCGTTAGTTCCGATGTAGTAGCGGCAACATTCATGAAAGTTATTGGGGGCTTCAAACACTGGCGACAGCAAACTATTGACCTACAAATTGTCAAGTGGCTGGCCTTCGGAAGCGTTCCCGGTTCGCTGACAGGAGTAGGGATTTTACACTTAATTAAAAATAACGGTAATATCAACCAGGATAGCATCTTGCTTCGTGGTATTGGTATAACCATCTTGCTTGTCACATTAACGGCTTTAGTACAACTTTTGATCTTAACTTGTTTCCCAGAGTTAAAGTTTCCTTCTCTACCAAAAATTGACTTAAAAACTCATTTTGGCAGGGCTAAAGCAATTGGTGTGGGAGCAATTTTAGGCTGTGTAGTGGGAATGACTAGCGTTGCTTCTGGTTCAATGTTTGCACTCGTATTAATTAGCTTTTTCCGCCTTGATTCTCGCAAATTGGTAGGTACAGATATTTCGCAAGCGGCAATTTTATTAATGTTTACTTCTCTGGGACATCTCACTCTGGGAACCGTAGATTGGAGTCTAGTCATACCGATTTGGTTAGGTTCAGTTCCGGGGGTTTTGGTAGGAGCTAAACTTTGTAAAATTGTACCTCAAAGTCTGCTTCGGCTGGTGATTTACGTAATTTTAGTAATGGTAAGTGGGAAATTAGTTTATCAAGGATAAAACACTATTCAGGGATAAAACGTTTTCGCAATATCGGGAGGCTTTATAGTTTCATAAATTACCCAGAATATCTAGTTACCTGGGAGTTAAAACCGCCTTTGGATAAGCAATCCGCTTATGATTAAACTGTTCCCAAACCCGAACAAAAATCTCCGCAACTTGCGACAAATCCTCTCGCGTCAAACCCGAATCGACAAGCTGATTATCCTGCCAGCGAGCTCTCATAATTTTATTAACCATACTCAAGGCTTCTTCATGAGTGGCATCCTTCAGCGATCGCAAAGCCGCCTCGCAGGAATCCGCCAACATCACAATCCCCGTTTCTCTCGACTGAGGTATCGGCCCATCATAGCGAAAATCTTCCTCTCTCAATATGCAAATTGGGCGATCGCTCTTAGTAAGGGCTGATTTCGGAGCATTGAGTTGAACCGTGCAGGATTTAGGCGTAATCAATTCTTTTCCCTTGCCCATTCTCTCATCTTCTGCCACAATTTGCTGCGCTTGGTGATAGAAATAAGCAATCAACATTGTGCCTTGATGTTCTGGAATAAACGCCTGAATCGCCTTTGGCAATCGATATTTGCGAGCCATTACCAAGCCTTCGCTAACGTGCTTTTTAATAATTTCTGCACTCACCCAAGGATCGTTAATCTCATCATGCTTATTAGTGCCATTCATTTGATTTTCACAGAATCCCATCGGATCGTGCATTTTGCCGATATCGTGATATAGCGTACCAGTCCTGACAAGTTCCACATTGCAACCGAGCGATCGCGCCGCAGCCTCAGCCAAACTAGCAACAAATACAGTGTGCTGAAAAGTCCCCGGCGCTTCCGCAGCCAACCTTTTCAACAGCGGGCGGTTAGGATTAGCTAATTCAGCTAACCGGATGGGCGTAATCAAATCAAACAAATGTTCTAAATAGGGGCTCAAACCCAGGGCCACAATACTCCAAGCCAACCCCCCCAGACCTTGCAAAGCCACAGTACCAATCAAGGCATACCAAATCGAGCCAGCCGTGGCACTGGTAATCAGAGTAATAAACAAATAGACAATTCCCTGAGTAAAACCCACCGCCACCCCTAACAAAGCCAGTTCCTCGCGCGATCGCAACCGCCCAGCCATCAGCGCACCCAGCAACCCCCCCGCTGCACTCGCTAACAAATGAATCGCATCAATTTCCAGACCAATTGGCAGTACAGCCGAAAGCAGCCCCACTACCACCACTCCCACCGCCGAACCATAAAAGCTACCAGCCAAAATGCCAATAGCCGGCAAACTCGTCAAAGGCACGCCCACCGTCAGCAACACTGGCGTACTCAGTGTCAACAGCAACAGTAGCAAATGATCTCTACGCCGCAGGCGATAGTACCTCTCTACCAGCAGCACAATTCCAATTGCACCGCTAACTAAACAGATAAACCCCGTAAGTCCCACCCAATTTACCTCACGGCGGCTCAAACCAAAATAATCTAACAACACAAAATCTGCCGGGGTAATCTCCTGTCCTGCTTTGACAATCACCCCACCCTGTTCTACACTCGCCATTACTGGCTTCACTTTTTGGGCTGCAAGTTCTGCTAGCTGTAGAGTTAGTTCTACATTTTCAACCAGATTCGGCTTTAAAATCACCCCTAAACTGTTGATTGCTAATGATTGACCCACCGCAGGCACAGTTTCTTTCACTTGCAGCCTCACCGCTTCTTTTAAAATATCTCTAGGCAGCCCCGGTGGGATGCCTTGAGCTAACATCAGCTTGGCTGTGCGGTTAATACCTGTTTGCGTTTGCAGCCAAACTGCATCGGACAACTCGAACAAAGAAGAATCATAAACTTGTCCCAGTTCTGAAACCGATTGCCTAGAAAGTGCGTCTAAAGCATTAACATAACGCTTGCGAGCCTGAGAAATATTTTCTGTAAGCCTATTAAAATCTTCCTGGGAGGAGGCCCAAAGATACGTTTGCAGTTCCACAACTGCTTGCTGCTGAAACTTATTGAGTGTCGGCTTTGGCTCTGTGAATTTCTCTGAACCCGACTGTACTGTTGTTTCCGTAGATTCGTCCGCTTGTGCAAGTATGACTCGCCACTCCCACTCTTGGCACTCGCGCAAGTAAGTCTGGACAGCGATTGAGAGCGTTTCTGTGCCAACAAAAGGAAATGGCCCTGCCACTTCCCGCAGTTGATTACCCTGGCTCAGAAATTCTTGAAGTTCCTGATAGGTGCGGCGATCTGCCGTTGGGTCGATTGCTAGCACTGGTACAGAACCCGTGCGAGCTTTTTTGCGTTGTTCTTCAGTGGTTCTGCGATCGGGAATGCTAACTGTGGCTGGAGATAGGATCGTCTGGGGAGCTTTGGTTCCGATATCGAGTTTTGGCTGATTGTAGAACCGATGCCCCATTGTGCCAGTTAGAGATACCACTGCTACAACTAGCATTAAGGGCGATCGCGCCCTACCTTTGAGAGAGGATTTTGAGGTTGGGCTTCCAGAGGGAGTAACAATCTCACGAAGAGCCGATGAATGTGGCAAAGCAGATAGTAGATGTTTGCGGCTTTCTACAGCTTTTGCTAAACCCCTGTTACTTTGGGTATTAGTGCTGTGTTGGCTTACCCTGCGGACAGCATTTAGCTGCTCAATCAAGTTAGCAGCAAGAGACTGGAGCGTATTCATTTATATCAAAGCTACATCAAAGTTGTTTAGCAGCCATGCCAGGTATTTTGCCTGACGGTGATACCGATCAGTCCCGATCCCTAAGTTTTTCTCAGCCTCAAAACCAGAATCGGCTAGGTGGAGAATTGTTAGCGATCGCTATTCATACCGAATTTATCACTCCTCAATGTAAAATCTCACATATCTCTAAACTTGATAAGGTCTAATTACGTAAGGCGCTGCCACTACTGGGTATGAAAGCAATTCGCTAGCGGAATCGCTGTGGTAAGCTCCTGACCAAATCGCCAAGAGGTTGGCTGCTAGTTCCACGATCTCACCGTAGCTGGCTTTACCCCAAAGTAAGGGCGCTCGTCCTGCTGCGAGCTCAGACGATGCGGAATTTTGCTCTACTGCCAGCCGCCATTCTAGTGGAATACTGACTTTACTATTGTAAGCTCCCGAAATAGCACCTACCAGACTACAAGTTAACTGTGGCTCTATACCCGTTCTCGCTGCGCGGACTACAGCTAAACGCAAGTCTTCTGGGGTGTTCAGGAAACAGTAGAAAGCTATGGCAATAGGGAGAAAAGATGAAGGGCTGACAAACTTCGCCTCTGACTTTCCCTCTAGTACGTGCTGCTTTTGTTGCACAACGACATTCTTACAAAGCTGAATTACAGCAGCCTCCAAACTTGCACCTTGATCTAACAATATCTGTACTTGTAGCAACAGAGCTGTTAAAGGCGTATCTACCCCCAGATAGGTAACTGTTTCGGGAATCAAACTAGCGGGATTTAGTTTTTCTTTCAAGGCACGCGCGATCGCATATCCTACAGCCAAAGGCCCTGCGATCGAATCTTGTTCGACATAATTGGGACTATGCCAAACCACCGCCAGTTGCTCTAGTTTTTCTCGCAGTTGAGCTTTATTTTCATGGAAAAACATAGCCGTAGGCAAAGTAGCAACCGCTGCTTCTGAAGGGGAAAGCATAAAAGGCTTGGGTTTGCTTGTAGCGGATGAAATTACATTTTTCCTGTTCAGAAGTTCCTCTGCTGTGCCGATAGCTTCATTGTTTAGTTGAGCGTTAAATCTTGTCAGTTCCGAGTGAGAAAACCCTACCCATATCTCCCTCCAATCTTTTAAATCCCAACCCCTTAACTGAATCAAGCTTTTAGCCCACAGCAGGGCCAGACCTCCGCTACTAGAAAGTTTCAGGTCAAACTTGAAGTCACGGTGAGGCAACTTCAACCCAGGTACATCCCCACCCCACCGCAAATTTTGCAACTTTGTCTTGTTTAAATTCAGGTTGAAACCTTCATTTTGACTGTCACTATCTAGTAATTGCCTTTGATATTGAATGCCTAGAAAGTCTCCTAACGCCGCGCCCAGTAAAGCACCTTGAAACTTACTTAAAAGGGAGTAACGCATTTCGGTTAAACCAAAGACCAAGAACTAACAACTAACAACTAACTATTAACAACTAACAACTAACTATTAACAACTAACTATTAACAACTAAGAGTTATGTTTCAAGTGATGAACCAAAGCTTGTAGCCCTAAGCGATAACTTTCCGAGCCAAAACCACTGATTTGACCAATTGCGATCGGGGCAATAAACGAATGATGTCTAAAAGGTTCGCGGCGGTAAATGTTGCTCAAATGAACTTCTACCGCCGGAACATTAACTGCCGCGATCGCGTCCCGAATAGCTACGCTGGTATGAGTATAAGCTCCAGCATTAATTAGCAGACCTTGGTGCTGCCCTAACATTAACTGAATTGCATCCACCAACACGCCTTCATAATTAGACTGCTGGATGGATAGTTTTACCTGGAGGGCTTGTGCTTCTTGCTCTAACAAGTGATTAATGTCATTTAAAGTTGCACTACCATAAACGCCAGGTTCTCGCTGACCCAATAGATTCAGATTGGGCCCATGCAACACCAGGATATTAAACAATTCCAACAGTTCCAGCGAATTTATTTTTTATTTGTGATTTTTGAGCTCGGATTTCAGACAGAGCTGAATCCTATCTCCAATCTTGAATGCAGTACGGACTACCTGCGACGCTTTGGCTCATTGACTGGAATGGGAATAAGTTCAGGTTCTGGTTGAGCGTCTGGACTCAGAAGAGCTTCTATCAGCTTACGAATCCATTCCTTTATTTCTTCCAGTACCTTTTCAATGTCCTCCATTGAACAGATAGCTCCTTTTTCTTGCAGGCTAAGTTACTGTACTGATGGCTAAATCTCAGAATTCAGGCAAGCAGGACTTTGAAACTGAAAGTCGAGTCTGTCTTCTCCGAGTAAGTTGCTGCGGGCATTGCTGCGGGCAACGGAGATTAGCAATTATATCTGCCAATCACTATCCTTATTTCATCATAACGAATGTTTACAAATAATCAAGAGGGAAAGGGAGGGGAAGTTTTGAGTTTAAACAACCGCTACGCTTCCGCTGTTTTTTACGCCAAGAGTTTTCGTCGCAATATGTCTAGGGCACTACAGGCACTCAGATGCCGAATCCAGTCACGGTTCCGTATGGTACCAAAGCGATATTCAAAACTTTCTACTTCACTGCCAGGGCCCGCTAAACCTATATAAACTAATCCCACAGGTTTAGACTCACTGCCGCCACCAGGCCCGGCAATTCCTGTGATGCTTAAGCCATAAGTAGTTTCAAGGCGCGATCGCACTCCCGCAGCCATTTGTTTTGCGACTATGGGACTCACCGCGCCCTCAGCAGCTAAATCTTGCGGTTCGACACCCAGTAAACCTACCTTAACTCGATTGTCATAGGAAATAACCCCACCCAAGAAGTAATTAGAACTACCAGATATACTGGTGAGCATCGCTCCCAACCCTCCCCCAGTACAAGACTCAGCCACACCTAAAGTCGCACCTGCATCTAGTAAGAGTTGACCAACTACTGAGGGTAAGCTATCGCTGTCAGCACCGTAACAGTCAAGTCCAGCAATTTCTTTTAATTGTGCCTCTACTGGTAAAATCAATTTTCTAGCGACCGCTTCTGACTCGGCGCGAGCGGAAATTCGTAGCTTGACTTCGCCATTATTAGCGTAGGGAGCAACAGTAGGGTTGGCTAAGTTAAAAAAATCATTAACTTTTTCAGCTAAAGCTGACTCCGCTATCCCCCAAAATCTTAAGGTGCGGCTGTAAATTGTTTCCTGACACCATCCCTGACTCCTTAGATAAGGTACAGCGGTTTCTTCCCACATCAGGTGCATTTCCGCTGGCACTCCCGGAAAGGTCATAATTGTCACCTGCGATCGCGGCTGCCAAATAATTCCTGGGGCAGAACCGCTAGAATTTGGTAAAATATCAGCCCCTTCAGGAATTAAAGCTTGTTTGCGGTTAGTGGGACTCATGATCCGTCCCCGCTGAGCAAATTTCCGCTCAATGTCTGCGATAATTTCGGGCCGTTCAGTTAGGGGACTGCCAAAAAAATCGGCGATGGTTTCT
>DATGYA010000500.1:0-3403 GCA_035298405.1 Kamptonema sp. | reverse complement strand
CCGCTGTACTCACTTACAATTTCAACGTGGAGAGCTTTTCTGGGAGTGGGTCTTTTAGCTTTGATGACTCATCAATAACAGGAACCGGCTATGAAGATACTACAGTTTTGAACGGTATATTTGATCTGATGGGCTATCAATATAATTTGGCTGGAATAATTGCTGTTTTATATGAAGGTAAGTTAGTAGGACTGAACGGATATGTCGGATACTCCTTTCACAACGTATACTCTGATGAAGAGGAAGGATGGACTTTCACGGTTGATAGTAATGCAACTTGGATTTTTGCTAATAATGGTCTTTATTCTCTGATGTACGGGTATAAAGAATCCTATTGTAATGGCGAGCGTTGTGATTCATGGGTTGTGATACATGACTCACCTGTTTCTTATTCACAAGTTCCAGAACCTCTAACTATGGCTGGAACAGCTTTAGCATTTGCCGGTTTAGTGCGACTCAAGCAAAATAAAAAGAAAGTATCCTAATTTTAACCTAAAAATCTGATTGCCAAAACTATTAACTGACTCTCCCTGTTTAAGTCAAGACTTAAGCAACTATCACAGTGCAATCAAATTGTAGGGTGCTTCATATACAGTAGACCTCTTGCAAAAGTCATTTTGATAAATTTAAAGCCAGATTTAAGTAATTTGTCATTATTTTTTTTAATAAAACAACCAGTATTTATTTTTCTCTATCTAGCGATCGCTGTTACTTTTATATAACCAAGCCAAACCAGCACCGATCGCTTCAGCGAGAATGCTAATTAAGCGATAGAAGGCGACAGCACTAACAATTAATGCTGGAGAAAAGCGCCGATCTAGAAGCGCGATCGCGGTTGCTTCAAATACTCCCAAACCTCCCGGAGCTCCCGGTATCACTAACCCTAAAACATAAGCTAAACTAAAAGCACTTAATAGTTGCGGAATTTCGCTAAAATTTATAGGAGCTAAAGCCATCAAAGTCAGTAAAAATCCGCCCCCTCGCAATCCCAAAAAACCGATTTCTCCCAATAAAGGCAGCAGAGGATAGCGTTTAATGATAAATTGGTTATGCTTGTGATTAATATTAGCGCTATCCGCTTCTTCAATTTTACTACCTAAACCTTTTAACTTTCCTACATATTTAACTAAAGTATTTAAAATCTTGGGATGAACGCTCATCAGAATTGCAGCTAAACTAAACAACTGCAAAATCCGATTTCCCGGCAGACTTCCCATCAACGCAATTAGTAAAGCCGCCGCTGCCATCAACAAAGGTTCTAACAAAACACTGAGAGTAGCAATTGCTGTGGGAACTCCGCGATCGCGCGTCGCCTGAATCCGACCCCAAAAATGCCAAATATTTCCCGGTAAATACTTACCAATATTAGTTTTAAGGAACACCCGGATGCCCCAAGCAGTATCGACAGATTGATTAAATTCTCGCAAAATCCACAACCACACCCAGCCAGCCCAGATGTGGGAAAGTAAAGTAACGCCAAGCGCGATCGCTAGCATAACAACACCCGCCGCGTCAATGCGAATCGCCGCTACTTCTTGCCAGTGTTCCTTAAAAGCCTTAGCAACAAATAATAGCGTCCCACCCAGAATAAAATAGCGTAAGTATGGCTTAAAGCGCGAACCAACAGGTTTAATTAAGTTGGTAATTCGCTGAAAAATTTGTTGTACCATTTCAATAGTAGACATCTCCTAATTATTTCGAGTTGCCCAAGAGTTGAAGCCTTAAAGCTAGTCATAGAAAGGCTATGATAGTTTTCAGAGATGTCTATTGCTTATCAAGCTCAAGAATATGTCCAGTTGCGGGGAAAGACTCATTTCCATTAAGTTTTCCTGTCTTCGTCTCGATAATCTTGAAGCCCTCGCTTAGGTAGAGATGTAAAGCTGCATCATTACCACTCAGTACAGATGTAGATACAATTTTACCACATCGATCGATCGCTTTGATTATACACTGTCTCTCCTGCGGGGAATATCTGTACAGAAATAGTGTTGCTAGTTCCAGCATTTGTTAAACTTTAGATAAGTTCGTTTTTGGTGATTGGAGAAATAAGCCTATGGTTACTGTTGCCGAAGCCAGACCAAGCGACCGCGCTCAATTTATTCAAAAAACCTACTTCCATTTAGCAGGAGCCGTTGGAGCCTTCGTTCTCTTAGAATTTATCTTTTTCTCCACAGGCATTGCCAACGCCCTAACCAGTTTTGTTTTAGGCAGTCGATTTAGTTGGTTATTTTTCTTAGGCGGTTTTGCCTTGCTGGGTTGGTTATCCAGAGAATTAACTGCCAAAGCTGATTCCGTGGAAACCCAGTATGCAGGCTTAGGACTTTACGTTGTCGGTGAAGCGATAATTTTTACCCCGCTCCTATTTGTCGCCGCTTATTTTTCCGATCCTAATGTGATTCCCACAGCCGGAATTTTAACCCTACTGTTGTTTGCGGGTTTAAGCACCGTTGCCCTAACCACCCGCAAGGATTTTTCTTTCCTAGCTGGAGTTCTCCAGATTGGTGGTTTTATTGCCCTCGGCTTAATTCTTTGCAGCGTTATCTTTGGCTTTACCTTGGGGCTATTTTTCTCCGTAGCAATGGTGGCATTTGCCTCAGCGGCCATCCTCTACGATACCTCCAAACTAATTCATCATTACTCTACCGATCAGTATGTCGCCGCGTCCCTAGAACTATTTGCTTCCGTAGCCCTACTATTTTGGTATGTGCTGCGAATTTTGATGGCACTAAGTTCTCGCCGTTAACATAAGCAACGCCAAGATTTGGCGCTCTTCGCAATAATCACGGTTAACTGTTAACTGTTAACTGTTAACCGTTAACCATTACTATTGAAGCTCAAAAAGAGTAGGCAGGATAAATCCTGCAACGCCCTTTCATAAATCTATCTATCAGGCTGCGGCATCGCTTCTATTTGTAGTAGTCAGCGTCAATAATAGCGATGCTTGGGCGCGATCGCGCGTTTTTAGGCAACTAAAACCAGCTAACTCGCTACCCACTCAAATCTAAAATCTAAAATCAAATCACCCACCTACGAGAACATCCCTATGGCAGGCCCCAGTGCTGATGGTCGTTCCTATCTCTTAGACGACAGCCCAAACAGTTTAACCTTAACTCCAGGCTTTTTAGCTCCTTACCCAAACGGACTATTTGCCCAAAGCGGCAATGATTTCATCCTTGGTTCCTCCGATCCTGAGCGGATTAGTGGCGATCGCGACAACGATCGCCTCATCGGTGGCGGCGGCACTGATACCCTTTTCGGAGACCAAGGCGACGACTTCCTCAGCGGCGGACAAGGCAATGACATCCTCAACGGAGGATCTGGCGACAACACCTTACAAGGAGGCCGAGGCGATGACTTCCTCATCGGCGGTAGTGGCTTCGACGTACTCGTAGGCGACTTCGGC
>DATGYA010000499.1:0-3353 GCA_035298405.1 Kamptonema sp. | reverse complement strand
AGCAGAGTAAAGTCCAAACTGGCTTACCTAATGCTCCAGCTAAGTGAGCAACGGAAGTATCTACAGTAATTACTAAATCTAACTGCGCGATCGCTCTTGCCGTATCTCCATAATCTCTTAAATAATAACTTAGATCGCAGACATTAAATTTTGGCAATTTTGCTAAATCCGTCAGTCTAGTAACTTTTTGCAAGCTAAAGAAATCTACATTTTTTATATTCAAAATAGGTGCAAAATCATATAGTTGACAAGAACGATTGCGATCGTTTTTATGAGTAGGACTCCCACACCAAACAATTCCTACTTTTAATTTGTTAGAATCAGATGAATGCAGGATTGGGAAAACAACGTTTTGCTCCCTTGCTTCTAAATAAGGAATTTGATCGGGGATTGTATCTAAAGTTGTACCCAGAATATGAGGTAAACTCATTAAGGGAGCATAAACATCAAATTCTGAGATCGCAATATCTCCCGGCGGAATCATCTTGTGAATGTGAGGAATCGTGGCAAATAAAGGCATTAAGTCGGGAATACAAACTAAAATAATGCGACAGCTACTTTCAGCTACTATAGGAAGATAACGAATAAATTGAATGGCATCTCCTGAACCTTGTTCAGTATGAATCAGAATAGTTTTACCGCTTAAATCGCTACCATCCCACAAAGGTTGAGGACAAATAAATGGTGTAAAGTTATTCGTTTGCCAACGCCACTCGCTTTCGGCAAAGCCTTGGGTATATTCTCCCATTTGTAAGAATGCCATGCCTAAATTCAAATGTGCATCAGGAAATTGATAGCGAATAGCAATTGCTTTTTGATAATATTCTATCGCTTCATTTAATCTATGTTGATGCTGGGAAATTATACCCAAATTATTGTAAGCTTCGGCATGATTGGGATTTGTCGCAATTACTTGTTCTAATTCGATGATCGCCTCTTCCCATAGTTCTTGTTCTAAATAAACTACTCCTAAGTTATACCGTGCCATCAAATAATCTGGCTTAAGTTCTAGGCATTTCTGATATTGCTGCATTGCAGCTTCCAGGTTGCCTTGATTGTAGGCATCATTGCCCAAATTAAGTAAATATTCAGCATCTTCTGGTTGTAAAATTGTGTCAGTTAGCTCTACTTCTTGAAGTGCTTCATCGGGTAAAATATAGGTCGCACCCAAAAGTTTATCGTCCCCGTTAATGACTTCGGGAAATAGAAACCCTGGAATAATCCCAATGGCAAATATTTCTTGTACGCCACCTTCAAATCTTAAGAAAGCAATAATTTCACCAGTGTCAATATTGACTACCCACACCCCACAATTCCTTTCAGTGAGGCTTTTGGTAATTGGTAAGCCACTAAAAACGGCGGTTTCTCTAATTTGTGAAAGTCCAATGAAGGCTAAGTTTTCCCAGAAAGCTAAACCGCGAGTGAAACCGGGAACTTGAGCAACTGTAGTTAAATTTCCCGAAGTTAAGTCAACTTTAGCTAAACTACCATTACCTGATTCTAATACCCAAAGTTCCTCCCGATACCAGCGGGGAGAATGAGGCATAGATAAACCTCGACAAATGATTTCATTACTGGGAATATCAATGAGAATCCCCCCATTTGCCTTGTTTTTTCGCCACCCCGCAGCTTCATTTGTTTCGCCTAATGCGGTAATATATTGTGGTCGATTGTTGCGGATGCTTAAACCGTTAAGATGACAGCGATCGCTTAAATCGTAAGCATTAATAAAATTAGGTCGCCATCGGGGTACAAAACTATTAATTTTATCTAATGTACACAAGCAAGAAAAACGGGTATTAATAAACCAAAGTTCATCATTAACATAAGCCATTTCGTGAATGTCAATATCCCCGGTAATATGAATGCTGCGGGGTAGATAACAAGCATCATGTTTGCCAACTGGTTCTAGTTTTGCCGCTACTGCTGGGACATTGCGAAGTTCGATAATTTGGTAAGCTGTACCAATGGCTAATTTTTCGCGATCTACGGCTAAACCCATTGGGCGATCGAAGGTTCTAAAATGGGTATTTATGGTATTATTGTCAGCACGGAGAACGATCAATTTACCTGCTTGGTAAGTAGAAACAACTAGAGAAATACCTAGTTGAGTTAAAATATTTGGGAAATTAGTTGTATGAACGCTGTTTAAGGGGATATCTTGAGTATTCATTTGTGAAATTTATAGATCCTGCCATCGATCGAGATTGAACTTACGCAGTTTTATGGGATTTCTAAATTACCATAAAAATCGCCGATGTTATCAAATTTTTACCGATCCCAGTCATAACAGCTAACCGCTCCCCTGTCAACAGATTTTTAATAATTGTTCCCCGATTATCCTCAGTAAAATCTAACTGACTAAAACTTAAACCTTCGCTTAATCCAATTAAGTCTTGACCCATGGTAAAATCACCGATAGTATCAAATCCATGACCAGCTTTTAAGACAAAGATATCATTACCGCTACCGCCAATCAAACTATCATTTCCTAAGTCTCCATAGAGGATATCTTCACCTTTACCCCCTGTGAGAGTATCGTTATCTTCACCTCCATAAATAGTATCATTGCCTTCACACCCTCCCAGAATATCGTCTTGTTCATTACCACTGAGAAAATCATTACCTACACCGCCACAGATAGTATCTGAACTTAAGTTTCCAAATAGGTAGTCATTACCTTCACTACCCAAGATTATATCGTTAGCTTTGCCTCCATATAAAGTGTCATTCTCTTTACCACCATCGATAAAATCATCATTGTTGTTGCCCAGAATAATGTCATTACCTTCACGGCCATGCAAAGAGTCTGAACCTTTACCTCCGAAGATTAAATCCTGGCCATAATCACCCAGAATTATATCGTTATCTTCGTCTCCTAATAGGAGGTCATCGCCATTACCTCCACTGATAAAGTCATTCCCAAAATTGCCATTGAGAATATCGTTGCTGTCGCCGCCATATAAGTTGTCATCTCCTGATTTAGCATCGAATATATTGCTAGCGTTACTACCTAAAAGCTCGTCATTGCGGTCAGTACCTATTGAAATATCCGAGCTGCCAAGTATGGTATTTTCAACTGAATTAGGTTGGTTTAAGTTGGGATAGGTGATTTGGTCACAGATGCAGTCATCCTTGGGAATGTTATTAGTTATTGGTGTGGTAGTTGGAGTTACTGATGGTATTGGAGTTGGTATTGGAGTTGGAGTTATTGATGGTGTTGGCGTTGGTATTGGAGTTGAAGTTACCGATGGCGTTGGTATTGGAGTTGGAGTTACCGATGGTGTTGGAGTTGGTATTGGACTTGGAGTTACTGATGGCGTTGGTATTGGAGTTGGAGTTACCGATGGTGT
>DATGYA010000498.1:0-9096 GCA_035298405.1 Kamptonema sp. | reverse complement strand
TACCAATTGCTGAGATTGAGGATCGCGGATGTAGCCGTAGAGAATGCGGTGAGATTCCCAAATTTGATGTCCCGGCGCGTGAAATAGGGTGTGCGCGATCGCGATCGCCTCGTCACCAGAAACCCGCACAATCCCCACACTACCTTGTTGCGGAACTATCGCCGTCGCGATCGCCGCGATCGTCTGACCCATTCCCAATATCTCAGACATTTTCCTCTCAATTGTTAACGGTTAACGGTTAACTGTTAACGGTTAACCGTTAACTGTTAACTGTTCTGTAATTATGTTTATACCACCAGATTCAATATCATAACAGTTTTCAATTAGCATTACCCATTACCATAACAACTAACAACTAATAATTAACCACTAACCACTAACCACTAACCACTAACCACTAACAATTAGCCATTAACCATTAGCCAACTTAGTACCGCAATTTTTACAGAATCTAGCATCTGTATCGTGTACCGATAAACCACAACTTTTACAAGTATTTTCCACTTGATTAGCCGTTTTCACAAATTGTTTAATCAAATCCCCCAATTGCCAAGGTATGAGAGCAATTCCGCTCAAAATCATCAAAACTGTTAATAACCGCCCGATCTCAGAAATTGGAATAACATCGCCAAATCCCACCGTTGTCATGGTCACAACCGAAAAATAAACCGCATCCAAAAAAGTATTAAAGTTTTTAGGATTAACCGGATGCTCGACTTGATAAATCAAACCAGAATAAACAAATATAATAGTAAACAAAGTAAATAAAATTCTAGCAAAAATCACCCCATCATCACTACTGATCCGGAAAATAGAAATTTTGAACTCAAAAAAGCGGAGTAGCCGCAAAATCCGAAACCAGCGAAAGACGCGGACAAAGCTGATATTGACAAAACCTAGAAAAAATGGTAGAATAGCCAGTAAGTCAATGAGAGAGAAAATTCTAAAAATAAACTTAATTTTTTCCTCAGCACACCAGAACCGCACTAAATACTCAATAGCAAAAAGAATTAAAATCGCAATATCGAGAGCCTGAAGTTCGATCCGAACTCGTTGGGGAAGCGGGTAAGTTTCAACAACAAAAATAGCTGAAGATAGCAGAATTAGCCCCGTAATAATTAAACTAACAGCCCTGCCTGCGGGCGTTTCAATATCTTCGAGGTAAAATGCAATTTCTTTGCGAGTTAACATAGGCGGTAGAATTTAAGAACGCTTTATATTTTAAAATCACAATTCGATAACAGCTATGTCATCAACTACAACATCTAAATTTTCCTCTGTTTACGGCCCAGTCAAGTCTTGGCGCTACGGGCGATCGCTAGGTATTGACCCCATTGGCCAAGTTTCGACCTGTTCCTTTAACTGCGTTTACTGTCAACTGGGAGAGATAGAAGTTAAAATCAGCGATCGCGTAATTTTTATCCCCACCCACCAAATCTTAGAAGATTTGCAATCCTTCGCGCCTTGGGATGTAGATAGCATCACCCTCAGCGGTAGTGGCGAACCCACTCAAGCATTGAATCTAGGCGAAATTATCGAATCTGTCAAAAAATGCACCCACCGTGCGATCGCAGTATTGACCAATGGAACCTTACTGACTGACCCACAAGTACGTTCCGAACTAGCTTTGGCAGACAAAGTATCAGTAAAATTAGATGCAGTTAGTAGCGATCGCCTCCAGCGCATCAATCGCCCCGTCGCCGGAATTGACTTACAAAGTATTCAGACCGGTTTGCAACAATTTCGGCAAGAATATAGTGGAGAGTTCGGCATTCAAACAATGGTTTTATCACCCTGGGATGTAGCTACGAAAACAGAATATATCCGCCTGATGCAATCCTTAGCGCCTGCGGAAATTCAACTCAATACCCCCACGCGACCAAAACCTTTAACTCGTCAGTTAGATGGGCGCGGAAATCATACCGCTGAAGATCGGCCTTACCCCGTGCAAATTCTTAAATGTGTCAGTTCTAGTGAATTGGATGCGATCGCAACTCAAATTCAGCAGGAAACTAACATCCCCGTGCGTTTTGCCCCAATCTAGCCCCTAGCCATAAGAAAACCGCAAATGTCCCCATAACACAGAGAAAGAGAAAAAAACGAATAATTCCGATTAGCAAAAATAGCAACTTTCTGAAATCGTAGGAAGGAACAAAAACCGATGACCGTAGAATTAATTAAAGGTGGCAGATTTAATCTTTCTCAAGAAGTGCCAAATTTAAAGAAATTAGCGATCGCCTTGGGTTGGCAAGCCAATCTAGCAGGTAAGAACTGTGAAATTGATGCTTCAGCATTTATGCTAGGAACAGATGGCAGAATCCCTCACGAAGACTATTTAGTATTTTACAACAATACTAAATCCCTTGACGGTTCTGTGAGACAATCAGCCACCGATAACTATTCCCCCAGAAAAGGATACATTAATACTCTCTACGGAGTTGAATTAGCCAAAGTAGACGCAGTTATTGAAGAAATAGTTTTGATCGTGACTATCCACGATGCCGAGTCAGTCGGTATGAATTTTAGCAAAATTTCTAACGCTTTTATCAGTCTCTATGATAGTCAGACAAAAGTTGAATTAGCGCGGTACGAATTAAAAGAGAATTTTACAGTAGAGACAGCCTTAGAATTTGGACGTTTGTACAAAAAAAGTGGAGAGTGGAGGTTTCAGGCCGTAGGACAAGGATATAAATCAGGATTACGGAGTTTTGTTGAGAAGTATTATGTGGAAAAGTGACGCGATCGCCATATTTAGCAGCTTGATTCTCCTATAATCTCTGTAAGGGTTGTAAAAAGGCGATTGCAATGACTAGAAGCTTTGCGAACCCGCTCAACATTCAACATTTCTAACAGCTTAGAACCGTGTTGTATCTTGTGATATTCGCCTTTTGATTTTGTATCACGGGTAGCAGCTTTCAAGCTTGGCTCTAACAAATCCTTATCAATCGTTTCTACATTGGGATTTTTAGGAAGAGAATTTTCTTTAAATCCCTGGCCATAGAATTTTTTTAAAGCCTCAATATCAGCAATAAACCAAGCCTCCATCGCTTGAACCATAAGATGACAGTGACTATCATCAACCCCTGGCGCATCCCAATTATCCTTAGACTTCAAATGTTCCCAAGGTGTTTGCTTTTTTACAGCCGCTTCGGAGTCAACAAGCAGGATAATAAAGGCATCAGGGTGATCTTCCAAAGCATTTTTAAAATCTCTGAAAGCATTATTACGAGAACCACAAATAACGATCTCCCATCCTATTTTTTTACTGCGTACAATCTCTTTAATTGGGTTAAAAAAACTGCTGAATCCTTGTCTAAGCAATCCTTTTGTATTCTTACTATCCCCACCGCCTTCGATATAAATGCGAATCTCCTTTACCATTTATTTCCCCCGATTTCCCCCATCCGCCAGAGGTCTCCCAGAGTGTAATTTTCCAGCCATTTTTTCAGTTTTTCAGGATCGAGACGGCGTAGGTGACTTCCTCTTTCATCTTGTTCGCATACTAATACCGACTCTGGCATCAGTGCAGAAACTAAAGCATCAGAATGAGTTGTAATAATCAATTGTGTACGCTGTGAAGCTTCGATGAGCATTTCAGCAATGGTAGGTAAAATATCTGGATGTAAACCAATTTCCGGTTCTTCAATACAAATAACTGGCGGTGGGGTAGGATCTAGCAGTAAAGCCATTAAGAACAAATAACGCAGTGTGCCATCGGATAAACGAGTAGCAGGGATTGGCTGACTTAATCCGGTTTCACGGATAAATATTTGGACAGTCCCACCATAAATCTTAATACTAATTTCTTCGGCTGCACTGTAGAACTTCTTTAAGCTTTCAATAATCTGCCTACTTCCTAATTGATGTTGTAAGTTATTCAAAACCAAGCCTAAGTTACTACCATTTTCTAAAAGAGGATGTTCAGGCAAGTCAGTTTGTTGAGCTTTTCTAGCTACTGAATCTCTGCCTGTCTGCCAGTTTCGATATAAACTAATCTCAGAAAAATTAGTCCCTAAATATGATATTTCTGGGTACCGTTCTGGATCTTTTCTCTGAGATAAAATAGACTGATCTGGGAGTATATCTTGTCGTCGCAAAGCCCGCGGTCTTCTTTTTTGTATATCTTTTTCATCTTTCACATAGATAATTACTATACCTTTTTGATCGCGTCGGTACAAAGTCAAATATTTTTTAGATATAGGCTGAGATCCTACATCCTCATTTAGTATTACGTCAATTCTATCTTTTTTAGAGATATACTCAGATATAGACTCCTTTATTACCTCAAGTCTCTGACCACTTATAGTAAAACTAATTTGATAACGCAGAGGCATTAGACCTTCTCGGTAATCTAAAATAGCTTCAATTTTTGCTATAGGAATATCTTTTCCACCTTTCCACAGAAAATCACTAATCCCACCGCCTTGTCGAATTGGGGCAACTAGGTCTGTAGGCAATGCTTTCAAAATTCCAATAGCTTCAATTAGGTTAGATTTCCCAGAAGCATTAGGGCCAATCAAAACATTAAGAGGTTGCAGTTCGATTTCTTCCTCCTCATTACCATAAGAAAGGAAGTTTTGCAGTCGCAGCGAGTGAATAAATCTTTTACCTTCCACCTTGTCCTCCGATGCCGATTCTCAGTTATTATAAACTCTGAAGCTTTCTTTACTCTGAGAACCATGCTGCTCAAATCCACCACCCGGCATATTCGTATCTACACCGCTACTCTCGAAAACAACGAATTCGTGCCCAGCCAAGACTCTCTTACCCTTGATGTCGATCCAGATAACGAACTAAACTGGACTACTGAAACCCTCAACCAGGTTTACCGCAAATTTGACGAGCTCGTGGACAGCTATAACGGCGAAGATTTAATAGAATATAACCTCCGCCGCATTGGTTCTGAGTTAGAACACCTCGTGCGATCGCTCCTACAACAAGGTCAAATCAGCTACAACCTTAACAGCCGCGTCCTCAACTACAGCATGGGACTTCCCCAAGTTGACTCCCAGATTAGCGTTTAGCATCAGGAAGGGTAAGGGATAGAGGATGTCGGCCCCTCGCCTTGCTCTTGGGGAGGAGAAACAAATTTATCCATAGCATCCGACAAATCTTCCTCCCCATCCTGGGGACGCTCTGTAAAACCGCTGGTGAATTCATCATGCCCTGGAGTATCTTTAACTTGTTGGCGCTGCAAAAACTGCTTCATTGCCACTTTGCGGTTAGCCATAAAACGTCCCCAGGAACCAGGAAAATACTGATCGAGCGTTTCCACGATCGCCCAAACTTCAAGATTCATCATCTTATAATACAAACCGTGAGAGTGCTGGAGCGTGGTCAGCAACTCGTCAACCTCGACAGTAGGGAGAAATTTTGGATCGGGAAACTTTTTTGGCGATGCACTTGAGTTGGGAATGGGCATAAAGCTTACCTTTTTCAATCCCTGTTTCGTTTCGTTGAATTTAGTTTCGTTGCAATCCCTGATCGGGAGTTAACGAGCCCCTGTGTCGCTTTCCCCCTTAAATCATACCATTGGCGTATATTGTCTAGATGCGATCGCGAATTACCTAGCTTTGGCAGTAGTCGTTGTGTTCGACTAAAGGCTATATCTTAATCATGCCCAGTCAGAGTCATAATTTTTCAACAGCGCGATCGCCAAAACTGAAAGCGCCGGGAATTAAAGACCAGAATTGGCTAAAATAATTCAGATCAGCACTTCTTGCTGAGAGGCGTGAGGAACCCCTATGCAGTACGCTGTGCCAAAACATTACCTGTGGGCTATAGGTGAAGGGATAAAAGCCTGTCGGCCAGGAGAGCTGATAGCAAGTCGCTACTTATTTAAAGGCGGCCGAATTCTGGTAGATACTCAACCCGAAAAGTTGCCCGAAATGCCAGAAGATATTCCACCTTCGATTGCAGCTTATCTGCGGCTATTTCCCCAGCGGCTCCACGTGCCCCAAGTCTACGGAATATTGCCCCGAACCGCCACTAAGCTAGGATCGGACATCTGGCTATTGGAAAACTGCCCGCTATCCAAAAGCGGCGAAACCTTAATGCCAGAATTGGCGATCGCCTGGAAAAACGCAACAGCCATGCGCCAACTCAATTGGCTCTGGCAAATCGCCCAACTCTGGCAACCCTGTAGCTCTGTTGCAGTCGCTTCAACACTGCTCAACCCCCAACTGCTACGAGTAGAAGGGCCCATCCTTCGGCTTTCAGAATTGCAAACAGACGGGAAAGCTCCCACCCTTTCCCAGTTGGGTCAATTATGGCAACAATGGGCTGGAAACGCCCACCCCGCGATCGCCAGCTTTTTGAGACAACTATGCCAACAAACGATCGCTGGCCAAATCCGAACCAGCGAACAACTAATCAGTCAGCTAGATAAAGCCCTCACCTTATGTGGGCGATCGTTTAATCGCACAATTCACATCGCCACCGGCACCCATACCGGGCCAACCCGCTCCCACAACGAAGACGCTTGCTATCCCCCACCTGGGACAGCGATCGCAGTTCCCCCAGGCTTAGAAGCTTCCGCCATAGTCTGCGACGGTATTGGCGGACAAGACGGCGGAGAAGTCGCATCATTACTTGCCGTTACCACACTTCGCGATCGCCTACAGCAAATCCTACAGCACCCCCCCGCCGATCCCATCATCCTCAGCACCAAATTAGAACGCTCCGCTTGTGCCGCCAATGACGCAATCTCCGGGCGCAACGACACCGAACGTCGCCAACTTCGCCAGCGCATGGGAACCACCCTCGTCATGGCCCTAGCTCAAGCCCACGAACTCTACGTTACCCACGTTGGAGATAGCCGAGCCTACTGGATCACCCGCACTGGTTGTCGCCAAATTACCCTAGACGACGACGTAGCCTGTCGCGAAGTCCGGCTCGGTTACGCCCTCTATCGAGATGCCTTACAGCAAGTAGCAGCCGGAGCCCTCGTTCAAGCTTTAGGCATTACTTCCTCCGCAACTCTCCACCCCACCGTACAGCGATTTCCTCTAGATGAAGACAGCATTTTCCTACTGTGTTCCGACGGTTTGAGCGATAAAGACCGAATTGAAGAATACTGGGAAACAGAAATTTTACCCATTCTAGACGGCACAACCAATGTCGCTAAAGCAAAAGATCGACTAATTGAAATTGCGAACACCAAAAATGGCCATGACAATGTGACAGTCGCTCTGATCTACTGTCAAGTCAGACCAACAGAACAGGGAAATGCGCTTACAGAATTATCGATCGCACCCTTAGAACTTCCCTCATATTCCCCTGACGAAGACGAAAATGCAGCCCCCAACTTCAGCATCCAAGAAGCAGGCAGCAATTCTGCCTTAAGAACCCAGTTTTTTCCTCGTCCCAAATCTGAAAGCTCACTACCTTATTTACTAGGCATTTTGTTACTTTTAGCAGGGGGAGTGCTGCCTTTAACTTATTTCTTTAATGCCGACTTTAGTAATGCTGCTAATCGGTGGTTTAGGGGAATTTTTGCTCAGAACCCCGTCACGGTTCGAGAAAGCCCGCCGCTCCCAAGTCCAACTAAGAGCGTTGCTGCGCCATATTTTCAACCAGGGGAAATAATTCAAATTAAAGCTGATACTGAAGATAACAGCGATCGCTTAACTTTAACAAATAATTTTGGCAAATCTGAGGTTAAAGGCATAGTTCCTGTCGGTAGCATTTTGCAGGTTCAAAATATCCAATCTACAGCAGGGGGGATTTGGATAGAAGTGAAAGTTTGCTCTCTTGCTAGCAATGCCAAATCCAGCCCAACTAAACCAAACCTTCCTAAAGATTTACCACGAGTTTCTAAACAGCCGCTTAAGCAATCTTCCCCAGTACCTACTGCTTCTACCTCGCCTGCAATCAAATCTAAAACTGAGCCTGAAACTATTAAGATTTTGCAACCAGGAGAAACAGGATGGCTTGAAGAAACAGAGGCAATCTCTAGAATTGAGATGAATCCTATTCCTAACTCAGTTCAAACTAAATGCGATAGCTAAGCAGTAGGAAAAAGATCCCAACTCCTCTTTTCCTCCTCCCAGTTAACAGTTAACCGTTAACAGTTAACAGTTAACCGTTAACCGCTACTGCTTTTACTTACTGAATTTTCCCAGAAACCTCAGCAAGTTTAGTTACCATTTGGGCTACAGCTTTGTCAACTGCGGCACTCAAAAGAGCATCCTCGTTGCTGCTACTGGAACTACCGCCCACACCCCTTATAGAAACGCTGCTGTCACTTTGATCTGCTTCTCCTACGGCTCTGGCGGTGGCAAGAATATCGCCACTGGTGGTACTAATCAGGCGCACATCGATCTGAACAGTAGCTTTAGTTTTGGAAGAGCTTCCGCCTACTCCCATAAAGCCGCCGCCTCCTGACTGCTTATCGATGTTAAATCGAGTAATAGTGCCGATTAGTACCGCGTCTACGCCTAGCTGTTTACCGATTTCTGCGGCTGCGGCTGCATCAACAGATCCTGAGCGGTTTTGCTGTCTGAGAGCTTGCTCTAGCTTGCTGCGATCGACTACTGTATAAGTACCGTTGTTGACGAGTTCGTTCACTAGCAGTTCGCTGATGCCTTTGGCTGCTCCTACGCCTCTGTAAGAACTGTAATAACTATTGGTGCTACCGTAATCGAAGTCCATGACTACGATCCGCTTTTTCTGAGTGGCTTGAGCTTGTCTGACTGCTGGTTCGCTGGCGGCGGGTGCGAGTGTGGCGGGTAGGGATGCAGCAGCGAGCATTAGTCCTGCGACGGAAATTCGCATTAAACGAGATACCCAGGTGACTTTCATCTGTATTTTCCTCTAAGCGATCTAGATCAGATTCCAGAATAATTTACTCGTTAACCGGATGTCACGCGGATCTTTTTGGCCAAAAGGCAAATGGTAGATAGCAGCAGGCTATGTGAGAAGACTATATTTTAATGTTTCAATCCCTGATAGGGATTTAGATAAATTGTAACCGGCGGTCGTTACCACGAGCACTGACACGATTCCGATCATGTTTCAATCCCTGATAGGGATTTAGATAAATTGTAACTGTGCTGGGGTATCTTTTTTGTTTTTTCGTGGCTTGTTTCAATCCCT
>DATGYA010000497.1:0-10477 GCA_035298405.1 Kamptonema sp. | reverse complement strand
CTTTCCTGCTCTTCTGCTGAAAGCAGAGTCCTACTTGAGGATTTTTGATACAACGCCAGCACCGACAGTGCGGCCACCTTCACGGATAGCGAAGCGCATCCCCTGTTCAATAGCGATCGGGTTGATCAATTCCACCGTCATTTTGATCCGATCTCCCGGCATCACCATTTCTACTTCTTTACCTTCATCACTGGTAAACTGTTTGATCGTACCAGTTACATCCGTAGTGCGGACATAAAACTGAGGACGGTAGCCAGAGAAAAACGGCGTATGACGACCACCTTCTTCCTTTTTGAGGATATACACTTCAGACTCAAACTGTGTATGAGGCATGATACTCTTCGGCTTGGCAATCACCATGCCCCGTTCAATCTCATTCTTTAAAATCCCCCGCAGCAGCAGACCTACGTTGTCGCCGGCGAGACCTTCATCCAGAGACTTCATAAACATTTCCACACCAGTCACCGTAGTGCTTTTAGTGTCTTTAATGCCCACCAGTTCCACGTTTTCGCCGACTTTGATCTTTCCGCGCTCAATCCGACCAGTCGCCACCGTACCCCGACCAGTAATCGAGAATACGTCTTCAACAGCCATCAAGAAGGGCTTATCAATTTCCCGTTCCGGCGTAGGAATGTAACTATCTACTGCTTCCATCAGTGCATAAATCTTGTCAATCCAAGGATCGTCACCCTTGACAGCCTTGGGATTAGCCACCATTGCTTCTAGAGCTTTCAATCCCGAACCAGTGATAATGGGGATATCATCGCCAGGAAAATCGTAAGAACTAAGGAGTTCGCGCACTTCCAGTTCCACCAATTCCAAAAGTTCTGCGTCATCTACCATGTCTTCTTTGTTCAAGAAAACAACCAAGCTAGGAACGCCAACTTGCTTAGCTAACAGGATGTGTTCGCGAGTTTGAGGCATGGGGCCATCTGCCGCTGACACAACTAGGATGCCACCGTCCATTTGCGCCGCACCAGTGATCATGTTTTTCACATAGTCAGCGTGTCCGGGACAGTCAACGTGGGCATAGTGCCGAGATGTGGTTTCATACTCAACGTGAGCCGTATTAATGGTGATACCACGCGCTTTTTCTTCAGGCGCAGCATCGATTTCATCATACTTCTTACCCTTGGCCTGACCCAGTGCAGATAGAGTCATCGTAATTGCGGCAGTTAAAGTTGTTTTGCCGTGATCGACGTGACCGATAGTGCCGATGTTTACGTGGGGTTTGTTCCGTTCAAATTTTGCGCGTGCCATTCTTGATTCTGTTCCTTTGTCAGTTGTCAGTTGTTAGTAGTTAGTTGTTAGTAGTTAGTTGTTAGTTGCTTTAATTTTACAACTAACTACTAACCCTAACACTAACAATTAGTTGTTAGTAGTTAATTGTTAGTTGTTAGTAGTTAGTTGTTTTCAGTTCACAACTAACTACTAACCCGTAACCACTAACAATTAACCGTTCCCTTTGCTCTTGGCGATGATGGCTTCAGCCACGTTGCGGGGGACTTCTTCGTAATGGCTGAATTCCATTGTGAAGATCCCGCGACCTTGGGTTTTCGAGCGGATGTCTGTGGCATAACCAAACATTTGTGCCAAAGGAACTTTGGCTGCAACTTTGGCAAGTCCTTGTTCCGTCTCTTGACCTTCAATCTGACCCCGACGAGAGTTGAGGTCGCCGATGATGTTCCCGATATAATCTTCGGGAACTTCGACCTCTACTTTCATCATAGGCTCTAGCAGTACTGGCGTTGCCTTCATCACTGCTTCTTTGATCGCCATTGAACCGGCGATCTTAAATGCCATTTCGGAGGAGTCTACATCGTGGTAAGACCCATCTACCATCGTGGCTTTAAGGTCGATCACTGGATAGCCAGCGACAATGCCGGATTCGCAAGCTTCCTTCATCCCTTGTTCTGCTGGGCCGATGTACTCTTTGGGTACAACGCCGCCAACAATTTTGGAGACGAATTCAAAGCCTGTTCCTGGTTCCCCAGGCTCCAGTTCGATGACGACGTGGCCGTACTGACCTTTACCCCCGCTTTGACGGATGAATTTGCCTTCAGCGCGGACGGCTTTGCGAATGGTTTCGCGGTAGGCTACCTGGGGTGCGCCGACGTTGGCTTCGACTTTGAACTCTCGCAGCATCCGGTCAACCAGAATTTCCAGGTGCAGTTCGCCCATGCCGGCGATGACTGTCTGGTTAGTTTCGTGGTCAACTCGGACTCGGAAGGTGGGGTCTTCTTCTGAGAGAGATTGCAGGGCTTTGGAGAGTTTCTCCATGTCGGCCTTGGTTTTGGGTTCCACCGCTACGGAGATCACGGGTTCGGGGATGAATAACGACTCCAGAATAATGGGAGCGGTGTCATCGCAGAGGGTGTCGCCAGTAAAGGTATCTTTGAGACCCAAGGCTGCTCCTAAGTCACCGGCGCGGAGTTCGTCTACTTCAATGCGATCGTCAGCTTTGAGGACGATTAAGCGAGAAATCCGCTCTTTTTTGTCCTTGGTGGAGTTCATCACGTAGCTGCCTTTTTTGAGGATGCCAGAGTAAACCCGCACAAAGGTTAGGCGACCATAGGGGTCTGCCATGATTTTGAATGCCAAAGCTGACATTGAGGCATCATCGTCTGCCTTCCGTTCGGCTGTATCCCCGTTGGGCAAGGTTCCTTGAATGGGAGGTACTTCTAAGGGGGAGGGCAGGTAGTCGAGGACTGCATCCAGCAATAGCTGCACGCCTTTGTTTTTGAAGGCGGAACCGCACAACATGGGGACGATGGTTCCCGCGATCGTGCCTTGCCGCAGGGCAGACATAATTTCGGCTTCTGTGAGTTCTTCGCCTTCTAGGTATTTTTCCATCAAGTCGTCGGCGGTTTCTGCCGCTGATTCGACCAATTTGGTGCGGTACTCTGCGGCTAAATCCTTGACGCTTTCAGGGATTTCGGTTTCTTCGATGTCGGTGCCAAGGTCGCTGGTGTAGATGTAGGCTTTCATCTTTACCAAATCGACGATCCCTTTAAAGTCGCTTTCGCTGCCTATGGGGATTTGGATGGGGACGGCGTTGGCTCTCATGCGATCGCATATCTGGCCGTAAACTTTATAGAAGTTCGCACCAGTGCGATCCATCTTGTTTACGAATACAATCCGAGGCACTTTGTAGCGATCGGCTTGCCGCCAAACGGTTTCCGATTGGGGCTGAACTCCCCCAACTGAACAAAATACGGCGATTACTCCATCCAATACCCGCATGGAGCGCTCGACTTCAATTGTGAAGTCTACGTGACCAGGAGTATCAATGATATTGATTTTGTAATCTTTCCAACTGGTGGTAATGGCAGCGGCAGTTATGGTGATTCCACGCTCCCGCTCTTGAGCCATCCAGTCGGTAACTGCTGTTCCCTCGTGGACTTCACCCATCTTGTGAACCACGCCGGAATAAAACAGGATTCTTTCAGTCGTTGTTGTCTTGCCCGCATCAATGTGGGCGGCAATACCAATATTGCGTGTTCTCTCAAGCGGGACGGAACGTGCCACAGCTACCTCCTTTAGTTTGTGTTGCTGTTATAATACAATTATACTACATAATACTTGACCGTGTAGCCAATTTTGGCAGGTCTGTATATGGAGTTTACTGTTACATTTTAATATTTTTTGCAAGATTTGTTCACACAAACTTTGGTAAATCCGGAAATGGAACCGGGAGGGGTTTTGATTTGTAGGGGCGGGTTTAGCAGATAATTTTGGCAACGAACAGATCGGTTTTGTACAAAACCCGCCCACTGTCTAAAATTAGTACCGATAGTGGGCAAAGGCTTTGTTCGCTTCTGCCATCCGGTGGGTTTCTTCCCGCTTGCGAATAGCACTGCCGGTTTCATTGGCGGCATCCATCAATTCATTTGCTAGCTTAATCGACATTGAGCGACCAGCTCTAGCCCGTGCGAACCGGATCAACCAACGTAAGGCCAAAGCAGTGCCTCTGTCAGAGCGCACTTCCATTGGGACTTGGTAGGTTGCGCCGCCTACCCGCCGCGCTTTGACTTCAACTAGAGGCGTTGCATTCTTAACTGCTTTTTCAAACAGATCCAGTGGATCGCCACCCGTCCGTTCTTGGATGGTTTTCATCGCGTCGTAAATAATGTTTGAGGCAACTGATTTTTTGCCGCTCTGCATAATGCGACGTACCATCATTGTAACTAGGCGGCTGTTGTAAACCGAGTCGGGGGGAATCGGACGTTTTTGAATAACCCTACGGCGAGACATAGTTTAATTTTTGATGGGTGAGTTTTTGATGGGTGCTTTTTTGGTAGGACTGGGACGGGGGCGATCGCCACAGGCGTTTAGGAACTCGGCTGGCTATCTCAGTTGGCTTGACGATATAATCAGCATCTTACTCGTCTTCAAACCTGCTGCCAGCGGTTGGAGCCTTATTTTTTGGCAGCGCCAGCTTTTGGTCGCTTGGCACCGTACTTGGAACGCCCCTGTTTGCGGTCTTTTACTCCGGCGGTGTCTAAAGTACCCCGAATAATGTGGTATCTGACTCCGGGTAGGTCTTTGACCCGACCGCCTCTAATCATCACGACCGAGTGTTCTTGCAGGTTGTGACCGATGCCTGGGATGTAGGCTGTCACTTCAAAACCAGATGTCAGGCGTACCCGCGCTACTTTTCGCAGTGCTGAGTTTGGTTTTTTGGGAGTGGTCGTGTAAACTCTTGTACAGACACCACGACGCTGAGGGCAACTCTTAAGAGCTGGCGATTTAGTCTTTTTCTGCGTTTCTTCTCGTGCAGAGCGAATGAGTTGCTGAATAGTCGGCATGAGTTACGGCTTCTTTAGCTTTGTCGCTAGTTTTTACTTTAAATGGCATCCGCACTGAAATACCCTTCCCCTTGGCAGGGACGGGATTTTGGGGGAAATATGGTTGGGTGGGCATACCAGACCTTCTATTGTAAATGACTTAACTGTTTTTGGCAAGAGATTGGGTTAGGGAGTTTTGAGTTGGTGATTTGGGCATTGTCTTGGGGCAAGTGTGTCGTTAGCTTGCTGAGGGTGAAGCGATCGCCAGTCTCCTCGGCAAAACCTGATAGTAGTTTTTTTTCAGGAAATTAATTACATTTTAAATCTTATCAGTGATTCATATCACCGCAAGCATTGATTTTTATCACAAATTTTAAGTGATTTCTATCACTGGAATAGTTTGTTGCCATCACTGAGTATAAGAGACTTCCATCAGCTTTTAGGGATAAAAGCATCACATTGTTTAGCTGATGATTGTCACATAAAGTTTGCAAAAGTTGCTCTATGGTAAAAGTATAAATGTTTTTCACTGCAAATGACAACTCAAGCGTTTCTCCCAGAATTTACAATTTCAGAACTTTACTTTACAGCCTGGAAATCAGGCATCATTAATCGGCGGCACCGAGAACAAATTCAATGGGCAATATTAACTAATTCTCTCAATGAACCAGACCACAAAATTATCAGTAGATTGCTCTACGCTGTACGTCGCGGCTGGCTCTGCCTAGTAGATTAATATCTTAACATGAGAGTGCTGGAAAAATAGATAATTGCCAGCCTCTAGGACAATTTTTATTATAAGTAAATTGCTAAAATTATGACTGTGAAATAGCTTGATTATAAAAGTTTGCTCCATTATAGAACTGAGATTTTAGCTCCTTTGATAAAGGAGCTTTTTTTTGGGCAATTAGCAATTAGTCATTAGCAATTAGTCATTAGCGATTAGCGATTAGCCATTAGCTTCCGAGTGATGTCTAGAACATAACCAATTGCTGGGAAGTAAAGAAGGCCAACCCATCTGCAAAGCTTCCATACAAACTGTACGTACCGTCAACTGACAATCAAGTAGCTCTACACCTGCTTTCTCAACTTGTTTATTGCCAATTTTTAAAATCGATTCATCATTAAATTCAAACGTCTTGTGACACTGAAGGCAAACTAGATGGTGATGGTGATGTGTTTGAGGTAGATTAAGTTCGTAATGTTTGTGTCCCTCAGCGAGTTCTAGTTCCCGTAAAATCCCAATATTAGCCATTAAATGTAGTGTTCTATAGACAGTTGACAAACCGATATTCTCTCCCTTACTTTTCAATAAATTGTAGATTTCTTCAGCCCTTAAGTGATTGCCTTCTGGCAAATTTTGAAACACATTCAAAATAGTTTCTCGCTGTGGAGTCAATCGGCAACCCCTTTGATTAAGCTCACTTTTAAGTGAAGTAGGTTTATACAAGTTCATATTAAAACCTCAAAAAGATTGCAATTAAAGCTTGCCGTAACTTTGTGGTAGTCATTAGTAAAAACTCACAGCCGAGAAATGCTGAGCTAATCAGATTTATGAATGCGATCGCGAAATAGGGATCAGTATCAACTATTTGACCGCCAGCACCAACCCCGAACCCCAGCCGCGCTAGGTTAGGGAATACGATTAAACCTTGTTCGTACATGAGCTCGTCTGGGTGAAAGCAGGAGAGTTCAAATAGGGTGTAGACCCCGCCCAGAGTAAGATTAAGGTTGCGTGAGCGACGTGGGGAGGCGACCCGAAAAGTTTGTTAAGCGGGCATTACCCGCCCACCAGGGAAAGGATTCTCCTTCGCCTGGGAAGGATGCAACCATGTTTGTCATAGTGTTGACCTCTTGAGTAAAAGTTCAGTGGAGCTTGAAGCTGGTCAAAGCTTATTGAAATTAATAATCAACAATTTCAGTTAGTTTGTCAAGAGCTATTTAGAATTTATTGCATTAGTCATGGCTCAAATGCCCCTATTAACCGCGATCGTGCAACTAAAAACTATAGCTAGGGTAGGGAGCTAAGAGCTACGATGCTCAGGCAATAACAGATGAGAATCAAGGGTTCCAGTAATTTAGAATCTCCTAACCACCTTAGCGGTTGCGATAAATAGATCGAGGCTTTCAGCTTAATTAGATTGAGGCGAACTCTACTAAAGCAGATTTTTTTTGCAAAAGCTATTGACAAATAATTTTACTAAGCTTAGAGTATCAATTAGGTTGCTATGGATATGTTCCTCTCTAGAGCGGACAAGGTTTAGATCATCAGCCTGCTGCTCTCCTGTGGTATGACATTGGAATTGGCTGGGCAGAAGGCTGTTTTTCTAAACTTGAGTCTCAGAAGGTGTAGTGAAAGTAATCTCGTGGTTCTTTCGCTGTGGGTAGGTATTGCCAAATCCAATTGCATTTCCTTTCCAGATCCAACATAAAAAGCCTGAGAAGTAAAACTCTCAGACTTTTTTTTGTGTTATGAATTAAATCCCGCGCTTTCAGTCGGATGATTTGGGAGAGGTTGAATCTTTGAGGTAAAGTTATTAAAGGTTAAAGCTTCTACCTTAGTGTCTATGCCTTACACTGCATCTACCCCAACTGACCCCAATCAACCAAATATCCCCAATGCCGACTACCTCAAGCTAGATTTTCAAAAGCTGACACCGATGATGCAGCGGTATGTTGATGTTAAAAAACAATATCCCCACGCACTACTTTTCTTTCGTGTCGGCGATTTTTTTGAATGTTTTTTTCAAGATGCTGTCACTATTTCACGAGAATTAGAACTTGTTTGTACTAGCAAGGAAGGCGGTAAAGAAATAGGGCGAGTACCAATGACAGGAGTACCGCATCACGCACTAGATCGCTACAGTGTAGTGTTAGTAGAAAAGGGCTATGCGGTGGTAATTTGCGATCAAGTAGAAGATGCTGCGATCGCAGCTAAAGAAGGTCGCCAAGTCAAGCGAGAAATAACCAAAATTCTCACTCCCGGCACTTTGACAGATGACGGAATGTTAAAACCCCGTCAAAATAATTTTTTAGCAGCAGTCACGATCGCAGGCGAACATTGGGGTTTAGCTTATACTGATATTTCTACTGGTGAATTTTTAACTGTTCAGTCTACTAATTTAGAGCAATTAAATTTAGAATTGATGCGCTTGCAGCCCTCAGAAATCCTGATTCCTACTAATGCCATCAATTTAGGTACTATGCTGAGACCAGGAGAAAGATCGGAACATCTACATGAGTGTCTGCCTCCTTCATTTTGCTACTCGCTGAGAAAACAAATTGCCTTCAGTCTCCCAGAAGCAAAACAACGGCTATTGCAAAAATTTAAAGTGCGATCGCTAGAAGGTATGGGCTGTGACAATCTCCCCTTGGGAGTTCGCGCCGCTGGCGGTTTATTAGAATATCTTGAAGAAACCCAGAAAGAAAATTCAGTTGCCTTGCAACCTTTACGCACATATTCACTCAGCGACTTTCTAATTCTAGATCACCAAACTCGCCGCAACCTTGAAATTACCCAAACAGTACGTGATGGAAATTTACACGGCTCTTTATTGTGGGCAATTGACAAAACTAGCACCGCCATGGGAGGTCGCGCTTTGCGCCGTTGGTTTCTGCAACCTTTGCTAGATATTAAAGGCATTCGCGCTAGACATGACACGATTCAAGAATTAGTAGAAAACGGCGCTTTGCGCCAAGATTTGCAGCAATTGTTACGCCAAATTTATGACATAGAAAGGCTGGCAGGGCGTGCTGGTTCGGCTACTGCTAGTGCGCGAGAATTAGTGGCTTTGGCAGACTCTCTAGAAAAATTGCCAGAACTAGCCACTGTAGCATTACCTGGACGTTCTCCTTATCTTAAAGCTTTACAAAATGTGCCACCTTTGCTAGAGCAATTAGCGCGAAATATACAAACTCATCTAGTTGAAGAACCACCCATACATTTGAAAGAAGGTGGTTTAATTCGCCCTGGTGTTAATAGCGTGCTCGATGAGATGCGAAGCACAGCATCAGGCGATCAACAATGGCTGGCAAATTTGGAAGCAACCGAGAGGAAACGCACGGGAATCCCTAACTTAAAAGTGGGATATAATAAAGCTTTTGGCTACTATATTAGTATTACAAAATCTAAAATTGACCAAGTACCAAACGATTATATCCGTAAACAGACTCTTACTAATGAAGAACGCTATAGCACTGAGGAATTGAAGGAAAGAGAAGTCAGAATTTTGACGGCGCGAGAAGATTTAAACCAGTTAGAATATGATATTTTTGCAGCATTGCGTGGGGAAGTAGGAGAACACGCAGAAGTGATTCGGAATGTTGCCCGCGCAGTGGCGGCGGCTGATGTTTTGTGTGGTTTGGCAGAGGTGGCAGTATATCAGGGTTATTGCCGCCCAACTATGGCAGAAAATCGAGAAATTAAGATTGTAGAAGGTCGTCATCCAGTGGTAGAAAAATCTTTGCCTCCTGGTTTCTTTGTACCTAATTCGGCTTTTTTAGGCAGAGAAGAATCATCGAGTAAACCTGATTTAATTATTTTAACGGGGCCGAATGCTAGCGGTAAGAGTTGTTATTTGCGACAGGTGGGTTTAATTCAGTTAATGGCGCAAACAGGGAGTTTTGTACCTGCAAAATCGGCAACGTTAGGAATATGCGATCGCATTTTTACCCGCGTTGGTGCTGTGGACGATTTGGCAACTGGTCAATCTACTTTTATGGTAGAAATGAATGAGACAGCAAATATTCTGAACCATGCAACACCTAAATCTTTAGTTTTATTAGATGAAATTGGCAGAGGAACAGCTACTTTTGATGGTCTTTCTATTGCTTGGTCTGTGGCAGAATATCTGGCTAATGAGATTAGATGCCGAACAATTTTTGCTACCCATTATCACGAAATGAATGAGCTAGCATCTATTTTACCGAATGTAGCAAATTATCAAGTGACAGTGAAAGAGTTGCCGGATCAAATTGTATTTCTGCACCAAGTTCAGCCGGGAGGTGCTGATAAGTCTTATGGAATTGAAGCGGGGCGCTTGGCGGGTTTGCCACCTTCGGTAATTGATAGGGCTAGACAAGTGATGCGGCAGATTGAGAAGCACAGTAAAATTGCGATGGGACTGCGAAAGGGGATTAAAAAAGAGAAGAAACAGGATTTAGATGCTGAACAATTAGATATCTTTGATAATTGAAAGCTACTATAGCAACTGCTAAGGCGCTTCGGGCAACTCCAACTCTTATAGCAGAAGGAAGAAGGAAGAAGGATGAAGGATGAGGTAATAATAGCAACGGTTTCGGCAATCAAGATAGTCCTAACCGCCTTGGCGGTTGCTATACCTCTGGTTGATAATCCCTTATGTCGTAAACTGTTCCCTGTTCCCTCTTCCCTCTTCCCTAGCTATACATCGATTGTTAGGCATGAATTCTTGCCAAGAAAAAGCCCTACTAACAAGTAGGGACTTTGAAATCATTAAGGGTGAAGGTTAAACAGTTTCATCCAGAATTTTTACTTTTCTAAAAGGCTTTGAGCCTGGAAAAGTAGAGAATTATTAGAGAGCGTTACCGCGAGGGAGAACTTCTTCAGGGAAGATGAAGTTTTCATGCGGTTGATCTTGAGGAGCCATCCAAGCGCGGATGCCCTCATTCAGGAGAATGTTCTTAGTGTAGAACGTTTCAAACTCAGGATC
>DATGYA010000496.1:0-2438 GCA_035298405.1 Kamptonema sp. | reverse complement strand
TTTCTAGCTGCGGCTGGCGGCTAGCAGACGTACAATCTGCTCCCGTTGTTAAAGGTGCTTCTGACAAACTCTATATTTACACTTGGTCGGGCTACACGGATAAAGCTCTAATCGATCGCTTTGCCGAAAAAACTGGTATTCAAGTAGTTGCAGATGTATTCGACTCCAACGAAGGAATGCTAGCTCGGATTCAAGCTGGGGGGGGCGGGGCATACAGCATCATTTATCCCTCTGACTACATGGTGCTCCAAATGAGCGAAATAGGGTTGCTAACTGAACTAGATCACTCACTTTTAGGAGGCTTAGATCGACTTATACAGAAATTCCAAAATCCTGTTTATGACCCTGGAAACCGTTATAGTGTACCTTTTGCTTGGGGGACTACGGGGTTAATTTACAACAGCGAACAAATTAACGATTCTATCGAGGATTGGGATTATCTTTGGAATAATCAGAAGAAATTATCTAAGCGAGTGACACTGCTCAACGATCTCCGAGAAGTTATGGGCGCTTCGCTGCGGATGCTCGGCTACTCTCTCAATACTACTAATCCTGATGAAGTAAAAAAAGCTTATGAAAAATTAGCACAACTAAAACCAAACCTTGCTTCTTTTACTACAGACGCTTGGAGACCTCAGATATTAGCTGGGGATCTAATGGTGGCAATGTGTTTTTCTTCAGATGCTAATGAGGTGATTCCAGAAAATAATAAATTACAGTATGTGGTACCCAAAAGTGGTTCCTCGCTGTGGACTGACACGCTGGTAATTCCCAAATCTGCTCCCAATCCCGAAGCAGCTTACAAATGGATAAACTTTATGCTGCAAGGGGACATAGCAGCATCTATAATAGAGCGGCTGAGCTTTGCGACTCCTTCCGAAGAAGCTTTTGAGTTGTTGCCGCCTGAAGTCCGCGAAAATCAGATTTTGTTTCCCTCTGAAGAAACTTTAAAAACCTGCGAAAGCATCGCTCCTTTGGGGAAATTTACTGAGGTTTACGATCGCTACTGGACTAAGCTTACAAGTGAATAATTGTTAGTAGTTAACAGTTAACAGTTAACAGTTAACAACCAACAACTAACAATTAACAACTAACAACTAACAATTATGGCTATATCTACTAAAAATTCTACGCCAAGTAATTCTGGTTTCAAAACTACCACTGGTCAAATTTGGTCAAAGTTAATAGGGCCTTTTGTATTGCTAGGGCCTTCTGGCTTGTGGTTAATTCTATTGTTGGTAGTGCCAACTCTGGTAATTTTTGAGCTAAGTTTAGTACCGAATATTAGACCGGGAAATTTAGTGATTCCTTCGGGAATTGAAAATTATTGTCAGGTTTTTGGATTTGATAAATGCCAAATTTCTAGATTTGCCTGGACGAATTTAAGGGTAATTGGTCGTTCATTGTTTTTCGCAACTGGAACTACATTCCTGTGTTTACTGTTAGGATTTCCAGTTGCTTACTGGATTGCGATCGATGTCTCGAAGAAGTGGCGAAATTTGATTTTGTTGGGTTTTGTGTTGCCCCTGTGGACTTCTTCTCTGCTGCGCTCTTATGCTTGGATTACAATACTCCGACCGACTGGTGTGCTGAATACGGTGCTGACGGCGATGGGACTTCCAGCTTTGGAGTTGCTAAACCGCAGTCCCGCCGTTTTTATTGGGATGGCTTACAGCTATTTGCCATATATTGTTACAATTCTCTACGCTTCTCTGGAAAAGCTGGATCGTCGTTTGCTGGAGGCTTCTGCTGATTTGGGGGCCAATCCTGTAGAAACTTTCTGGAAGGTGACTGTACCGCAAACTATGCCTGGAATTGCGGCTGGTTCTTTGCTGGTGTTTATCAGTAGTTTAGGAGATTTTGTCGATCCAGAGTTATTGGGGGGCGCTTCGAGTATGACATCAGCTAGGTTGATTTACAATCAATTTTTGGGGGCAACTCAAAACTGGGGTCTTGGTTCTGCTATGAGTATGGTGTTAATTTTTGCGGTGAGTATTGGGATCGCGCTTTTGCTGAAGTACGGCGATCGCAAAGCCATCTAAATCGGTTAACAGTTAACCGTTAACCGTTAACAAATTACCAATTGCAAATCAATTACAGGAGAATTTGTGAGCAATCAAGAGGAGGAAATACCATTAGATATGTTGAAATCCAAGCGTAAATTTAGGATTTCTTGGCAGGTAGTATTTGCGGCTTTGATGTTTTTCTATATGTACCTGCCGATATTCGTACTGACTTTTTACAGTTTCAATAAATCTCCATTCAGCGCAGGCTGGAAAGGGTTTACGTTAAATTGGTACGTCAAGCTATTTAGCGATACACGGATTTTAACCGCCCTGAAAAATAGCTTAATTGTGGCAGTGTGTGCAGTTGCAGTTTCGGCTGTAATTGGCACTTTAATGGCAGTGGGTTTGGCTAGGTATAAGTTTCCGGGCAAG
>DATGYA010000495.1:0-5224 GCA_035298405.1 Kamptonema sp. | reverse complement strand
CATTGAAGGTATCTGCTTACAGATTATATCCCCAAGGATCGATTTTGGAAATAGGTAAGTTGTTGAACATTTAAACGACCAATAAACAAGGCGCGGGTGCGTCAGCTAGAATACTTATTGGACCAGCCAAATGCGCTTATCTACTGACGCACCCTACAATAGACCTCTTACCTTCCTTAAAACATCGGCATCAATTGCAGTGGGCCAATCCCCAACTCTTTCGGAGCCACCGATCGCACCTCGAACAAAGCCATCATATCCTTATACTGAGGCTTGCCACGCGACGCACCCGTGAGTCCCTTAGCAATAATCAAACCGCACCAACCCTGAGTAACTTGACAGCGGCGATCCCACTTTTTGCGAGCTTCCTCATGTATGGGATCGTCTGCTACAAACTCACCAAATAAGTACAAATCACCACTATGAGCCTGTAAAATTGCTAGATCGTAATTGCGATCGGCGAACGGATCTGCACCCGGATTGAAACAAAAAGCTTTAATCCCTCCAGCCTCTTGTAAATCGTTAATCATTGTTTTCGCCTTCGGATTAGAAGTTTGGATCAAAACCACAGGCAAACCATCTCCTGCTGCTTCAATCTCCACTCCCGCTGGTTGATGAAACACACCATTTGCTCGTAGGAAATCTACTGTTTCCCAAGGCAGAACACCGAGGCTGAGTAAGGAATTTGGGGGCACCAAATCATCCCGCAGCAGTGGCACATCTGTTTCCCACTCATCATCCTCATCATCTTCATCATCCTCATCATCAGCCACCATTTCCCAGAGTTGGTCTGCTACCTCCGGCAGTGTCGAAACCTTCACTGACATCAACTGATTTTCTGCATCTGAGTCTGGAATCGGGATGCGATAGCGCGTTGTAATGGCAGGGAATCGATCGCCTCCAAGTTTCCGACTCCATGCCCGTAAAAATCGGTGGAAAGCTTCCAAAGCCACTAACACTGTCACCGCTTCTTCTTCATACAGAATAGACCGCAACCCCTCTAAAGGATGGAGATTACCAAAATTAGGCTCAATTTCTGAGGCGGGTAAGCTAGCTAAATCGATATCATCATCGTCATCATCATCAATTTCACTGCTACTTTCAAAGGTGACAAATAAGCAATCTTGACCTAAAAAAGCCGCTTCCAAATTCTCAAAAGATTCTTCATTTACTACTCGCTGCCGAAATTGCTTGAGCGAATCCAAAGAACGGTACAATAACACTCCATAATCCATACCTCCTCGACCGAGTACAGAAACATAGATAGTACCAACATCCCACTGATTTAACTCAATCGAGACAATCTGGTGTTCTGCCAAGCTATCCCAAGGTGCATCCTGCCAAATGTCTCCAGCTTTTTGCCTCAGAGAGTCTGCATACTGAGGAGGTAATTGAGGGGGGCGGTTGAGAGCAACTTCTTGCATACCCCGAAATATTTCATCAATTAGGGGTAAATCGGGTACGTAGTCGATCGCAATATCCAAATCCTGAAGCACGCCGCGCAGGAAAAATTGAATTTGTCTGTCTTTAACTACTATTTTCTGGGGTAGAGCCGCCGGTGCGGGACTTTGGGGATGTTCTATCGCTCGCAGTAATGCTCGCACGACAGCTTCTGGCCCTGTGTCAGGAGCGACTACTTCCATTGCTCGCACGACTCCTTCCGATCCGTCTACCCACAGAATGCAGTCCCCTGGCCCTTCTAATTCTTCCTCGGACATTGCATCAGGAGACAATGGGCGGCGATCGCCTTCCCACACGCTGGGAATTTGCTGTAAGTTTTGTAGTCGGCGGAGTGTAGTCCGATTGAGAGCTGCCATAGAGTAAGCCAGAAAAGTTGAAGCATTCATGCGGTGCTTTAAGGTTACTACCGCTACTCAATCATAGAACCTTATGGGCAGAGAGGGCATCGGGCTTTGGGTAAGGCTCCCGATGTGACAAGAGCTCTGAACCTTGTAAAATATTAACGATAAGATGAAGAAGTTAGCAGATACACAGTATCAGGAGTTCGGCAAGCCGATGACACAAGCCATTTCTGAAAAGCGGGGCATTCAAATGACGGAATCCGCGATCCGTCAAGTTCTCTCCTTGAGAGAAAAACAAGGTAAAGACCTCTGTTTGCGGGTGGGAGTGCGCCAAGGGGGTTGCTCTGGAATGTCCTATATGATGGAATTCGCTGACACCAGCACGATTGGAGAACATGATGACGTATTTGACCACGAAGGTTTCCAAGTGGTTTGCGATCGCAAAAGTCTTCTTTATCTCTACGGTTTGGTACTTGACTTCAGCGATGCCATGATCGGCGGCGGTTTCCAGTTCACTAACCCTAATGCCAGCCAAACCTGCGGTTGCGGTAAGTCATTTTCTGCTTAAAATTGGGATTGGGGATTGGAGTTAAAGAGTTTTGAGTTATGAGTTTTGAATAATAATTCTTTAAACTCATAACTGTGGGCGGGTAGCCAATCAGCACCGCCCTAGCAAACTCATAACTACCCCAAAACTGAACCTGAACTTAACTTACAATGACGAAAACACCTGAAGAACTTTTTCAAGAAGGATTAGACCGCTACCAAGCTGGCGAAACTGCTTCTACTTTGATACCAGTATTTAAGGAAATATGCGATCGCGCTCCCAAAAATGGTAACGCCTGGACTAGCCTCGCTTGGCTCTACCTTTTAGATAGCAAACCCGCCCCAGCCCTAAAAGCCGCAAAAACCGCAGTCAAGCTCAATCCTCACGATCCCCAATCTCGCATTAATATGGCTTTGGCAATGCTGGATCTAGGCGAAAAAGGAGTACGTCCTCATGTAGAAATGGCCCAGCAGATGGTTATGGCTTCCTCAGAATGGTTAGAGGAAGTTAGAAAAAATCTTGAAGAAGGATTAAGTAAAAAGCCAGATTGGAAAAGTTTAATTCGCGTCAAGCAATGGCTGTTAGAGGCGTAGACAGCTTCTTTCTATTTCTCAAGGAGGATGAAAACTATAACTCTTCCTCTTTATTGAGAAATTGTAATAATTCATTAAATAACTTCATCGAAAATTCATAAAACAGATGTTAGGATTTGAACACTTCGGGGATCAACAATTATTTCGATCTCTTTGGACACTTTTTAGATAATACCAGGAGTTGTGTAATTATGACTAATGACAGCAACGTTAACGTGAGACCCGCAACCCGCAATCACAAAGGTTTTTTTGTTCAGCCAGCTTCCTATAAGCTGATGAGTATAGATAAGTCTGGATGGGCTTTGATTTGTCTTGATGATGCTGTGTGCCACTATGTTGATCCCGATAATTTACAAGTTCCCCATAAATCTGCCGAAACCCAATATTGAACTGGCACTCGCACAGATTTTAATATGTGGTGTGTAAGTAGCTGTCCTAGTTTCAGAGACAGCCACTTTTTTTTTGTTAAGAAGAAGGAAGAAGGAAGAAGGAAGAAGGAAGAAGGAAGAATGCTTATACAGCCAACTTTTTAGCCATCGGTATCTTACGTTTAATTAGGTGGATTTACTTAATTCCTAATGGCTAATTGCTAATTGCTAATTGCTAATTGCTAAGCAGAAGCCAAAATTTCTTCTAAGGCTTCTTTTAAAACAGGATATTGATATTCAAAACCCGAAGATAAAGTACGTTTTGGCAAAACTTGCTGACCCTCCAAAACCACTTTTGCAGCATCTCCCAGTAACACTTCCAAGGCAAAACCTGGCACCGGTAGCCAAGAAGGGCGGTTTAAAACATCTCCTAGAGTTTGAGAGAACTCAGCCATGCGAACGGGATTAGGGGCTGTGGCATTGAAAACTCCTTCAACTTGCGGATGAGTAAGGGAGAACAAAATTAGATTAACTACGTCCTCCCGATGAATCCAAGAAAACCACTGCTTCCCAGTGCCAATCGGGCCGCCAGCAAAGAGTTTGAAAGGAGGAAGCATTTTCGCGATCGCGCCACCCATCCCCAAAACAATCCCCAAGCGTAAAATCACCAACCTCACGCCCCCCTTTTTCACAGGCTCAGCCGCCGCCTCCCAAGCTTGACAAACTTCCGCCAGAAAATCCTCCCCAGGAGAGCTACTTTCCTCAAAAGCCACAGTTTCGCTCGTACCGTAATAACCTATAGCAGATCCACTCACCAACACAGAAGGCCGAGGATTAGCATTAACAATCGCCTCCACCAGCTTTTCAGTAGCCAGCTTGCGACTGTCCATAATTTCTTGTTTGCGTTCCGGTGTCCAACGTTCCTCAGCAATGGGAGCACCTCCCAGATTTACCACACCGTCGCAACCTGCTAGAGCCTGCTGCCAAGAACCCGAAGCTGTCGGAGTATAGGCAACAATTTCTAAATTAGGATAGGCTGAGGCTGGAAAAACTCGCCGAGCTCTGGCAGCATCGCGACTTAAAACCAACACTTGATGCTTTTCCTGATGCAGCCTTTCCACCAGTCGGCTACCTACAAATCCCGTCGCTCCCGCGATTGCTACTTTCATTGATCGCATCACTCCAAAGTTGCGGCCGTTTGAAATTTACTCCAAACCTGTTCTAGATTATACAGACTAGCTTCATTCTGGTAATAGGGGCATCGACACAACCCTTGAGCAATTTCATTAAAAAGGGGAAGGCGAAAAATGAAAATTTTCTTGATTCTGCCTTCGGCTTTCCGCAAACAGGGAAAGGCAAAGGGGAGTTAAAGAGTCAATAGATATGCAAGGAGCATAAATATAATGCCTGTAAAAAAATCAAAGATTCTAATTGCTGCTGCTGTAGCCATAGCAGGTAGCACAGCAGCCTATTTTTACTTCAAGAGCTTAACCGAGCAATTCTTTAGCCCAGAAGAACTCGCTAAAGTTGTACCGCCAGAAGCAATAATGGCTACTTTTATTTCTCCTAATCCTAAAGCTTTGAATCAGTTACAGCGCTTTGGCACTCCTGAATCTCAAGCTCTAATTGATAAGAGTTTAAACGATTTGCAACAACAGAGTTTAGCTGGAAGCGGGATCGATTTTGAGAGAGATATTAAACCTTGGGTAGGGGGGATTGCAATTGCCTTACTGCCGCCATCAGAAACCGATAAATCAGAACCTCCAAAACTGTTAGTTGCGATCGCGATTAAAAACAAAATTAGTGCTTGGAATTTTGCTAATAAATTGAAAGTGCAACAAGGCGCAACAACTCAGGAAAGCGAATATAAGGGAGTTAAAATTGCTGAGGTCGCAGAAAAAAGTGGGAAGCACT
>DATGYA010000494.1:0-5973 GCA_035298405.1 Kamptonema sp. | reverse complement strand
ACTAGCCTTCAGATATTTACTTTCTTCGAGCTAGCCTTCAAATATTTACTTTCTTCGAGCTAGCCTTCAAATATTTACTTTCTTCGAGTATCACAGTTACTCCACAGGCTCACAGTGTTATCGGTCTCATCAATGTATTATCAATCGCTTTTTGTCATCTTTCAATTTTTGTTACAAAAATTAATATTTTTGAAGCAATTACAGGCAGCGATCGCAAACATCCACCTACCGCCAGACGAACCCCAACTTGAAGCTGTCCCCCGTCGCCTATTGCGCGTACCTTAGCGCTGACCTTGGACGGGGATTTGGATGTCACCAGATTGAGGACTTATATCATGTCCGGTCGATTACCATTAATAAAAATCCCTAAAAGTATTGATAAAAAGGGATCGTCATCATGGGCGATCGCTCGGATATGATATTACCACGAGGGCGAAATGAAGATTCACACCAAAGCGATCGATAAAGGCGCTCCAGCTTATGATTTAATCCACCATCAGGTATTTCTTAGTTTTGTCCAACTACTTAGCTCGATCGCACTGGAATTTCAATTACAAATTCTGCTCCTTTTCCTGGTTCAGAATTGCAGGTGAGTTTACCGTTGTGTCGCTCTACTACTATTGAATGAGAAATTGATAGTCCTAAGCCAGTACCTTTGCCTACAGGTTTAGTGGTGAAGAAGGGATCGAACAGTCTTTGGCGGGCTGATTCTGGTATTCCTGGCCCGTTGTCAGTAATAGATATTCCTACGCGATCGCGCTCTACAAGATAAGTGCGAATGGTGATAGTAGGGACGCGATCGCCCTCAACTGTTTCAGCTTTCTCGTGTTCTTCTAAAGCATCGATCGCATTCGCCAAAATATTCATAAATACCTGATTCAATTGACCCGCGCAACATCCCACTTTTGGTAGTTGTCCGTACTGTTTAACTACCTGAATTAGCGGATCGCCGTTTTGAGATTTTAGGCGGCTTTGCAAAATCAGCAGCGCACTTTCTAGGCCTTCATGGATGTTAACAAACTTCATCTCCGCTTCGTCTAGCCGAGAAAAAGTCCGCAGCGACTTAACAATTTCTCTAATTCTCTCTGCTCCCACTCTCATGGAATTAAAAAGTTTAGGCAAATCCGTAGAAATATAATCCAAGTCGATATCCTGCATTTTATCTAATATTTCTGCGCTCGGTTGTGGATATTGGTTTTGATAAAGTTTAACCAGTTGCAACAGGTCAAAGCTATACTCTTTAGCGGGGCTGAGATTACCATAAATAAAGTTTACGGGGTTGTTAATTTCGTGAGCTACTCCGGCAACTAACTGCCCCAAGCTCACCATTTTTTCATTTTGAATTAACTGAGCTTGAGTGTTTTTCAGTTTTTGCATAGCAACTTCTAGCTGGATAGCTTTTAATCGCTCTCGCGCTTCCGAATCCCGCAAGGCAGCAAGAGCTTGTTTGCGCTCCGTGATTTCTGTTTGCGCTTGTTCAAAAAGTGTTGATTGCTGAATGCCGATCGCTAATTGCCAGCTAATTTGTTTAAGACACTCGATCTCAGACTCCTGCCACGCACGAGGCCCACTACAGTTATGGGCAATTAGTAAACCCCACAATTTTTGACCTTGCAAAATGGGAGCTACTAAATTAGCTTTCACTTGTAACTCAGTGAGTAAATTCACATAGCAATTGTTGCGATCGCTGTTATTAACATCGCAGTTTACATTAACTAAACCTTCTAAGTAGAGTGGGATATATTGTTCGATAAAGCAGTTGTCTTGAATGTCTAGACCAATAATTGGCATCCATCCCGACTCCACTGACTCCACCACTACTACCCCCGTCCAGTCGGGATTAAAGCGATAAATTACTGTGCGCTCAGTTTGCAAAAATTGTCGCACTTGTTCCACAGCAGTTTTTAGAATTTCCTTTAAGTTGAGAGAGGAGCGAATACGATCTAAAATTGTCCCCATCAGCTTTTCTAACTTCAATTGCTGCTGTAAGGCAATTTCTGCTTGTTTGCGGTCAGTAATGTCCATTGCTGTGCCGAATAGCCGTACTACCTGACCAGCTTCATTTCTGAGTGCTTTTCCCTTACTATTAATATGCCTAATTTCTCCGTCGAGGCGATATATTCGGTGGTCTAAATCATAAGATATACCTTCAGTTATTGCCTTTGCAACTAATTGTTGAAATTCAACTCGGTCTTCATGGTGAATTTGCTCTAAAAATTCTGTGAATATCGGGGGTTGACCAAGTTCTCGGCCGTAAATCCGGAACACTTCTTCTGACCAACTAATAGTCTCGGTTGCGATTTCAAATTCCCAATTGCCGATGTGGGCAATTCTTTGAGCTTGCTGCAACTCTTGTGCGAGTTGAAAGGCTGCTGCTTCTGCAATTTTGCGATCGTGGATGTCTTTGTGGGTACCTGCCATTCGTAACGGCGCTCCCCAGCGATCGCGTTCTACCACCTTACCCCCAGCTAAAATCCACTTCCAAGTACCTGCTTTGCTCAGCATCCGAAATTCAATTTCATAGGTGGGAGCGCGACCTTCTATATAAGCTTTTAAAGAGTCAATAAATATCGGTAAATCTTCAGGATGCAACAGATTTTGCCAGGCTTGATAATTATTTTGAACTTCCTCTACTTCATAGCCGAGCATTCTCTTCCACTGGGAGTCAAAATAAGCTTCTCCAGTCGCTATATTCCAATCCCATAGTCCTAAAGCGCTGCCCTCTATTGCTAACTGCAACCTTTGTTCGCTGATCCGCAAGGCAGACTCTTTTTGTTTGAGTTCTGTGATGTCAGCAATCACTGCAATCATCCCCACGCGATTGCCACTATTATCGGTGATGCAGTCAGCTCGCAACTGAGCTTGTACAGTCTCGCTCCACTTAGTTTTAAGTTCGATTTCGCCACTCCAAGAACAGCCTTTGCGAAGGCTTTTAAATATCTCTCTTAATACGCTCGATTTGGTGTGAATCAAAGCTGGGCCGCCAGCTTCGTTTAGTTCCTCAGCGGTGTAGCCGTATCGGGAAATAAAGGATTGGTTGTGATAAATTGAATTGCCATCTAAATCTGCGATCGCGATGGCATCGCTAGCGCTTTCTACAGCAGCTCTCACTTGCAGCAGAGCTAATTCTGCCTGTTTGCTACGAGTAATATCAAAAATGAGCCCATCCAGCCATAAAACCTCATCATTTTCCGAGAATTTTGCCCTACCTTTTGCAGCAATCCACCGTACTGAGCCATCAAAGTGAATAATTCGGTATTCCAAATTGTAGGAGTGTTTCGCTGCGATCGCCACCGCGACTTCACGCTGAATTGTTTCTGCGTCTTCAGGATGAATAATACTAGCAAAACTTAAGCGATGATTTTGAATTAAATCATGGGCGGCATAGCCGCTAATCGCCTCAATTTCATCACTGATAAATTCCATTGTCCAATGTGCATCGTAGTGGCTCCGATAAATTGCGCCTGGAAGGTTTTCCACCAGCGAACGAAATCTTTCCTCACTTTCGCGCAAAGCTGCTTCTGTTTGTTTCCGCTGAATGTGAACGCCTAACTGAGTTGCCGCAGCATTTACTAAATCAACTAAACGCGGTTCTAGAGCAGTTTTAATCCTCTTAAAAAAAACCAAAACAGCTAACACCTTAGAACCACTGCAAATTGGCACACCAAAACTGGTTCTTAAGCCCATTTTTTTCGCGATTTGCATCCTGAGAAAAACTGGTTCTTTAACGTCGCAAACATCTTCTATCCATTCTGATTGCCCCGACCACCAAATTCGCCCCGGTAGTCCCACTCCGGCCCCAAATGTCACCTTTTGACTCTGGCATCCAAATTCATCTAAATTTTCATCGCTGGCATACCAAATTTCGCTATATTCTAAAATTGTGCCGTCAGCATTAGGAATCCACGCTTCACCAAAATTCCAGCCAATCGTCCTGCATAATAAACTTAAGACATCTGCTAAGGCACTTTGAAAGTCTTGGGATTGACTAATTGCTTGAGTTGCTGCCAGCAATAAACACACTTCTTCTTCTGCTTGCTTGCGTTCGGTGATGTCTGTTGCTGTACCTAAAATCTGTGTTAGTTGACCTTCTGAGTTTCTAGCAAAGGCGGTATCCCTGCTAATTAACCAGCGCCAATAACCGTCGCGATGTCTCATCCGGTATTCTACTTCAAATATTTCGCCCTCCACTCCGTTCTCAATCTGTTGCCAATATTCAGGAAGGGCAGCAAAATCTTCAGGGTGCATCAAAGTTGGGAAGAGTTGTGTCCCGATTTCCTTAACTTCTTCAGCTCTATAACCCATGATTTCAGCAATAGAGCAATTGACATAGACATTGCGGCTTTGTTCGATGTCGTAGACGTACAAAATATTGGGGCTAGATGTGGCTATTTTTTCAATAAAGCGTTGGCTTGCTTGCAGTTTAGTTTGTTGTTGCTTGTAGCTAGTGACATCTCTAATTGTACCCACTAACATTTTACTGCCGTCGGCATTTGTAAATACGGTTTTTTTTGTAGAAATTACCAGCTCTTTGCCGTCCGTACTGGTGAAATTTTCCTCGTTTTCGTTAGCACCTCCTGTTTTAAACACTAAATCATCTTTTTCCCAAGCAAGGTCGGCTTGTGCTTTAGGAAAAATGTCATAATCTGACTGACAAATTAACTCTTCGCGGGGTTTACCTATCAATTGACAAAAGGCATTGTTAAAGACAATTAAGCGATGATGTTCGTCTTTAACAAAGATGGGATCGGCAATCGCATTCAGAGTATGTTTTAGAAAGTCTTGGGAGGCTTGCAGTTGTTCTTGGGCTAATATTTGGTGAGTGATATCGTTGAGGGTGCCCGCAGTTCCAGAGATCGTCCCGTTCGGTGCAAATGTTAAACGTGCTTGCGCTTCAATCCATCGGAATTTTCCCCCTTTAGTAAGGTAGCGAATTTTATAGCGACAGAATTCTTTTTGAGCTTCTACTAATGGTCGCAAATACTCTATATTCCGCTGGCGATCGTCAGGATGGATGTAGTTTAAAAAGGGATTTCCTAAAGTTTCTGGTATCCCAAATCCGGTAATTTCTGTCCAAGCTGCATTCAGAAATGTCCAATTTCCGGCTGCATCGACTTGGAAAATTATTTCTTTGATATTGTCTACTAGCGAACGATATTTTTCTTCACTTTGCCGCCAAGCTGCTTGTCTGTTTTGACGCGCGATCGCGTGGTGGAGGGAGCGTATTAACAGCTTGCTATCAAGTTCTCTCTTCACCAAATATTCCTGAACGCCAGCTTGAATTGACTGTACGGCTACTTCTTCATCGCTATTAGCAGTGAGTACGACGATCGGAATATTTAAGCCGTACTCTTGCAGTCTGGAAACTGTCTGAAAACCTTTGCTATCGGGAAGCGAAAGGTCTAATAATATTGCGTCAAAAGTTTCTTGGCGCAAATATTGTAAAGCTTGGCTAAGCCTAGCTACTGAGGTCAGCACAAGCGATCGCTCTTGCCGATTTTCTAATAGTAATTCGTGAATCAGTTCGGCATCATCGGGGTTATCTTCGACGAGGAGAACTTTCAAATCAGTGCAGGTAGAATTTGGTTTAAGAGCTGATGTCATGGGTGCAAGTTATTGATAAAAATTTCAAAAAGTAGGAGCCGCTAATCTCTAGATGAACACCTATGTCTAGGGCCTAAGCAGTAGCACAGGGAGGAGCAGTACGTCGCTTAACAGCCAAAGGTTTATCTTGTCAATTCTCGCATTTTGCACCCTCATCCGCAAACCGCAAATTTTGAGTGGAGTTTAAGAGGGTATAAAGCACTACGGCTATCCCAACTTATACCCATTTCAAAAAAGATTGCAATACTGTAGATCCCGATTATCCTTTTTAAAAAGGGAGTTTTTACTTAACTCTTGTACTCCCAATAGCTCGGGTACGGGAGGAGCAACAAGCCCGTTGCATAACTTTTGAGAACTGGTAATATTTTT
>DATGYA010000493.1:0-5208 GCA_035298405.1 Kamptonema sp. | reverse complement strand
TATGGCTCTACGTTGAAAGCTGGAGCTTCAGTGTTGGTTTCCCGCGACCAACGTAGCATCTCGCGCATGGTTTCTAGGTCTTTTATTGCAGGTTTAATGTCTGTTGGTGTTAATGTCTTGAATTTAGAAGCGAGTGCGATTCCAATTACTCGCGCAGTCGTACCAACACTGTCAATTGTGGGCGGTATTCACGTTCGACTTTCTCCAGACAGAGCTGACAATATTTTAATAGAATTTTTTGACTCTAAGGGAATTAATATTACGAAAGCTATTGAGAAAAAAATTGAAGGAGCTTATTTTAAGGAAGATTTGCGGCGAGTACAAATTTCTGAGATTGGGGAGATGGCGTACTTTAATCAAGCACTAGATGTTTATAGTCGCAGCTTTGAAAGGCAGATGAATGTTGAAGCAATTCGCTACAGTAATTCTAAGGTAGTGATTGACTATGCTTATGCTGTGTCTGGGGCGATTCTGCCGCAATTGCTAGCTAAGTTCGGCTGCGATGCTGTGGTGCTCAATGCTAGTCTGAAGCAGACATCACTTCCAGAGGAAGAAAAGGAGCATTTGCTAGATCAACTCGGTCGCGTGGTTAAGGCTCTTAATGCTAACTTTGGAGTACAGGTTTCTGCCAATGGGGAACAGCTAATTTTAGTTGATGAATCTGGGATTGCCATTCGAGGAGAACTGTTGACTGCGCTGATGGTCAATTTGATGCTTACTGCTCATCCTAGAGGTACGGTGGTGGTTCCTGTTCATACTTCTTCGGCGGTGGAAGAGATCGCAAGGGCCCATCACAGTAATGTGATTCGCACTAAGGCGAATCCAACGGCGCTGATGGAGGCGGCTCACAGTAATCCGAATGTGGTTTTGGGTGGCAGTGGTAATATGGGTTTTATTTTCCCACAACTGCATCCCGGCTTTGATGGGATGTTCTGTGTTGCTAAAGTAATTGAGATGATGACAATTCAAGAGCGATCGCTCGGACAAATCAAGCAATCGCTACCCCGCGTAACTCATCACAGTTACACTGTGCGTTGTCCTTGGACGATTAAGGGAGCTTTGATGCGCTATCTGGTAGAATCTCACTCGCCGGACAATTTAGAATTGGTGGATGGAGTGAAAATTGTTAACTACCAAAATGACAATTGGGTATTAATTTTGCCTGATGGTAGCGAACCTCTGGTACATATCTTTGCTAACAGTAACGATCGCGATTGGGTGGTTCAGAGTTTGAGGGAATACCGCAGTCGGATTCACGACTTTGTTAACCAAGTTCAAGCACTGGAAAAGGAAGTATAAATTGCTAATGGCTAATGGCTAATGGCTAATTGTTGGGTATTGCAATTCTCAATGAGTAATTATTAATAGATTTGTTTTTAAACCTACCCAGTTTTGAGTTAAAATTAAATTACGTAACTCATAACTACTCAATTACCAAATACCAATTACCCACAGATAACTGATGAATAGCTGCATTTTGATGGCGGAGATAGTTCAAGCACCGCAACTTCGTTACACCTCTGACAATCAATCTCAGATAGCTGAGATGCTTGTGCAGTTTCCAGGTAGCCGACCTGAAGATCCGCCATCAACTTTGAAGGTGGTAGGATGGGGAAATTTGGCTCAAGAAATTCATGAGAATTATCACCAAGGCGATCGCGTTATTATTGAAGGTCGCTTGAGCATGATTACATTTGAGCGAAAACCCGAAGGATTCAAGGAAAAACGGGCTGAATTAACTGCTCAAAAGGTTTACGGCCTGGGAACGGTAGGGATGACATCTTTTTCTTCTGGAAATACATCGAATGAGGGAACAGAACCGACAACTGCATCATCTGCTGCTCCTAATAATGTAGTACCTCTAGGTTCGCGCAATCGGAGTCCAAACCCTGTTTCTACTACAGCTAATGGGTCTGGCGACAGTCAAAATTGGGAATCAAATACACCCCGCCAATCCCCAAATCCGGCTCCGATCGCACCAATGGTTGGTACTGATGAAGGTGATAGTCCTGATTACGATCCAATTCCTTTTTAGAAATAGGACTGCTGTTTCATTCTTGTAGGGGCAGCCTTCTGTGGTTGCCCAATTCTTTAGAGAAGGGTACGACCCTACAAGAAAGGAGGGTTGGAAAAATCGAGAAAGTAAGTTTTATTTACTTACACATTTTTAGGATTTGTTGCTTAATTACCACTTTCCCCAGACTCAAGCAAAGTTTTTCTAGCTTTCTCAGAACGCTCTTCGGCATTAGCCATCATTTCATCTATTTTCTGTACTATTTCCCCTGGAAAACTTTCTAATATCTTGGTGGAAAGGGAAATCCGACCTCGTTCTTCGTTGAGGTCAATGATCATAGCTTTGATCTCTTGACCAACAGTAAATACCTTTTCCAGATTGTTGATGTACTTTTGGCTGACTTGCTTGATGTGCAACAAACCTGTGACACCCTCAAAGTCGAGGAATGCTCCAAAATCCTTGATGCTGCTGATTTTGCCTTCGACAAGTTTACCGATTTCTAATTGGCTAAAGCTGGCAGTTTTAGTAGCTGTACGCTGGGAGAGCACGAGTTTTTCTTTTTCGCGATCTGCTTCCAAAAAAGTAACGCTGATCTGTTGACCGACGAGAGACTGTAAGTTGTCCCGTTCCATGACGTGCGATCGCGGAATAAATCCCCGCATTCCCATTACATCTACCGTTAAGCCGCCCTTATTGTGACCAGTAACACGCACCTGAATTACGGCTTTAGTGTTAAACATTTCTGTCACCTGATCCCATGTTTTCTTGATTTCCAACTGGCGTAGGGAAAGGGTGACTTGACCATCTTCATTTTGGTCGCGGATAATTAGGAATTCTCGTTCCTCTTCCAAAGGCAGAAGTTTCTCTAGGTCTGTTACCCCTCTCAAGGCGGCCTCTTGGAGAGGGAGAAAAGCTGGAGATTTAGCGCCGATGTCTATGTACGCGCCGTTGGAGTCGTGCTCTTCAACTCTGCCACGCACTACCTGCCCCTTCTGAAACTCGTAATTATGCTGTTCGAGGGCTTTGGCAAAATCGTCCATCGAAAAGGATGCTTTTGCGCCTTGAGAACCTGTCGATTTGGAATTCATGTCTATTGAATTAAAGAAAACTGAAATTAAACCAGGCTGCTGACTACTGCCTTCCGAATTCGCCTTTAATGGGCGAGAGCAGAAAGAGCAAAATAGTGGGCTACCTCAATATAACCAATCTGGGGGGGTTGAGGAGTTTGAGTTTTGAGTTTTGAGTGATGAGTTTTGAGTTATAGCAACCGCCCTGACGGTTAGGACGATCTTGATTGCCGAAACCCTTGCTATTCTTACCTCATCCTTCTTCCTTCTTCCTTCTTCCTTCTGCTATATGAGTAAAGACTGTTAAAGTTTCTGCTCAAATAGTTGTTTCACCTTAAGCCAAGCGTCTGTTGCTGCTGTAGAGCTGTAACTGCTGCGATGGTCGCAGAAAAAGCCATGTTCGGCGTTGTAGCGGAAAATTTGGTGGGAGATACGATGTTTTTGCAACTCTGCCTCGATTTGTTCAACTTGGTTTGAGGGGATGCTAGCATCTTGCGTCCCAAAAAATGCGTAGAGAGTGCCTTTAATGTCTGCTGTACAGGTGATGGTGGGAGCGCCACCGCCGGGGGTCATGGTGGCAATGCCTGCGCCGTAGAACGATGCTGTGGCTTTGATATCGGGTAAAGTGGCGGCGAGGTAGGCGACGTGGCCGCCGAAACAGAAGCCGATGCAGCCGAAACTATCTGTTTTGACGGAGGGCAAATTTTTGAGGTAGTCTATGGTGGCTTGGATGTCGCTGAGGAGTTCTGAGGCTTTGGTTTGGTCTTTGTACTGTCTGCCAATTTTGATGTCTTCTGGAGTGTAGCCTGTTTCAAAGCCTGGGGCTTGGCGCTGGTAGATGGCTGGGGCGATCGCGACATACCCTTGTTTGGCAATTCGTTCTGTGACTTCGCGAATGTGGGCGTTGACTCCAAAGATTTCTTGAATGACTATAACTGCTGGAAATTGCCCCTGGGCTGTAGGTTGAGCGAGGTAAGCAGCTATTTGCAAGTCGCTGTTGGTGACTGTGACGTTAGCTGTATGAATTTTTAACTCTGTCATGGCGATTATAGCAGAAGGAAGAAGGAAGAAGGATGAGGGATGAGGTATAGCAACCGCTTTCGTCGCTTATTGATGTTGGCTGAAGTTCGCACCTAAAGCGTTTTGTTTTTTAAGAACCAAATTAACTAATATCCCGCTCAAAGATTATGCTATAGCTAAGGTATGTTCGCAATGATATACACGGCATAATTGCCTTTAAAAATTTTTTATCCCACTCCCTGGAGTTTCTAGGATGGTTCAGTTTCAGATTCAAGCAGACAGCGACATCCCGGCATCTAGCCAATTGTTTAATCAAATCAGGTTTGCGATCGCCTCACGGCAATTTCCCCCCGGCCACCGCTTGCCCAGCACCAGACAGCTAGCGATGCAGACAGGCCTGCACCGAAATACGATTAGTAAAGTTTATCGGCAACTAGAGCAGACAGGACTGGTAGAAGCTCAAGCGGGTTCAGGCATTTATGTCCGGGCTCAAGGTAACGAAGGCGGTAGTACCCGAAAATCTCCCATTCTCGAACAATATCCTCAAGCGGATAAGATCGTGCAGCAAAGCCTCGACCAACTACTGGGACAAGGTTGCACTCTCAGCCAAGCTAGGGAACTGTTTCTGGGAGAAATTGACTGGCGGTTACGGTGTAGCGCGAGAGTTTTAGTGACTGCACCGACTCAAGATATTGGTATTGGCGAGTTGATGACTCAGGAATTAGAACAAGCATTACAGATTCCGGTGCAATTGGTGCCAATGGAACAGCTAGCTCAAGTTATCGATCAAGTTCCTTCGGGGACTGTGGTGACTAGCCGTTATTTTATTGGGGAAGCAGAGGCGATCGCGGCTCCTCGATCTGTGCGTGTCATTCCCGTTGACATTTATGATTATGCTAAGGAAATTCAGCTTGTTAATAGTTTACCAAAAGAAACTTATTTTGGTATTGTTAGCCTTAGTTCTGGTTTGTTACGAGCGGTAGAAGTAATTATTCACAGCTTGCGGGGAGATGACTTGCTGGTAATGACAGCTCAATTGTCAGATACTTATAAAATTAATGCGATCGTTCGTAGCGCCCGTACAATTGCTTGCGATCAAGCAAGTAT
>DATGYA010000492.1:0-1657 GCA_035298405.1 Kamptonema sp. | reverse complement strand
AACCTTTGTTGCTGCCGTAGTAGTACACGCTTGGGTTGAGTTCGATCCAAGCCGCAGCCTCAACCGCTTCTAAAAAATAAAACTCCTCAGATATCGCCACATCATCATTAGCCCCCGAAACCCAGTAAACATCATCCATCAGTTCTAACTGACTCATCAAAGCATTAACTGTTGGCATTTTTGCGGCGGCTAATTGCTTTTTATCGGCTTCGGTAAGTGGGTTTTGGCGATCGCCGCACCATCGGTAGCGAGGTATAAAGATATTGCCAACAATGACAGTATCAACTTTTAGCATGGTCTTAATTGTTTGAGTGAAGATGAGAACTTTAGCGAGCAAATGTTTATAGGGGTGTTAGTTGGGATAGGCGATTAACACCCCTCATAATGTCGGCTAAGCTAAAACTTCGGAGGCGATCGCGTACAGTTTGTCTAGCATCCCGTTCGCTTCTATTTGATCGAGTTTCGAGCGTTTGCTATTCTTGCACCGTGCATTCACATCAAAGCTATAGCGGTAGTAAAGTTCTTGGTAGAGCTTGCCCCACACGGTATCGTAAGCAGCATGGGTTCTGTCTACGTAGCTGCGGACAATTTTGTTAATCCGTCCCCGTATGGGAATCTCAGCGGCAGGTTCTTTCGACAACGGGAGAGCAGCCAATGCCTCTTCTGCCTGTTGCTTGTTAGCAGCAATCTGAGCCAAAGCTTCCGCCTGTTGTTTGAGCTGTTGCTCCTGCTCTAACTGACGGCGCTCTTGATCTGCCATCTGCTGAGCGATCGCTGCTAGCACCTGGATTTGAGTGAGTGCAGGAGCAGGAGGGTTTACTGAGTACGTTCCGGTTTTGCGGATGCTTGGGAGCACTTCTTCAAAAACCCATTCTTGGAACCGCTCGGCCTTGGGTAGATTTGACCGCATTATCAACTGATAAAGCCCAAATTCGTTGATAAATAAAGGCTGTTTCCCGCGACGACCTAAATCTAGCTGCTGGCTATATTTACCGGAAACGTTATCTCGCAAGGCTTCTGCCGGGTTAGTGTATCCTAGCGCCTTAGCTGTCTGGGCACCATTAAACCAAGGTTCATTGTTGACAACGGTAATTTCGATAGATTCAGAGTCGAACTCAAAAACTGATAAGTTAATCATGTTACTGCTTCTGAATTGATTTAAGTGGGAGTAACCATGCCCCTGGATGCTGGACACATCTAGGGGCAATTTATTTGGTGGACTAGCTGGCTTTGTGGCTAGGGAAATGTACAATCTGTCCTTTTGCTCTACCCATTTTTGTTTGCTTCTTTTTTGGCGGTGTGTCGCCAGACAAATGAGTGGTGATGGTTTCTTTTGCTTCATTATTCTCCTTACTCCCCTCTTCTGGAGTCCATAGCAGCACAACACCCGGCTGGATTTTGTAGGTGTCGCAAATGTTTGTCAAAACGTCCGCACCCGGAATGTAGGTCGGATCGTTATAAAGCCTGTAGGCTGTGACCCGGCTAATTTTAGTGGTTTGCCAAAAACGGTAAGGGGTTATGCTCCTTTCGTCTAGGAATGGCTTGATTAGGTTCTTCATGCTCCCTTTTTTCGGCAAGCTTTGGATCTTCCTACAAGTTCGGTTTAAGCAAGGGTCAAACCATTGAATTAGCGCTTTTTCGATTTCAGGGAGTAATT
>DATGYA010000491.1:0-6325 GCA_035298405.1 Kamptonema sp. | reverse complement strand
CCCCATCTCCCTCACTTACGGCTGATAATATTTAGCCGTAACACCTTTTTCTTGAAGTTCTTTCACCAAACGCTCAGCGGATTTAGGATCGACTAAAGCCCCCATCTGGATCTTGACACCATTTGGAAAGTCGCGGACATAAGCATCTGGAACCGCTTTTCGTGCCTGCTCTAAAGATGTTTCATTGCTGTAATCTAACACCACGTAATAGTAGCCGTCTTGAGCTTTTACTGGAATGCCAGGATTTAATGTCACAGTTGATGGTGTCGCGGTTGAGGATGCCGCAGTCTTAGGAACTGATGAACTTGGAGCTAATGGCTGTGGAATTGGTGGTGTTGGCGATCGCTTAGGAAGTAAAACTCTGCTGAGATTGTTAAGTCCCTCACTGTCTGTATTTGCTGTATTCTCAGATGTTCCTGGTATTGGGCTAGGCAAACTTACCCCAGCCACTGGCTTAGGAGTTGGGGGTATTGAAGGTTTGGGTGATGGTAGAGGAATAAAACTCGGAGTCGGCTTGACATTGCTCAGAGTGCTCAAATCTAGTTCCACAAACTCCTTAGAAGCTAAATTGGGAGCCTTCGGAAGCTCCAAGTTATTACTATTGTCGGTTGTTGCGGTAGTAATAGGACTTGCCCCAGGGGTAGGACTATTTTGCCCTAGCCAACGATTTAAGCCTAAGTTAGCCAGAATAGATGGATTAATGACTGTATAACCGAGAGCGATGCAGGAGAGCAGGAACAGCAGCATTGAGCTTAGTCCCAAAGGAGTAAACAAACTTGCGGTTAAACTGCGTTCCGTCTGGGCTGCGGGTGGTTGCGAGTCCAAACTTTTTAGAAGTTCTTCGCTGGATGCGAGGTAATCATCAGGGGCCGTCAAGCTGTTAGCTGGTTTAGTCACGGCACGATCGCCTCCGCTTGATGTCAGGGTGGGGTTTGAGTTATTGTCCGCGATCGCTAGTTGCGAAGGCGATCGCGTCTCGAATTGAATACCCTGTCGCAGCTTTTTCTCTGGTGAAGGAGCCGGAAGCACTTCGAGTTGCTTGTTATCGGCGGCCGGAGAACTTAAATCTATGGAATGTGGACTCTGCCCACTCCCAAAACTAGCCGATGGCGCTACCCACTGTTGCGAGCGCTTTCGCTGCCGCCGATAATGGCTCAATTCTTCTTCCAGATTTACGTCTAAACACCCCATAACCGCCTGTAGAGCAGGCTTGATTTGATTTGGGGATAATTTATCCGGGGATTCAACCGAAGCACGCTTACTCATGGGAAAACTCCTACCACATCTTCATCGATTTTAGAACTTTAGAGTATTAGGTTGCTGCTCACTACTCACTGGTTGCTGGTCACAGCCATGTAAATCAGTTAAAAAATCCGTTAAATTTGCTACACAATCTGTTGTGAAACTGCTAGCAGCCATTACATCGTTTAAAAATATAGTTAAATTTGCTACACAATTTGTGATTTCACTACTCATCACCCCTTAATTTTCTCTTTTTAATCCTGGCTTTTGGATCATTTTCCATCTCAAGAGCTAGTGTGATGCTTGATGTTTAGTTTGATCCCCACTGGTTTTTTATATTTCCGCCTCGCTTTTTTACCTACCAGCCATTGACTTATTACTTAATTGTTTCTATATATAACAAGATTCTAAATAAATTATTAAGGCAATATTTGGTTGGGGATCGCTCTAATCCAGACAGAATAAAGGCTTGGGTACTCTTAGAGGAGTTGATCGAACACTGCAAAATTAAACAAGTGAAAGATTATGCGCCAACGGAATTTTTATGAAAACCTCTTTAACTTCAGCTTGCCGCCACTGTAGGTATTATACCCCAGAAGGAAGACGTGGCGGTGTTTGCCAGCAGCTCAATGTTCCGGTTCAAAGCGGATGGGCTGCTTGTGCTTTGGCGATCCCGCCCTTTGCTCCTTGCTGGGAAGAGATAGAAGAAGTGGTACTCTCGCAGCAGCACGCAGCGAACTTGCGAGGTGCGATCCCTCTCACAACTTCTGAGATTAAGCCTCACGAAACCGCGCGACCAGCTTTAGCTGAAATCTCAGCCCAAGTAGCGCGGCTTTAGTTTAACCTCATAGGCAAACTCAAGCAAATAAATAAAATGCGATCGTTGAATTTAACTTTAACAACTCACAAGCTTAAAAAAATTACGCCAATAACCAATTATTAGCCATTAGCAATTGGCCATTAGCCATTAGCCATTAGCCATTTCTGTACCTATGGTAGCCAAGGAAATTGCCGAAAATCTGGCTGCCGCTTTTCCAAAAATGCTTGTTTGCCTTCCGCTCCCTCTTGAGTCATGTAGTATAGCAAGGTAGCATTACCCGCTAATTCTTGCAAACCAGCTTGACCATCGCAGTCAGCATTAAAAGCAGCTTTCAAACAACGAATCGCGATCGGGCTTTTGTCCAAAATTTCATTGGCCCACTGAATACCTTCAGCTTCCAACTGTTCTACCGGCACAACGCAGTTAACTAAACCCATTTCTTGAGCTTGCAGTGCCGTGTACTGGCGACACAAAAACCAAATTTCCCGTGCTTTTTTCTGCCCGACAATTCTCGCCAGATAACTGGCCCCAAATCCGCCGTCAAAACTACCAACTTTGGGGCCAGTCTGTCCAAAAATTGCATTTTCAGCAGCGATAGTGAGGTCACAAATTAGGTGCAAAACGTGCCCTCCTCCGATCGCGTAACCTGCAACTAAGGCAATGACAACTTTAGGCATTGAACGGATCAGACGTTGTAAGTCTAGTACGTTCAAGCGGGGAATCCCGGCTTCGTCTACATATCCGCCTGACCCACGAACGCTTTGGTCGCCGCCAGCACAAAAAGCGTATTTCCCATCAGTATGAGGGCCTGCACCTGTAAACAAAACAACGCCGATATCGGTATCTTCACGGGCGTTGGCAAAAGCGTCGCAGAGTTCAAAAACGGTTTTAGGACGGAAAGCGTTACGTTTATGGGGGCGATTTATGGTAATTTTGGCGATGCCGTTGCTTTTGTGGTAGAGGATATCTTCGTAGGTTTTGGCGGTTTGCCATTCAATTTGCATCGGGGAATTAATTATTGTTTTACTAACAGAGAGAGCAAGTGCTTTGCTGCTTTAGCGAAGACAGGATTGTGCGACTCAAATTCAGCGGGGTCTAGTAAAATTTGAACTTCGTCAAGGGCTTCTCGGTCAATGTTTCCTTCTTTTGCAAAGATCGTATCTAAGACTGCTGTGTAGCGAGGGTCGATTCCGAGGCGGTGGGCAATGGATTGTAGGTACATTTGCTCTCGCATATCGAACTCTCCGTCAGCGGCTGACATTTCATAGCCGAAGCCAATTAATAGCAGCTTTTCTGAGTCGGAAAATAAACTTGTTAATGTTACGAGTTCTGTGGGGTTGAAGTAAACTTGCTGCTTGGCAACGCCTTTGAGGATTCGCTGGATTAGGGGAATGCGATCGCGCTCTGCATTGACAAAGGCTTTAAGAGTCTTTTGCAGTCGTTCTTCTTCTTCGACGGCGACAGTCCTATCTATAATGATTACTCCCCGCAAAACTGAAATTAGAGCGGCGACGAAGACCACTAAAGGGGAGATATCTTGGGGGCGGAGTCTTTGTCCGCTAATGCGCGATAGTAGATCGACTACTTCAAAACTAATTAGTGTGGTGTCCATAATTAAAAATAACTGTCGATTCGGTAACGATCGCAGGTTATCAGATCATATTAAGTGTTTTCTGTGACGCAAGTATGTTCAACTCCAAAAATTTGCCACCGATTCGTGATGCTACTTACCTGACCCACCGCCAATGGATGAGTAGAGTTATAGAATTGGCTCAGAGAGCGGGGGATGCTGGAGAAGTACCTGTGGGTGCTGCGCTCGTCGATCGCAAAGGTCAGTTGATTGCACAGGCGCAAAATCGGCGAGAGCGAGATTGCGATCCTACAGCCCATGCTGAAATTTTAGCTCTGCGAGCCGCTGGCATTGCCCTACAAGATTGGCATCTTAACTTTTGTACGCTCTATGTTACTCTGGAACCTTGTCCGATGTGTGCTGGGGCGATCGCTCAAGCTCGGATTGGTTTGTTGGTATACGGAGTAGACGATCCCAAATCTGGCACAATTCGCACTGTGGCTAACATTCCTGATAGTGCTTGTTCTTTTCATTCTTTGTCTGTACTCGGCGGCATTATGGAGTCTGAGTGTCGGGAACAGTTACAGTCTTGGTTTGCAAAGCATCGCCGCCCAGCTACGCAAACTTTTTAGTTTTGTGCTGTTGTGCTGCTGGTTGACAATAGCAAAAGTGGCCCTTTCAGAAAACAAAAGATTTGTTAAAAATTTTACTTTAGAGTCAGAAAGTCTTCAGCAAAGCGCGATCGCTTTGAGCTATACCGCTATGATTACCCTTGACTCCAACACTAATTCCTCTTTAATAACGCAAATGCCTGCCAAGGTGACTTTAACTAACTCTCATGTTGCTCCTTGGTTGGCCCCGTTGGTCTATCCCTTGGGTCGCTACTTCGTTCTGCCCTTTTATTTTCGCAGTATTGATGTGAGCGGTCAGGAGCATCTGCCGAGATCGGGGCCAACGATATTAGCCCCTACTCACCGTTCTCGCTGGGATGCGCTGATGTTGCCTTACGCTACTGGCAGGCACGTTACGGGGCGAGATTTGCGCTTTATGGTATCTGCCAATGAGGTGCTCGGGCTCCAAGGTTGGTTTATTAAACACTTGGGGGGTTTTCCAGTCGATCCAAAACATCCAGCGATTGGTACTCTCCGTCATGGGGTAGAACTTCTTCTGGAGAAGCAGATGTTGACGATTTTTCCTGAAGGTGGCATTTTTCAAGATCGTGAAGTTCACCCCCTAAAGCCTGGTTTGGCTCGCTTAGCACTCCAAGCGGAATCAAATCATCCCGGTTTGGGCGTTAAGATTGTACCTATAAGCATTAGATACCACCCCTGCATTCCCCGTTGGGGTTCGAGGGTGAAAATTACTATCGGTGCTCCGCTGTCGGCGGCTGATTATTCTAGGGGAGGTAGTGCCAAAAAGGAGGCACAATTGTTAACGGCTGATTTGGAAATGGCTCTCAAGGAAAATGACTGTTAAGGATCTGTTTTTGTTCCCAGATGTCTGCATCAATTGATTTGCTCTCAAATTTTCAGCCTAACCAAATTGTCTGTTTGGAATTTGGGGGTAGGTGTCTGTACGCTGAGATAATTCAAGTGGTTTCAGTGCGTGGGTTGTGCTGGGCACGCCCTTTGATGTTGGTGGAATTTACCTCATTGGGTGATTCTGTCGCGGATAGGAAGCATATTTTATGGGATTTGCGGGGGGGATCGGATTTGCTCTGGCCGCTGAGTTTGTTTCGGGTGGTGATAGATACGGAGGCGATCGCGTTTTTGACTGAGTTACAGTTGCTTGAGAGTGAAGAGAAGGATGCTGTTATTGCTCATCGGCAATTGAGGGATTTTGTCGGCAAGGTTTGGGAAGCTTTACCGAGTGCTTTTTTGTAATTAGCCAGTAGACATTAATTCGCTCATATTGCCATTTTTTGCAGCTTTTGAGCGATAGCTTTTTTGTCAATAGATTGGTCAACTGCCTACCAAATTGATGCTAAGTTTAACACAAAACCAGGGAGAACTGAATCGCATGATACCTGAGTAGGATTATCCAAAACTTCAACTTCTGCACCGGATCGATAAATCTCTACTTGCCTATTTTTCCGATTAATTAACAAACCCAAAAGCGCACCATTATCTCGATATTCTCTCATTTTATCCTGTGTTTCTTTCAAACTATCACTAGGAGAAAGTAACTCGACGACAAAATCTGGGCACAAAGGGGGAAATTTCTTTTTTTGTTCAGGAGTTAAATCATTCCATCGTTCTAATTTTACCCAAGCAGCATCAGGGGATCTATTTGCACCATTGGAAAGCTTAAAACCAGTAGAGGAATCAAATACTTCACCCAGTTTATTTTTATCGTTCCACATCCAAACCTGTGCATTTAATCCGGCATTACGGTTTCCAGTTTCTCCTCCTGCTGGTGGCATGATAATTAATTCTCCCTTGGCCGTGCGTTCTAATCTAATATTCTCATTTTCTTGACAGAGTTGAAAAAATTGATCGTCTGTCAGTTTAATAATGGGGTTGAGGTTGAGAGTCAAGGTAGTCATATTGTTGTTATTTTATCGGGGACTAAACGACCTTTAATTAGGGATTGTAGCACATCCAGTAGGTCTTCAGGGAGATGGAAATGCTAATTCAACTACGCAAATATCAAGCGGCTTTTCGGTTGAGGAATAGCGCGGCCTAATTCGTTAG
>DATGYA010000490.1:0-2699 GCA_035298405.1 Kamptonema sp. | reverse complement strand
GCCATATAGAACATTCCGACTTTAATCAGGGTTAGACCAATTAAAGTTACTGTCGTTCCTGTGACTAAGGGGGTAAAAATCTTTTGCGTCAGGTGTAAGAAACGACTAAGAATTATAGGGATAAAGGAGCCGAAAAAGCATAGTCCTAATACCAGTGCTATTGTCTGTTCAGGAGTTTTTCCACTCTCTTGAGAGGTGGAGATTACGGCAACAATGGCGCTGACAAAGGCAAAGCTTGTACCTTGAATATTGAGTAAACCAGAGCCGACTGGCCCAAATCTTCTGGCTTGAATAAATGTGGCAATTCCCGATACAAAGAGGGACATTCCCAGAATATAGCTGGTAGTCTTAACATCAAAGTTTAAAGCACCGCAGATAATTAAACCGGGTGTGGCGATGGGGATAAAAATCGCGCCGACGTGCTGCAATGCGACAAAAAGAGCATCTAAAAATGGCGGATTATCGTTTAAGCCATAAATCAATTTGTGCCGCTTTTGTACAACATTTTCATCCATTTGGTGAACTTCTATGTGTGACATAAAATCCTGGTTGATAGTAACTAGAAAATGTACATTAATGCAAAATCTGTGCTAGAAATTGCTTAGTACGTTCGTGCTTGGGATTGTTAAAAAAGTCCTGGGGGGTGGCTTCTTCGACAATCAAACCTTCGGCCATAAACACGATGCGATCGGCAACTTCACGAGCAAAACCTACTTCGTGGGTTACGCAAACCATTGTGATGCCGGTGCTAGCGAGCGATCGCATCACATCCAGTACCTCCCGCACCATCTCCGGGTCAAGTGCAGACGTTGGTTCATCGAATAACATAATCTTCGGTTGCATGGCTAAAGCACGCGCGATCGCCACCCGTTGCTGCTGTCCCCCAGAAAGTTGACCGGGGAATTTATGCGCTTGACTCAAAATCCCCACTCGCTCTAATAATTCTGAGGCAATTTCTCTCGCTTTTGCTTTGCTCCAACCGCGAACCTCAACGGGTGCAAGCTGCACATTTTCTAACACCGTTAGGTGAGGAAATAAATTGAATTGTTGAAAAACCATTCCCACTTCGCGGCGAATTGCTTCAATATTTTTCAAGTTGTGCGTTAGCTTAATTCCATCAATTTCAATGCTCCCTTTTTGATAATCTTCTAAAGCATTAAACGTGCGGATAAAGGTAGATTTACCCGAACCTGACGGCCCCATAATTACGACTACTTCCCCTTGATTTACTGTCATGCTAACGCCGCGTAAAACATGAAAATTATTGCTGTACCACTTCTCGACATCCTTAGCAGTAATCATCGCTTCTGCTTTGTTTAATGTCGGCTCGATGGAAGTTGAGAGGGGTTGAGATTGTGTCATTTTTTTCTTCCTAATTTAGTAGCGATTCTTGTTGATTTGTTCTCAGTCTGTGCCTACAAATTTTCCCTGGCTTCGTCCTTAAAAAGTAGGTAGTTGCAGTGGCTCACCAAACCATTTCTTAGATAGTTCGCTCAAATCGCCTGAGAGTCGCTTATTGGTGACAAATACGTTCACCCATTGCAGCAAATCTAAATCGCCTCGACGCACGCCGATGTAGCAAGGTGAATTTTTCATCACGAACTTGTTTTCAATCTTTTTATCGGGATTATCTTTGCTGATTTTGTTGGCGATCGTATTACCTGTTGCCATCAGTTCAATTTGTCCGGCTAAGAGCGCTGAAGCGGTGGTGCTATTGTCTTCAAAGCGCTTAATTTGTATGTCTTTGGGAGCGCGTTTAGCCAATTCAATATCTTCTAAAGATCCTTGCGTAACTCCTACAGTCTTGCCTGATAAATCGGTATAAGATGAGGCGTTAATACCGGGAAAACCGTAAATACCAGAATAGAAAGGAGCGTAAGCAATAGAAAAGTAAATCGACTTAGCTCGCTCAGGAGTTGCACCTAAACTAGAAATTACCAAATCTACGCGATCGCTTTGCAAGTACGGAATCCTGTTGGTACTGGTGACGGGAACTAATTCTAATTTCACTTCTAAGGATTCTGCAAGCATCTTTGCAACATCAATATCGTAGCCTTGAGGCTGCATATCTGTACCCACAGATCCAAAAGGTGGAGAATCTTGAGGAACGGCAATTCTCACTTTACCAGCACTGATAATTTTATCGAGAGTGGAACTTCCTACTGCCGTAATTTGACTCGGTGCGGCTGCTGCTTGACTGGCTGTAACGTCGCCAACAACAGGTTTAGAGGTGATAGAACTGCCGCCAGAACAAGATGCTATACTGAAGATTACCACTAAACTAACTGCTAACATTGTTAGTGGTTTTGTTAATGATATTGGCAAAGAAAAGCGCATATTTAGGCGTTTAAAAAGTCTGTAAAACATGATTTTCTCCTGATAAGTTGTGCAGAAATAGTGAGAATTAGGTGTGCAGAGATATCTTAGTATTTGTAAGCAAACTTCTGTTCTAAGTGTTTGCTCCAAAGCGAGAGGGGAAAGCACAAGCAGAAATAAATTACAGCCGCTATTGTAAACACCAAGAAGGGTTTAAAAGTGACATTGCTGATGGCTGTCGCCGAGCGAGTTAATTCTACGAAGCCGATAACAGATGCTAAAGATGTGCCTTTAATTACTTGCACGGCAAAGCCTACAGTCGGGGGAATTGACATCTTAATTGCTTGCGGCAAAATGATGCGTTGAAGCTGCTTAAAGTAATT
>DATGYA010000489.1:0-5546 GCA_035298405.1 Kamptonema sp. | reverse complement strand
ATTAGGTTAACTCCCCATCTAGTTTGCTTTGCAGCGCATCTATTCTAGGAGTAACCCATCTTTGATGCCAATAAGTTACTAAGTCTTTTTGTGTAAATTCTCGCCACACGACAGAATTTGTCTCTCCTAATAAATATTCATTCCAATTTTCTGCTAGTGGACAACGATAGTATGCTCTCTGCCAACCAATGCTTAACATATCTTCTGATAATCCTAGTTCTCGTAGTCCCCTTTTTAAGATACGCATTTTCCAATTTGGCCCCTTTCCAAACTTGTATGTTTCAAAAATTTCCGGTGGTACAACTTGCTTAATTAGTTCCCAACTTTCATTTGCTGTTATGTGTAAATAGCTTTGACATTTTATATAACTCATAAATTTGTAATTTTTTGACAATGAAAAACATATATTATTGAGTTAAATGTAAATTTATTTGAAGTTTCTCACTATGATTACCAAAGTAAAAAGCAAAATCATTATAATCTCCTTTTCCGAATCGCCATAATTGTTTTTCGTGCAGAAAAATCTTTTTTAATGGTGCCACTTTACACATCCAGTCAAAAAAAATTATAGAAACCAAATTTCTGTGCCGTTCGATACCAAACTAAATAGAGTAAAATAATTTGTGTGTTGTTATCCTATTATTGAGAGTTTATCTGTTGTTTGGGCTTGAAATTTGTTTCAGTGCCCTTAGAAGTTAGCAATAAACTGAGATTTTCATAACAGAAAGTCCCAGTTTATTTGTAACTTACAAAAACTAAGGCAACAACTTCAACCAGCCACTAACATCGACAGCTAACTTTTGACCTAACTCCAATAACTTCCGAATTTGAGGTAACTCCCAGCGAGTTCCTGCTTCAATACAAGCTAAGGCAGAATTATCGCTAGGAGCTTCTCCTTCATCTGGCGTTATCATTTGAGCAGTTTGGCGTTGCAGCCACCCCAAACACAGGGGGACAATTTGACTGTAAAGCGATTGGAAATACAACTCTTGTACGCGATCGAGAGATAAGCCGAGATTGAGTTTATTTCCCAGAGCAATCAGTCTTTCTATGAAGTCAATTTGAGCTTCTATGGTGGCGGTATTTTCTTCTTTTAGCATTGCGTCGAGCGATCGCAATAACAACCGTTCCAAAATTTGCCTCACCTCTGGAATATTCACCTGACAGCGAAGTTGATTAGCTTCCGCCGCGATCGCCTCCAATTGAGCCAGCGTCGCCAAACCCAAATCTCCCTCCAAATTATCGGCAACAAGAGCCTTCGCCGCTGTCAAGCAGCGATGTCCCAAAGCCACCTCAGCCGCCACCCGCAACTCAGCAGGAACAGTCAACTCATCGCGGTGGAAAGCCATCATCACGCCGTAATTATCGCGGTAAACTTGACTGTAAAGCTGATCCAACCTTGTCAAAGTTTCCTGACTCAAAAGCCCCATAATTCGGTGTCTTTCCTCAGCAAATAAATCCCGCAAACTAAACGATTGATCCCCGAACAATCGCACCATTTCCAGAATTGCCTGAGCCGCAGAAGCTTCTTGCAAAACTCCGAACAACCGTTCTTTGAGCAAAGTATAAGACTTGCGACCGCCAAAAGGCTGAATGCAGCAGTGGAAATCCCAGCCGCCTAAGTGAAACACAGCAAACACAAAAACCTGAGTTTCCTGAGTGATTTCTGATGTCAATTGCACCTGGCCCACCGCCAGGGAAAGAGAACCCATCCGCTGCATTTGGTAATCTAGCTGCTGCGCCTGATAACAGTAAACTTGCTGTTCGCGGGCGAAAGTAGTAAACAGAGAACTAATTGCATAATGAGCTGCCACTTGCTCTAGACTGATTTGGGCAGTCACAACTAGATGGCGATAAACTTGTGCGCCTGTCTTGAAAAATTCAACATTGCTTGGTGAGAGGGCTAGGCGTTGCACAAATTCTGCCTCTAAGTGTATCCCAGAAATATCCGCCGCCAATTCCAAAGCGCGAGCCGCGTAGCGCAGAATTTGTACTCCTTCCGGCCGCGAAATCTCCTCAAAAAACCAGCCGCAGCTAGTGAACATTAATAAGGCGTGGCGCTGCATTTCCAACAACCGCAAAGCGTCTACCCGTTCTGTGGCATCAAGTTCGCGATCGCAGTGTTTACTCAAAAAGCTATTAACATTAGCAACAGAGCGATCGCGCAGCACCTCAATATACTCATCCCGCGCCGCCCAAACATCAGTAAAAAACTTCCGCCCCGCCCCCTCATAAATCGGAATCAATCGATCCCTGAGCCAATTCAGGCTATCCCGCAACGGCCGCCGCCATTTTTGATTCCATTCGCCACCACCACCGCAACCGCAGTCTTCCTGCCAACGATCTACCCCGTGAGCACAACTCCAAGCGGTTACAGGCTTCAGTTCCACTTCCCAACTCGGAGGGTTAATGCTCAAATAATGGGCAAAATTAGTCACCGTCCAATTGCGGCGAGGAAACTCCTCAGTGAAACTATATGCTAGACACTTTTCCGTACCGCCTTTGTGGTGGCCGAAAGTTTCCCCATCAGTAGCAACTGCGATCAATTGAGCGGGACGGTGATCCCCGCGTACCGCTTGACCCAAACGCCCTGCAAAGTGATGGGAATTGCTGAGAACATCGCTAAAACCCATATCCCGCGAGATCGGGCCATCGTAGAAAAAGATATCAATGTAAGGCGCGTTGGGACTAGGAATTTGGGATTTAGAGCGAGTGCGGCGGCTGAAGTGTTGAGTGCTGAGTGTTTCTGTTGCGCTCAGTGACGGTTTCAGGTAACAGCGGTAGGGGCGAGTGGGATCGATTTGGGAACCCCCAACTTCGTGCCATTCCGGGTTGGGATCGTCGGCATTGGGCAACGGGCGGCAGCGTTCGGCTTGAGATGGTGCCAAGACAATGAAGCGGATGCCTTGAGCAACTAAAGCTTCAAGGGTGGCGTAGTCTACAGCCGTTTCTGCTAACCACATTCCTTCGGGATCGCGGTGGAAGCGCGATCGGAAATCAGCGATCCCCCAGCGAATTTGGGTGTGCTTGTCCCGCTCATTAGCCAGAGGCATGATGATGTGGTTGTAGACTTGAGCGATCGCATTGCCCTTGCCCAAACGTTCGCAACTCTTGCGATCGCCCTCCAAAATCCGCTCGTAAACCTCGCGATCGTAGCGTTCCAGCCAACTCATCAGCGTTGCGCCGATATTGAAACTCAGATACTCATAGTTATTAACGATCCCCACCAGTTCCCCGCGATCGTTCAAGATCCGAGCAAAAGCATTCGGACGGTAACATTCATGGTGGATGCGTTCATTCCAATCGTGAAAAGGAGCCGCCCCCGGTTGGCGCTCGATCGCGTCCAGATAAGGATTTTCGCGAGGTGGTTGGTAGAAGTGACCGTGAACTGCCACATAAACCCCCGTAGCCGTGCGACTGGGATCGTGCGATCGCGACTCATTTGGAGCCGCCGTATCCAGCCCAGAAGCCTTAATTGAAAGGGATTGAGAAATTTGAGAATGTAGAGCCATGAACCAGAATCCTTAAATGAAAGATAAAAACAGCCATACAATTAGGCAGACAGACGGTGTAGCAGCGCCGCCTTTTGTTAACAGTCTGTCTCAACTAGGTTTTGTAATCAAAACTTTGATAAGTATGGACGGATTTAGCCGATAATTTTGGCAAGGGAAAGATAATTGGTCTGCAAAACCCGCCCAGAGTGTCCGCTAGTAAAGGCTTGAGCATTCGTGCTAACACACCAGCCGAACCAGAAAACGGAGATTTTTTACACAAATGCCGCAACCTCCAAAGGCAAAATAGAAAAGACGTGCTACTGCTCTAGCGAAATCTGACACCGAATCTAGGTCAGTGCTTAAAGGACTAGGAATTTAATTGCCATCTATTTTACTGGATCGTAAAGTCTAATCAATTGCAGAGCAAGTTCCTATTAAGAAAATTTAACCTTTAGCAATAAGACTTTGCCACTTTAACGTTAAATTTAATATTTTACTACAAGTTTTGACACCCCCACCCCGCTCTAGGCTCTGGGGATGGGATTCTTGAGAGCTGGGCAAACCTACAGGCGCAATGGCTCAGCCAAAAAGCTGACTGTATAAACATTCCTCCTTCTCTCCTAGATAACTAAATCCTTCTACCTTCTTCCTTCTCTCCTAGATAACTAAATCCTTCCTCCTTCTACCTTCTTCCTTTTTAACTTGGGGATTTGACTCAAAAGTTACTCCTATAGCGCTACCCCTCCTGCGATCAAAATCAAAGTGATTTGCAGTAAGCGATCGCCATTATTTAAAACCAGTTTTGATGCTTGAGAAATCTCATTAGTTGTTTCTATCATGGCAAAGTTTAATAATTTAAGTTTCTGGTTTGTTTAAAGTTGGAATCTCTCCCAAGGCTTGTAGCATTGGCTGCATTGTTAGCCCTTGCACAAATACCGAAAAGGCGACAACTCCAAAGGTAACAGTAATAATTTCTGCGCGATGGGGTATCTCAAGTGGTAGTCCTAGTGACAAAGCGAGGGCAAGAGCACCACGCAAACCGCCCCAAAACAAAGCGTGTTGATGGGTCATTTTGACGCGCAAATCAGAGAGGGAAAACATGGCACACAAAGGATAAATAGCAAAAGCTCGTCCGATAGTAACGACGGCGATGGCGACTACAATTGGTAAAAGGAAAAGACCAAAATTTTCTTGAGATTCCTGAATGCCAATCAGGATAAAAATCAGTGAATTAACAACGAAGGTAGCATAATCCCAAAAATACTCTACTGATTTTCTTCCTCGATCTGAAATAGAGCCAAGGGAACCTAAATTCCCAATCATTAACCCCGCCGTAAGTGTTGCCAATACTCCCGAAAAGTGAAAATGTTCTGCTAGGAGAAACGATCCATAAGCTGCCACTGTCGTGAAAGTAATTTCGACTAGGGGATCGTCTGTTTGTCCTGCTAATAACAATAGGCTTCCTGCCACTAATATGCCGCAGATGATACCGCCGCCAATGGTTGTTACCAACAGACTCAAGGTGCTAGCAAAATCAATGGGTTGCCCCATTGCCAAGGTGACAGCAATGCCAAATCCTACAGCGGCAGTGCTATCATTAAATAAGCTTTCAGCTTCTACTAATAGCCTTAATCTTCCCTTAACACCTGTCTCCTTAAAGGTAGCAATCACCGCCACTGGGTCGGTCGCAGTAATAAGAATACCAAAGACCATTGCGATTTGCCATTCCCAGCCTACCAAATAGTGCATTCCTGCGGCAGTTATTCCTGCTGATATCAACACGCCTACCGTTGCTAGAGTGAACACAACTAAAAAATCTTGCTTTAATTCTTCCCATCGAATATAAAATGCTGCTTCAAAAACGAGGGCGGGTAGAAAAATTACAAAAATCAGTTCTTTGGATAGCCCAACATGATTGGGAAATGGTATAAAGGCAATGCCAATTCCAGCAATAACTAAGCCAATCGTGTAAGGAAGCTTAATCAACCTTGCTACCATTGCCACGATCGCAGCTACAAACAGAAAGAATTCAATTTGCTCGATGTTTAAATT
>DATGYA010000488.1:0-11708 GCA_035298405.1 Kamptonema sp. | reverse complement strand
CCCCACCTTCCCCACCTTCCCCACCTTCCCCACCTTCCCCACCTTCTCCATCCTCCCCACCGCTTTCCTGTTCTTCAATAGCGACTAATCCGACAGAAGCGATCGCCTCTACCCAATTTCTAGCAGAACCGTCTAGTAAGGGAACTTCGGGGCCGTTGATTTCAATGTGGGCGTGGTTAACTCCCATTGCCACTAAAGCCGCCAATAGGTGTTCTACAGTACGGACGGAAACTTCTCCATTCGTTAGTTCAGTAGAGAGTGCAGTTTGACTTACTGCGTCTACCCGCGCTGGAATAACGGGAAAATCGGGGCGATCGACGCGGACAAAATAGCGCCCTGTATATCCAAATACAGGTAAAACCCGGAGACTCACTTGCAATCCGCTATGTAGACCAATCCCCGATATTTCAAACTCGCTGGCTAAAGTATACTCTTTGTCAACAGGCATATTGATTTGCTAATGGCTAATGGCTAATTGCTGATTGCTGATTGCTAATTGCTAATGGCTAATTGCTAATTTAGTGACAACCGACAACTAACAGTTAACAGTTAACAGTTAACTGTTAACAAATTTAGAATCTTTCCCCAATTCCAAAGTGCAATCTGCTACCGCCATCTACATTGAATCCATAGTCAATTCTGATCGGCCCTAACGGAGATTGAATCCGCACGCCAAAACCAGCGCCCACTCCGCTTCCCGGCTTGCCTCTAACGCCTGCGGGGTCACCAGGAACACTTTTGCCAGTACCTAAATCTGAAGCCGCATCAACAAACAGCGCCCCGCCAATGAAAGAAATAATTGGGAAGCGATATTCAGCCGTAGCTTGGATAAAACTGCGACCTGCGCCTACATCCCCTTCATCATAGCCTCGGACAGAATTAGCGCCGCCGAGGGCGAAAGCTTCGTAAGGAGGTAGATCGCCCAAAATTGTACCAGCTTGAACGTTGAAAGCCAGAGTTTGAGGGCCGGGGGCAAAACGAGTGTAGCGGACGGGGATGTAGTAGCTGTAGCCGCCTCGGATGCGGTTAAACAGAATAGCACCCGATCCGACGGGAATAGACTGTTCCATTCCGAAGCGGAGGACTGACCCTCTAGTAGGGCGTAGTGCGTCATCGCGGCGATCGCGCACAACTCCTGCTTGCAGCGTCAAGATGTCATCAGAACCAGAATTACTGAAGCTGAGTTTGTTACCATCCTCATCCCGCGCCCTGACATTGCCCTTGCGATCGCGAATCGATACCCGCTGGTACTGAAACCCAACAGAAGCCACCCATTCAGAATCAGCAAAAGGATTTCGATCTAAGGGGCGGGTAAAAGTCACCCCGCCGCCAGTACGGAGAATACGGGGGCGATCGCCATTTTCCAACCGCACCTCATCCTTTCCACCATCAAAAATCACACTGATCGATCGTCGCCGAAACGCATTCACAGTATAAGAAGTACGGTAAGGATCGCCAGCGATCCAAGGGTCAGTAAAATTGATATCGAACAGCGTCGCCCGTTCTCCTATTTGCAACTCCGCCCCTAAGCGCTGGTTATTCCCCCCTAAATTTTGTTGCTGGTAACTCACAGTACCGAACAACCCGCTGGCGGAACTAATCCCCGCACCCGCAGCCAGAGAACCCGTATTCTTCTCTATCACATTCACGATCACCCGCGCCTTGCGGGGATCTGTAGTTCCTGGTTCTAAGCCAAGTCGCACATCTTCAAAAATCCCCAAACCAAATACTCGCCTGAGATCCCTTTCAGCTTTATTTCTGTTGAAAACATCCCCTGGCTTCAGTTCGACTTCGCGGGTAATAATAAATTGGCGAGTGTTACCTTGGATTGGTTGACCCTTAGCATCGGTTGCCTCACCTTCCTTATTCAAAAAGCGAACTTCTACTGCTTCCACCAAGCCTTCTGCTACTTGCAGCGTCACATTACCGTCATCAGACACCTGTGGTGCGTCTGTCACCTGGCCCAAAACATAGCCATTGTCTTGATACCATTTGTTGATTTTTTTCACCCCCTCCTCAAACTGGCGGAGGTTGAGAATTTTGCCGTATTGGTCGCGAAAAGCTTCGTCGATCGCGCTTTGGGGCAGAACTTGTTGGCCTGTTATTGTCACTCCCCGTAAAATTGGGTTTGCTTGGACAATAAAAGTCACTCGTACTCCCAAAGGGCTATCCTCCGGTACTGCCCGAACATTTCTGAAAAATCCCGTAGCAAAAATTGCGTTTATGTCTTGTTGCAGTTGCGATCGGGTTGTGGTGCGCCCTGGTTGGGTGTTAATGGCTGCGTAAACTCGGTCTTGGAGTTCACCTTCTACGCCGCTAACTACTACTTCAGCAACTAGCACTTGGGGGTCAGACTGCCCTGTAGGAGGTGCGGGTGTAGTTCTTGGTGGAGACGGAGGCGGTGCTTGAGGTGCTTCTGGGATGTCTATTGGCGGCGTGGAGGGAGTCAGTGGGGGGTTATTGGGGGCTTCCGGTGCCTGGGCGATGTCGATGGGAGAATGAGGGACGTAGCCTACAGGTGTGCCTTCTAATGCAGGGTTTCGCTTGGATTGAGGGGTATTCCTTAAAGTTTGCGGTGCTGAAGTTTGGATTTGTTTAATTCTATCTGTGGCACTATTTTTAGCCTGCTTTTGGTCTAGAGGACAAGATGCCCACCCCACAAGAGAATTATTTATTGTATTCGGTTCATCTTGCTTGTTTCTGATATTGGTACAAGATGTAAATTCGAGCGGATCTGTGGTGTTAGACTGTATTTTCTCTCTTAGTTTATTGTTGTTTTCGCCTTTGTCATTGGCACTAAGGTTTTCTGTAAAAGCCACTGCACTTAATTGTAGTGACTTTTGGGGGATATTTTTCGATACGATCTCCGCTGGCTGTTGAGTCGATGCGGGTAATTCATACCAATTTGGAGACTGTGCAGAGTTGGGTGTCAAACCTGTTTCTGAAGTCTCTGGGGAGGTTGTTTGGCAATTTGCGGAGTTTGATAATCCGAAAGTTGCTGATGCAGTAAAGACTGCCACTAGAAAAGCAGATAAGCGCATTTTTATTTCAATTTTTGGACTTTCCACACACCACTGTTAACAGTTAACAGTTAACCGTTAACTGTTAATGCTTTTACACAAACTTCGCAATTGTACCGCATTGCCAAGGCGGTCTAAACGTTTTGAGCTAGAACTCGCTGGAGGACTTGTTGATAAGCTGTCTCTACTGAGCCGAGATCGCGTCGGAATCGATCTTTATCCATCACGCGCTTGTCTGGGTCTGTTTCTGACTGTTCCCAGAGGCGGCAGGTGTCGGGGCTGATTTCATCGGCGAGGATGAGATGGCGATCGCGATCTAGGCCAAATTCAAGTTTGAAGTCTACCAGGGTAATGCCGCATTCGCGGAAAAAGACTTTGAGTATTTCGTTAATTTGACGGGCGGCGGCTTGTAGTTCTTCGAGTTGATAGGGAGTTGCTAGTTGCATTACCAATAGGCGATCGCGAGTTAAGAGCGGATCTCCCAAAGCGTCATTTTTGTAATAAAATTCCACCAGAGGTGGACTTAGCGTTGTACCGAGAGCTATGTTGGTTTGCTTGCACAGACTCCCTGCGGCAATGTTCCTAACTACAACCTCTATCGGAAAAATCTGGACGCGGCGGACTCGCATCTGGTTGGGAGTGGGGCAGTCGATGAAGTGGGTGGGGATGCCTTTAGCTTCTAGCAACCGAAATAGGTGGCTGGAGATGGTGCAGTTAATTTCGCCTTTGCCTGCGATCGTGCCTCGCTTCTGGGCGTTAAAGGCTGTGGCATCGTCTTTGAAATAGGTTAGCAAAATCTCGCTGTCATCTGTGGCGTAGAGGATTTTGGCTTTGCCTTCGTAGAGTTTGCTGTCGGGGGACATGGATTTGAGTTTTTGGGTTTACGTTGGTATTTTCACACTCTCGCCTTTGTTTGCCTAGTCAGCCGTGAGGCGGAGGCGACGGGATTTGTGATGGATGTTGCTCAGCATACTAAAACTTGTCTATAATTGTATAGACCTTTCTATTTTAGAGAGATATTATATTAGCTATATTTCATAAAGTAGCTCAGCTAATTGGTAGTGATTTAGGCTTCTCAACTTCGATCGCCCTGGAATGTTTGATACATTTATCTGGCACTTCTGAAACTATTGTGATTATAGCAAAACTTGGCTTTTAGGTCAATATACCATTACGGCAAGCGATCGATTTGAGAGCAATTTTCATGGCTTTATGCTCAGTTTTGTAGTTTTTTTTGTTAATGGTTTCTTATACATTTAAGAGGTTGATTATGGAAGAAAGAACAATTCACATTTTGCTGGTTGAGGATGATGAGGTTGATATTATGAATGTCCGCCGAGCTTTCAAAAAGAACAATATCATCAACCCTCTCTACATGGCAGCGAATGGAGTGGAAGCACTGGAGATGTTACGGGGTGTAGGAAACGATCTGGCAATGCCTTCAGTGCGTCGGTTGATATTGCTTGATTTGAATATGCCTAAGATGAATGGGATAGAGTTTTTGCGGGAGTTGCGGCAAGATCAGAAGCTTAAGTCAATTCCGGTGATTGTTCTGACAACTTCTAATGAAGATCGGGATAAAGTTGAAGCTTATAATTTGAATGTGGCGGGTTATATTCTCAAACCTGTAACTTTCTCTAATTTTGTAGAAGCGATCGCGACTGTGAACAAATACTGGATGTTGAGTGAAATGCTTTGAATTGTTAACCGTTAACTGTTAACTGTTAACTGTTAACTGTTAAACAAAGGAGTGTGTTAGCAATTAGCAATTAGCAATTAGCAATTAGCAATTAATATGGAAGAAATTCTCAAAATTTTGATAGTTGATGATGATGAAGTGGATCGGATGGCGGTGCGCCGAACCCTGAAACTTACTGGTTTACAAGTGGAAGTTATGGAGGCTGGGGGAAGTAGGGAAGCGAAAGAATTGCTGTTTGCTGCCTTCAAGGAAGGAGAAATGGTAATGCCAAAACAGACTTTTGATTGCGCTTTCTTAGACTACCGTTTGCCGGACGGGGACGGTTTGAGTTTGGTGAAAGCAATTCGGGAAGCTGGGATTAAAATTCCTTTAATTGTTTTGACTGGTCAAGGGGATGAACAAATTGCTGTGGAACTGATGAAAGCGGGGGCTTCTGATTATATTGCGAAGGGGAAGTTGTCGCCAGAAAATTTGTCACGGAGCCTGCAAAATGCGACGCGGATTTATCGGGCGGAAATGCAAGCTGCATTGGCATCACAAAAACTTAAGGAAAGTGAAGAACGTTATCGGCTGGTTCTAGAAGGTGCTAATGATGGGATTTGGGATTGGGATTTGAGTAGAAACGAGGTTTTCTGGAACGATCGTTTGTTGGAAATAGTGGGTTTGTCGCGCTCTGAATTTGGGAGTGCGATTGAGGCTTTTTTCTATCGCCTACATCCAGATGATTCCCAGGGTACACGAGAGGCTTTAGAAGCTCACTTAGAAACTGGGGCAGAATATAATGTGGAATTTCGTTTGTTGCACTCTTCAGGAATTTATCGGTATTGTACGGGCAGAGGGAAAGCACAACGGAATCAACAGGGTAAACCGTTACGAATGGCGGGTATTATTAGTGATATTAGCGATCGCAAGTTGGCAGAAGCGGCTTTAGAACGGGAACGTCAACAACTGCGGCAGATTATCGCTTGTGTGCCGGTACCGATGGCGATGTTCGATAGGGAAATGCGTTATCAAGCTTACTCTCAAAGGTGGTTGAGTGAGTATAAATTAGAAGGACAAAGTATTCTGAATCGTAGCTATTACGAGGTATTACCAGATATTCCCGAACGGTGGAGAGAGATGCACTCGCGATCGCTCAAAGGTGAGGTAATTGCAGTCAGCGAGGATGCTTGGAAGCGTGGGGATGGTTCTACTGTGTTCCTGCGCTGGGCGATTCACCCTTGGTATGCTCCAGATGGGGAAGTAGGGGGTATTGTGTTAGTGAGCGATAAGATTAATGAGTTAGTCGAGGCGCGGGAAGCTGCGATTGAAGCGAGTCGGGTTAAATCACAATTTTTGGCTAATATGAGCCATGAGATTCGTACTCCTATGAATGGAGTTTTAGGGATGGCACAATTGCTGTTGTATGTTCCCTTAGATCCGAAATCTAGAGAATATGCCCAGACAATTTATCGCAGTGCGGAACACTTACTAAATGTGATTAATGATATCCTCGATTTTTCCAAAATTGAAGCTGGGGAAATGCGTTTGGAAACCTATGATTTCGATCTGGATAGTTGCATTGAATCGATGCTAGAAATGGTAGCAGCTCAGATAGAGCAAAAAGGCTTAGAATTGAATGTTTTGGTGGAAAGTTCTGTTCCCAGACAGTTGCGGGGCGATCCGGGACGGCTTAAGCAAATTTTACTGAATTTGGTTGGTAATGCTATCAAATTCACGGATAGGGGTCAAATTTTGCTCCGGGTATCTGTTAAAGATAGGGGAGTTGCAAAGCTGCTGTTTTCTGTGCGCGACAGTGGGATTGGGATTTCTTTGGAAGGGCAAAGAAATCTATTCCAGTCATTTTATCAGGTGGATGGATCTGCAACTAGACCATACGGTGGTACTGGCTTGGGTTTGGTGATTTGCAAGCAGTTGGTGGAGATGATGGGGGGTGAAATCGGTGTCCGTAGTGCTGTGGGTAAGGGTTCTACTTTTTGGTTTGCAATACCTTTAGAGGTACAGCCACAAGCTACGGAACGTTTGCCAAGTGCGATCGCGGGTACACGGCTGTTAATTGTATCCCATAGCGCTCTGACAAGGGCTGTGGCGGGGGCGATCGCAGAGGCACAGGGTGCTAACTGCGACGAGGCAGAAGATGTGGCGATGGCTTTGGCGCTGTTGGAGGGGCCCCAGTCTTACAGGGTGGTGTTGATAGATTTGCAAATGCCGCAATTGGATGCTCAAGGGTTTCTGGCTAGGTTGCGATCGCTTCCGAAACAGCCATTATTAATCGTGGTGACTTCGCTGTGCGATCGCCAAAAAGCTGAAGAACTTTGCTCTCTAGGTGCTGATAATTACCTAATTAAACCACTAAGAGCTTCACAGTTTTATGACAGTCTTTTATCACCAGCAACAGGAGAAGAAAAAGCCAAAGCTTTAGGCAGTAGGAGTGAAGATAATTCGACTCAACTAATTAACGATCGATTGCCCCTTGCCCATTCCCAATTATCACTAAAAATTCTCTTAGCTGAAGATCACTATATTAACCAACAAGTTATTCTCAATCAACTCGCAGTTTTGGGCTATCAAGCCGACTGTGCTGCCAACGGTCAAGAAGCGCTAGAAATGCTTGATCGCCAAACCTACGATCTTGTATTCATGGACTGTCAAATGCCAATCCTTGACGGTTATGCAACCGCAAAAAAGTTAAGAGAACGAGAAGCAAATAAAAATCAAGGTAGTTTTGCTCACAATACGGTTGTTATTGCTTTGACTGCCCATGCAATGCCGGGAGAACGCGAAAAATGTTTGGCAGCAGGGATGGATGATTATCTGAGCAAGCCAGTAGATTTAGAAGCTTTGATAGGGATGCTGAAAAAGTATAATTTCCGAAGTGATGATTATGAAGATATCGATCGTTATGAAGTTAATGACGCTAACAATAATAATAGTAATAATAAATATAACTTTATACAGGAAACCGCAGGTACAAATAGCGTAGGAAATAATGATAGCGAAATTACTAAGTTAGAATCTACTCTAAGTTTAGAACACGCAAACGGTCATCAATTTTTAGAAGATCCTGAGTTTGATTTGCTTTTAGATCGGAAACGCTTACAGCAAATAGGCAAAGTAAATACTACATTACCACAGCGACTTTTAGTAGCATTTATCGACAGCGTCCACATAGATATAGAAGCGGCAAAAGTTGCTCTTCAAGCTAAAAATTGGAGCGTTGTTGAGCAGCAAGCTCATAGAATTAAAGGAACTTCTTCAAATGTTGGTGTTCCTTTGATGTCAGAGTTAGCGGCACAATTAGAACACCAGGCGCGGCGCTGCCAAAACCAGGCGCTACCGGAATCACAAACTATCGACAGTGGAGAGGAATTATTAGCTACTTTGTCAAGCCATTTAGGGCGAGTTAAAGCTTTCGTTCAATCTCGGAATTGGTAATTGTTAGTTGTTAGTTGTTAGTTGCTAATTCCTAAATAAAGTAAAATTACTTATGGAGTCTCAATTACCAATTATTATTCACCCGTCCCCTGTCACCTCTGTTGACATGGCTGAACTTATATTACAAATTCCTAAGCTTTGCCAAAATAGCAAAATTGGGAAAAAATTGCCCACAGCTCTTTACGTCCATATTTCAGCTTTAAAAGCTCTCGAACCTCAACTAAGACTCTATGAAAGTTATGCCAGTTGCCACCTAAATTCTAAAGTTCAAGCTACTCTAATTAAATTTTCTACTAATAAACCTAAAATTTCTTATCTTGTTTACCCGGATTTTGATATAGATCCTCATCCAGCTTTACAAACAAGCATTCAAGTTGATGTCGAAACTGGGGAAATTAAGTATTTAGATTATAGTAGCAGTAATAATCCTCCTATCCTTCATCGCAAGGAAACTTTTATTACTCCTGACTACCCTCACTATGAGAAATTCGCACAACTCACAAAATCCGAAGAAGCATTCGGACTTCTTAACAATACTCGCAACATAGGAAATCGCCAAGGGTGGATAAAATTATTAGAAGATCGAGGTGTAGAAATACAACTAGATCATTCTGTTATTGAACTTCCTAGAGGTGAAGAGGAAGTGCATTATCAATTTCCAATTCCAAAAATAGAGCGTCACAAAGCGGCGATGAGTCGGCATTCACTATCTAAACCAGTGCGTTTGGCTTTAGAAGCAAACCTATTTACTGAAGGCTTAACTTTTTTCGATTATGGTTGCGGATATGGAGGTGATGTTAAGCGTCTTTCTGAGCAAGGTTTGGCTGCTATTGGGTGGGACCCTTATTATCACCCGGAGATAGATCGCATTTCTGCTGATATTGTTAATCTTGGTTATGTAATTAATGTGATTGAATCTCAAGGCGAAAGGCGAGAGGCTTTGGTCGAGGCTTGGGAACTAACTAAAAAATTATTAATTGTAGCGGCTCAAGTAATTATTAATGATAGAAATCAATGTCAAATTGCTTACGGTGATGGGGTAATTACTTCTCACAATACTTTTCAGAAATATTACGAACAAGAGGAACTAAAAGTTTATATAGACCAAGTGTTGAATGTGGATGCGGTTCCTGTGGCTTTGGGAATTTATTTTGTTTTTCGAGATGAAACTGAAGCTCAAAGTTTTCGTGCTTCTCGGTTTAGATCCCACGTCAGCACTCCCAGAATTCGCGTTCAAGTTAAGCGGTTTGAGGATTATGAAGAAGTGCTGGCACCTTTGATGGCTTTTGTTAGCGATCGCGGTCGGCTTCCGGTTAAAGGTGAGTTGCTTGAAGAGTCAATTATTAAGGCTGAATTTAATAATTTCAAGCGGGCTTTTCAAGTGATTTTACAAGCAACTAATGGTGAAGAATGGGAGGCGATCGCGGACAAACGCCGTCAAGATTTACTGGTATATATTGCACTGAGTAATTTAGGCGATCGCCCTCAACTTCGCCAACTTCCAACTCAAATTAAAAATGATATTAAAGGTTTATTTGATAGCTATCAAAAAGCCTGTACTCTTGCCGACTTAATGCTTTATAGTTTAGGTAGCTCTTACATAGTTTCTGATATTTGTCAAGACAGTGAGATTGGGTACAAAGATTCTAAATCTCTCTCCGTTCATATCTCAGCATTAGAAGAACTAGATCCTTTGTTACGGCTATATGAAGGCTGTGCTAACCGCACAATTGGGCGTTTAGATGGTGCAACGCTTATTAAATTTTATACCAAAACTCCAAAAATTTCCTATCTATTTTATCCAGATTTTGATACTAATCCGCATCCAGTTTTGGATACAGCGATGCACATTGACTTACGCGATCTTTCTGTGAGTTATGAGGAGTATTTTAGCTCTCCTAACCCTCCCATACTGCACCGCAAGGAAACTTTTGTTACCCCTAAATATCCGCTGTACGATAAATTTGCTGAACTTAGCCGCCAAGAGAAATACTTAGGGATTTTAGATGATGTTAGTAAGATTAAAACTCGTCGAGAGTGGGCAAAATGTTTGCAAGAATACTGCGTAAAAATTAAGGATCACCGTCTGGTGTGGCGGGCGGATGCTGACCCAGAACAAGTTAAAATCTTGAAGGAGAAGATGCGCGATCGCCTTAGAAAAAGGAAAGAACAAAAGAAAGATAAAACTCTAGAAAATGAGGTTGACATTACAATAAATTCAACCAATCCGGGAAAGGATTTAGAGGATGTAACTGATTTAACCAGTTAACACTTTACAGACAGATTTGATATAATACGATCGAAGCGCCGCAATAAGAATACTTATGAGTAACCCAAAAGTCAAAGGAATCGCCAGCGAATTGCAAACCCAAGCCACGATACTAGGTGGCTTCGTCGCTCTGATGTGGATTATAGAAATAATTGATTGGTTTTTGCTCGGAGGTAGGCTCAATGCTTATGGAGTCCGTCCCCGCAGTATCGTCGGACTTCGCGGTATCCTATTTATGCCTTTTCTGCATGGCAATTTTGCTCACTTAGCAGCAAATACCCTCCCTTTTATAACTTTTGGATGGTTGATTATGCTGCGAGAAACCAGTGATTTTTTTCTGGTGAGTGCTATCACCATGCTAGTTAGTGGAATTGGGGTTTGGCTGACAGGTTCGCCCTATTCTATTCACATTGGTGCCAGCGGATTAATATTTGGTTATTTCGGTTTTTTGCTGTTGCGGGGATATTTTGAACGCAGCTTTATGTCAATAGTTTTATCTGTGTTTGTGGGTTTTCTTTACGGTGGTTTAATCTGGGGAGTATTACCATCACAACCGGGGGTTTCGTGGCAAGGTCATCTTTTTGGGTTTGTAGGTGGTGTGCTTGCTGCTCAACTTTTGGGGCGGCGGAAATAGTTAAAGTAAATGCCCTTATGCTTGGAATATAGGCTTAAGGATGTTGAAAAGTGACAGAAGAACGCTAATTATTGATTACAGCTTATCCAATAATATGACTTTAGTATCAAAGGTAATTATCATCGGGGGTGGAATTGGCGGTTTGACCCTAGCCCGTGCCTGTCTTGATGTCGGCATTGCCGTTGAACTATACGAGAAGCGCGATCTGGATGCTATGCTATCCGGGCCCGGAGGGATATTCATCCAACGCAATGCTTTGCGCGTCTACAAGCTGTTGCGATCGGGGCAGATTTACCAGCGCTTCTACCATTCGGGAGGCAAGATTCTCAAAGGTGGGTTTTTTGACCGACAAGGGGAACCCCTCTACATTAATGCTCCTCAATTCATCGGCGAAGAAGATTTGGGTGTGTGCCTCTTGCGACCTGAACTTCAGCAGATTTTACTTGAAGCTTTGCCAGAGGGAACGGTGCGAACTGGCGTTGCCTTTGAGAAATTTGAGGATACGGACAATGGGATTCGGGTCTTTTTCTCTGATGGTCGCACTGTTGAGGGTGATATCTTAGTCGGTGCTGATGTCAGGCCGTTGTTCACCACGTTAGTGGCGAATACTCCGGTCAGCAGCGCGCCAAGCGTGCCGCCCACTCCATGGAC
>DATGYA010000487.1:0-20905 GCA_035298405.1 Kamptonema sp. | reverse complement strand
CTCCCCCATCCCCCCCATCCCCTCCTTCCCTCTCCGGGCCAGTTCCAGAGAATTTTACCGATCCTTCAGAACAATCCGCGCCGGCTGGTTTGGATGTAGAAGCGAGTTCTAATAAGCCAATTAACAGCATAGAAGCCTACCTGATGCGCCAAGAGCTAACAAATCTTTTGGGCAGGTTTGAAAGCGGTCTGATCGCTGCTAATTCTGCGAATATACCTGTAAATCTCAACGCTGCCAACATTGCTCCTCAACTGGTAGCCGCTAATAATAACATCGGCGGTGGTACTGCCAGTAGGCCTCCGATCTTAACTGGAGCAACAGGTGTCGCGATCGCACAGGCAAGGCAAGTACTACAAAACTTTGACCAGCTCATCGCCCAGCAAAACTACGCCGCAGCTAGACAGCAATGGCTGCAAGCACGGCAACAACTCTGGCGAAACTACCCAACGGAAGGCCAGCGAGCCGGAGCGGAAATTCGCGCCGTCTGGCTAGATCGGGGTAGCATTGTCAGAGCCGGTTCTGAACAGGGATTAGCTGCCATTTTTGACCGCCTCGCTCAAGCTGGCATCAATACAGTTTTCTTTGAAACTTTGAATGCCGGATATCCCATTTACCCCTCTCAAATAGCACCCCAACAAAATCCCCTAATAGTCGGATGGGACCCGCTGGAAGCTGCTGTCAAGTTGGCCCATGAGCGGGGAATGGAATTACACGCTTGGATCTGGACTTTTGCCACGGGAAATAAGCGACACAATGCTCTACTCGGACTCGCTAGCGATTATCCAGGTCCGGTGCTTTCCGCTCATCCAGATTGGGCAAATATAGATAATAAAGGTCGTCGCCAGCACGTCAATGATGGCAAATTTTACCTCGATCCAGCGAACCAAGAAGCTCGCAGTTATTTATTGCAAATTATTGGGGAAATTGCCAGCCGCTATAAAGTTGACGGTCTACAATTAGATTACATTCGCTATCCTTTTCAAGATCCGAATCAGGGTTTTAGTTTCGGATATGGGAAAGCTGCGCGCGAACAATTCCAGCAACTTGCAGGTGTAGATCCCGCTAAAATTTCGCCGGATAATGGCGACTTGTGGCGGCGGTGGACTGAGTTTAAAACTGAAAAAATTAATAGTTTTGTTGCGGAAGTATCGCAGTTTTTGCGGCAGAATTATGCTCGCACGATTCTGTCAGTAGCGGTATTTCCACACCCAGAAAGTCAGCGAATTTATAAAATTCAGCAAAATTGGGAAGTTTGGGCGCGTCGAGGAGATGTGGATTTAGTTGTGCCGATGACTTATGCTTTGGATACTAATCGGCTCCAGCGGATTGCACAACCCCTTGCCAGGGAACAGAATTTAGGCCCGACTCTAATTGCTCCAGCGGTGAAGTTGTTGCAGTTGCCGGAGATTGTGGCAATCGACCAAATTCAAGCTTTGCGAGATTTACCAACAGGAGGTTATTCGATTTTTGCAGTTGAGACGATTGGCAATAATTTGCAAGGGTTTTTCAGTCGCACTCAAGGGGGATATCATACGCGATCGCAATCTGCAAAAGAACCTATTCCCTATCGCCAACCATTTGCCGCTGCTGCTGTTCGTTATACTGCTTTGAAGCAAGAATGGAGTTTACTGTTAGCTACTAATCAACTGCGGATTCAAGATTCTGAGCTTAAAGTTTTACGCGCTAAAGCTGATGAGTTGGCACAAGCTTTGAGCCAGTTGGCTGCTAATCCTTCTAGGGATAAGTTAAGTAATGCTAAGAGGTTGTTGTCGGGTTTTGAATCTGTGTTTCAAAGTTCGATGCGGCTACATTCTATGGAGAATAGCTATCAGGTGCAAACTTGGCAGAATCGTTTGGGGAGTTTGGATATGTTGTTGCGTTATGGGGAAAGAGTGGAGTTTAATCGTAGATAAATGAATGGCTAATTGCTAATGGCTAATTGCTAATTAAAAGCAGTATCTTAGCAAATTACGAAGATATCTTAGAAAAACTGCTGGAATTAAACTTAGAACTCGCAGCAAAAGAAAATCTGAGTGAGCTTGTTGTCGGGCCATATACCCCAATTGAGGAAAAGTTGGCTTACTACAAGTCATTTTGTAGTTCTGTGTACAATCACACAAAATACTGATATAGATCACAAACTTTTTATTCAAAAAAGAGACATACTAAGTAATAACACTGGTATGTAGCGGTTAGATATAGCTTGCACATTAGTGATTGGGTTGGCAGGAGATCAATCCTGATGAGCTTGGGAGGTACTTGCGATGTTGTCATTAACCCCCGGAAAACCCTTAGAAAGTAAAGTGAAGGCCGATCGACCTCCTGAGAAACAGCAGTCTCAAAATTCCGCTAAGCCCACAAATTGGACGAAGCGAATATTCAACCGATTGCGGATTAGCCAAAAAATCGGTTATGGCTATGCTTTGGCGATTGGAATTGCAATTTTGGGAACGGCAACGGGTTTGGGAGTGGGAGACTACTGCCGCAAGGAAGCTTTACAGCAGCTAACTGTTGCCCAACAACAACAAGAACTTTTACAAAATTTACAAAATGCTATTTATCAGGCGCGATCGCACGCCTCCCGGCTGCCTGCTGTCATCGGAGATTCCGTTGGGCTGGAATACGAAAACTCTCAGTTTGTAAAGCAAATTAATCAAGCTAAACTCCTGATATCTGAAAACAAATCGTTTACAGAAACATACAGCCAAAACGTAACAGTTAATAATGGCGAATTACAAGATTTATTGAAGAGGTATAGTACCACCATCGATTACTACAGCGATCTGATTAAGTTGCAGTTAAAGGAAAGCAATGCTTGGAATGTAAAGCCAAATCAGATAGATTCAACACAGCTACAAATGTTGAGAATTACTAGCGGTGAAGAGTCTAGAGCTTTAGAGCAGCTTTCAGAAAATTTAACTCAACAAATTTCCGTATTCAAGCTTCAAAAGCTGGAAGGAATCGAAGGGGTAGAAGATGCAGAAGCACTCAGGTTCAGAATAATTCTTGGTAGTATGATGATTTCAGTAGCGATCGCAGCGGCTCTTGCCTACAATACCAGCCGCGCGATCGCACAGCCTTTAGAAACAGTTACTAAAGTTGCTCAACAAGCCGCCCGCGAATCAAATTTTCATCTAGAAGCACCAGTTACAACTGAAGATGAAGTAGGAATATTAGCCGCATCATTTAATCAGTTAATCCACAGAGTCGCCGACTACACCCAAGAACTAAAACAAACTCAATCTCAACTAATTCAGACGGAAAAAATGTCCTCTCTCGGTCAAATGGTGGCAGGTATTGCCCACGAGATTAATAATCCAATCAATTTCATTTATGGCAATATTGAATATGCCGACAGCTATATTCAAGATTTAGTAGAATTAATGTCGCTTTATCAGCAACAATACCCCGCACCAACAGATGCAATTGAAGACAAAATCGAAGCAATAGAACTAGATTTCTTGAAGGAGGATTTGCCTAAAATATTAGGCTCTATGAAAATAGGGGCTGACAGAATTCGTGAGCTAGTAGTCTCGCTGCGTAATTTCTCTCGCCTTGATGAATACGAAATGAAACTGGTTGATATCCGTGAGGGGATTGATAGCACTTTAGTTATTCTCAACTATCGGCTCAAACATGGAGTTCAAGTTATTAAAGAATATGGGGAACTGCCGCTGATTGAGTGTTATCCGGCACAACTTAATCAGGTATTTATGAATATTATTAGCAATGGAGTTGATGCGCTAGAAGAAGGAAAAACTAACTTATTTCCTACTATCTGGATTACTACAGAATCATCTAACCCGAATTGTGTGAAAGTGAAAATTAGGGATAACGGGCCGGGGATGCCACCAGAAATTCAACAGAATATTTTTGACCCATTTTTTACAACTAAATCTATCGGTAAAGGCACGGGGTTAGGGCTTGCTATTTCTTACCAAATTATTGCTAAACATCATGGCAAAATTGAGGTAAATTCTCAACTAGGAGAAGGCACAGAATTTGTGATTACATTACCGATTAACGCATAAACTGGGTGAAGTAAAATCTGAGTTCTTCCCGTACCCCTCTCCTCACCGGAGAGGGGAGAAATATTATCTGTGACCGCAAAAAAATCTATACAGCCAAAAATTTCTGAATCACCTCATTACTTAGTTCATCTGTTGAACCAGATGCCACAATTCCGCCTTTTTGCATGGCGTAGTACCAGTCAGCTTGCCGGACAAAATGTAAGTGCTGTTCTACTAACAAAACAGAAATACCTTTTGAGGCAATAATGCGCTTTACGGCGGCTTCAATTTCGAGAATAATTGATGGTTGAATCCCTTCTGTTGGTTCGTCTAAAACAAGTAATTGTGGCTGTCCCATCAACGCCCTAGCAATAGCTAACTGCTGTTGCTGTCCACCGCTTAAGTCGCCGCCCATACGAGAAAGCATGGTTTTTAAAACAGGGAATAACTCAAATATTTCATCGGGAATTTCTGGTTTTTTGGGGCGAGTTTTTCTAGCTTCTAAACCTAAAATTAGATTTTCTTCTACAGTCAAGCGGGGAATAACTTCGCGACCTTGGGGGACGTAGCCGATGCCCATTCTAGCACGTTTATCGGGAGATTTGGAGGCGATCGCTTCCCCACAAAACGCGATCGCACCACTCCTGGGTTGCAACAAACCCATCACCGTCTTGAGTAGAGTAGTTTTACCTACACCATTGCGACCGATCAAGCAAACCATTTTCCCTGGTGCCACACTCAAATCCACATCGCGGAGAATGTGGCTTTCACCATAATAAACATTCAAACTAGAGATTTGTAGCATAATTCTTTGGTAATTGGTAATTTTTAACTATTAACAGTTAATAGTTAACAGTTAACAGTTAACAGTTAACTTTTCAAGCTGCTTCCTGATGATCGCCTTCAGGCTTACCTAGATAAACCTCAATCACACGCGGATCGTTCTGTACTTCATCCATACTTCCTTCGCACAAAACCGAACCCTGATGCAATACAGTCACCTTCCTAGCAATTTGCCGCACAAACTCCATATCATGTTCAATCACCAATACCGAGTGACTTTCAGCCAGAGAAATCAGCAAATCACCAGTTAAAGCCGTTTCCTCATCAGTTAACCCTGCTACTGGTTCATCTACTAGCAATAAATCAGGAGATTGTGCTAACAACATCCCAATTTCTAACCACTGCTTTTCGCCGTGAGAAAGTAAACCAGCGGCAACGTCAGCTTTTGCAATTAAACCGATAGTTTCCAATAAACCGACTACCGTGCGTTTTTCAGTAGCAGGCGGACGCTGTAATAGCGTTGAGAAAACATTTTTATTGCGGTTACAAGACAGTTCTAAATTTTCACGAGGTGTTAAATTCAGGTAAACTCGCGGCGTTTGAAACTTCCGACCAATTCCGAGACGGACGATTTCATACTCCAACAAACGGCGCAAATTTCTACCCTTAAACATCACCCTGCCTTCCGTCGGCTGCACCTTCCCCGTAATCACATCCAGAAACGTTGTTTTTCCCGCACCATTCGCCCCAATTATAACTCGCAACTCACCAGCATCCATACTAAAATTAAGTTGGTTAAGTGCTTTAAAACCGTCGAAGCTAACGGTTAGGTTCTCGATTTCTAAAATTTTCTCGTTCATAAGTTTGTTAGTTGTTAGTTGTTGGTTGTTAGTTGTTAGTTGTTGGTTGTTAGTTTTCCTTTTTCAGTAACCATTAACCACTAACTACTAACGATTAACCTTTTTCTAATTTTTCCCTTTCACGCTGTACTTCTGGGTCTTCTTCTAAGCTGGGATAAGTAGCAGCATATCTACCTCTACCCAGCAATCTTTGAAACATTTCCCATCCTTGAAACCGCAGCCATCCCACCAAACCATTAGGCAGAACCATCACCACAATTAAAAATAGCGCACCCTGGAAAAATAGCCACACTTCCGGAAATTGTTCGCTCAAGAAACTCTTAGCAAAATTAACTAATATCCCTCCTACCACCGCCCCTACTAAACTAGCGCGACCTCCCACTGCTACCCAAATTACCATTTCAATTGAAAAAGCAATATCCATCGCTTTTGGTGAAATAATTCCTGTTTGAACGGTGAATAAAGCACCTGCAATTCCTGCTAAAGCCGCAGAAATTCCAAACACTACAACCTTAATATCTGTAGGATTATAACCAGAGAATCGCACCCGAACTTCATCATCGCGAATTGCTATTAGCAATCGACCAAAACGGCCGCTAGTCAGCCAGCGGCAAAGGGCATAAGAACCTGCTAGAAATAATATTGTTAGCGTGTAGAAAATAAACTGTGTTTGTGGTGCATTTACTGTTGCTCCAAATATGGTTTTAAAGTCAGTTAAGCCGTTAGTGCCGTTAATCAGTTTTTGCTGACCGTTAAAGAAGTTAAAAAATACAATTGTTGCCGCTTGTGTCAGGATTGAAAAATACACGCCCCGGATACGATTGCGGAAGACTAGATAACCGAGAAATGCACCCAAAAATGCCGGAACAAGCACTACTGCTGCTATAGATAAGGGGAAAGAATGAAAAGGTTGCCAAAACCAGGGCAGTTCAGTAACGCCGTAAAGGTTCATAAATTCGGGCAATTTGACGCTCACATCTGCGGGAATTTGCAATTTCAAGTACATCGCAAAAGCATAGCCGCCCAATGCAAAAAATACACCGTGTCCCAAACTGAGTAAACCAGTGTAGCCCCAGATTAAATCAATACCAAGGGCAGCAATTGCTAAGGCGAGGAATCGCCCTAATTGGTTGAGTCGAACTATGGGAAGTATTGCTGGGATAACGAAGATTAAGACTAGCGCGATCGCTGCCACAATCCCGGCTTCAATAAATAGCGATCGCCTCCCCTCACTTCCTACAATTCCCGGTATTTTCTCTTTCATTACTTCCTCCTTATTTATACCCTAATTTTTAATTCTTCCTTCTTCCTTCTTCCTTCTTCCTTCTTCCTTCTTCCTTACCCTTCCACCGTGCGTCCTTTCTGCGGAAAAATCCCCCCAGGCTTAACTTGAAGAAAAGCAATAATCAGCGCAAATACCATCACTTTTGCCATGCTAGTTGTAGCAAAGAAAGTAAAGAGTTCAGCCAAAGGCTGAATCGGTGCCAGTATAGAAGCTAGCGTACCAGAGCCAATCAAATAACTAACTGTACCAATAGCCATAGCCGCCACCACACTCCCAACTATTTTGCCAACACCTCCTACAACTACAACCATAAAAGTATCAACCACATAGTTTTGCCCCGTATTTGGCCCTACTGAACCCAGCAAACTAATCGCACAGCCAGCTACTCCAGCCAACCCAGAACCTAGCGCAAAAGTGAGTGCATCCACTTGCTCAGTAGGAATTCCCAAACAAGCACTCATGCTGCGGTTTTGCGTCACTGAACGAATGCGAAGTCCCCAAACAGAACGTTGTAAAAATAGGTAAATTCCTACTAAACAAATCACGGTCATTGTGATAATAAATAGTCGAGCATAAGGCAGTTGAAAATTACCCAAAGGTAATCCACCCCGCAGCCATTTAGGTGCAGTAACATCCACATTCTGAGCGCCAAACCAAGGCTTAGTTACATCTAGCTTATAAGTCTGTGCTAAAATTGCACAAACTGCCCAAGAAATCCCTAAAGAGAGCGGCAACATTACCGCCACAATCCAGTTACGAACTCGCTCGAAATCAGGGCGACGGCGCAGTAACCACATTCCACCAAAAAACAGCAAACAAAATACCGTAATTCCAGTTACTAATACCCAACTTACACTCCGGACAAACTGCTGCAAAATCAGGCTCACACCCCAAGTTGCTAGGAGAGTTTCTAAAGGTCGTCCGTAGAGATATCTAATTACTCCTCGCTCCAGAACTAACCCCATTAATGCGGCTACTAAGAAAGCTAAAGGTATAGCAAATAAGATATAAATTTCAAATGCAAATCCTCCCACACTTTTAAAGTAGTTTTGCACGACAAAAGTAGTATAACCTCCTAGCATCATTAACTCGCCGTGAGCCATATTAATTACGCCCATCAGCCCGAAAATGATTGCCAATCCTAGTGCGGCAATTAGCAACACAGCGCCAATGCTAATTCCGTTGAATATTCCATCTAAAATTTGTGCTACCAACGGTTCACTCCTTTTTTCATAATTATAGGAATTACAGTTGTTAGTGGTTAGTTGTTAACTCGCTATCAACTAACCACTAACAACTAACAACTAACAAACAACATTCCTAAGTTTGTTTGAACTTACCAGGATCGGGGGCAGTCTTATTAGTCCAATCACAAGTAAAGCCTTTAGTATCAGCAACAAACTGATTCCAAGGAATAGGCTTCACCGCTTCAGGAGTTGCAAAAGCGATCTTAAACAAACCGTCTTCTCCAACTTCACCCAGGCGCACAAACTTAGCAAGGTGGTGATTATTTTCCAGCGTGACTTTACCCCCAGGAGCCTCAAAAGTTTGACCCAAAGCTGCGGCTCTTACTTTCTCTAAATCATCTGCTGTTGCAGCCTTCTCTACTGCCTGCTTCCACAGGTAAACCATAATGTAAGCAGCTTCCATCGGGTCATTTGTTACTCGATCTTTGCCGTATTTGGCTTTGAAAGCTTCAACAAACTTTTTATTCGTTGGAGTATCAACAGTCATAAAATAATTCCAGGCTGCGTAGTGACCTTTGAGATATTCCACGCCAATTGCTTTGACTTCTTCCTCAGCAATACTGACAGACATTGAAGGATATTTGTCTGGCCCTAATCCTGCACCTTGCAACTGCTTAAAAAATGCCACGTTGCTGTCACCGTTAAGGGAGTTGAATATTACGCCGCCGTCAGGCAAAGCTGCCTTAATTTTGGTAATAATAGGTGTAACTTCAGTACCTCCAAGCGGTATGTAGTCTTCTCCTACTACTTCACCGCCTTTAGCTGCTAATTGCGCTTTAATAATAGTATTAGCTGTGCGGGGGAAAACGTAGTCAGAACCGACTAAGAAAAACTTTTTACCTTTATTTTGCAACAGCCAATCAACGGCGGGTTCTATTTGTTGATTCGGCGCTGCACCCGTGTAAAAAATGTTTTTGGAACACTCTTGACCTTCGTATTGTACGGGATACCAGAGCATATGATTTTTTTGCTCAAATACTGGCAGCACAGCCTTGCGACTTGCAGAAGTCCAGCAACCAAAGACAGTAACCACTTTATCCTGGTCAATTAATTTTTTGGCTTTCTCTGCGAAAGTCGGCCAATCTGATGCGCCGTCTTCTATGACAGCTTCTATTTGCTTGCCTAGTACGCCGCCTGCTTTGTTGATCTCTTCAATAGCTAGCTGTTCAGCATCTACAACGCTCTTTTCGCTAATTGCCATCGTGCCGCTTAAAGAGTGCAAAATACCAACCTTAATAGTATTTCCGCTGCTTGCTGCTGGCGACGGAGATGCTGTTGTAGTTGGAGATGCACTTGAAGTTGCTGTTGGCTCTGGACTCTTGCAAGCTTTCAATAGCAAACTTGTTGCCAGGGTAGCAGAACTGTATAAAAGAAATTGCCGCCGATCAAATCGCTTTGCCATGTTCTTTCGGTAATTCCTAAATAGATGAGTTAGGTGATATAGCAGCTTATCACATTACGCTGTGATATTAGGACTAGGTTAAGTATTTAGTTGTATTTTTAGATACAAAAAATTAAGTTGACAAAATGAAATTTTAGTGCGTTGTATTATTTGGCTTTTTCTGGGGATTGGCTGGCGATCGCAACTCTGTACTCATTACCAATTAGTTATGAACTATTGAAGTAAAAAGGAAGGGGAGGCGATCCGCGATCGCTTCCCCTTCCCTACATAGCTTGAATTACAAATTATCCCATTAAAATCACAGTATCAAGCACGTGAATCACACCATTATCAGCTTCGATATCTGCTGCAACAACAGTGGCATTTTTTACCTCAAAACCATCAGAGCAATCAATTTTAATTGGGGAACCTTCAAGGGAAGTCACAAAATCTAGTTTGGCTAGATCGTCTTTCATAAACTTACCAGAAACAACGTGAAATGTCAGAATTCTAGTCAGTTGCGGAATATTCTGCACCAAAGTAGTAATAGTTCCTGGCGGTAGCTTAGCAAAAGCGTCGTCATTTGGTGCAAAAACAGTAAATGGGCCAGGACTTTTAAGTGCATCCACCAAATTAGCAGCTTGAACAGCCGTTACTAACGTTTTGAAAGCACCCGCACTCACCGCAATATCAACAATATCAGGCATTATTTTTGACCTCATCTCAGCAACAATCTCTATTAACTATCTATAGTAAACTGATGTCGTGATATAATTACTCTCAGAATCACAATCAGCATTAATGCCATGACTGCTTCACTCATTACAGTCAGCGAAACAGAGCTTACCACAAGTTTACCTCAGTGGCAACCTGCTACTTGGGAAGACTACTTAGCCTGTTGTGACGACCCAGCAATCAACTGGGTGAGAATCTACTTTCATCGCGGATATCTTTTAGTTGATATGAGCAATGAAGGAATTGACCACTCTACCATCAATGAACTTTTCAGTATGCTGTTCTTTATCTGGTTCAGCCAAAGACCAGAACTAATATTTACATTGATGGGTGGTTGTTTACTTGAGAAAGCTAATACCCAAGCAGCATCTCCTGACTTAGTGCTTTACCTTGGCGAAGATTATCCCCGCAGACTACCAGGAGAACGGCGTTATGTCAACTTAAATCGGTGTCGAGTTCCTAACTTAGTTGGTGAAATTGCGGATACAACTTTGGCAAGCGATCTTGATGAGAAAAAACAAATCTATGCTGATTTGCAAATTCCTGAATATTGGGTAGTTGATGTCCGAGCTTTACGAGTTTTAGCCTTTCAATTGCAATCAAATGGCAAGTATCAAGAATGCACTGAATCTTTAGCTCTTTCCGGTTTACCGATTTCCCTTTTAGAGCAAACTTTGGCACGTTTAAATGAGGGAACAAATGGTAGTGCAGCTTTGTGGTTTGCTCAAGAAATTGTGAATTTGAAGGGCGAGTAAGTAGCAGTTAATGAGTCGCGTTAACCTTGACGAGTGCCTACCTGTGGCAAAGCTACTTCTCTATCATTAGACAGTACCTCTTTTTGAATACTAAAACTACCGTACAAGATTGAAATTTCAAAAATATCCGTAGTAAGTATAGCTGGTTTATGGTGAGAAGATTCGCCCAAGGAAATACCGTAAAATTCAGCTTCAGACTCTCTTACATCTTCAGGATGATAGATATCCCAACTGATGTTATGACAATCTTTAAAAACCAGTACATAAGGCAACCGCTTTTCAGGATTGTACACGCATTCAATTAAGACCTCATTTCCCCACAAAGACACCTTAATATTAGTTACTAATGATGTAAGTCCACCCAAACCAAGCAAGTGATAATCATCTTTCCATTCAGTCATTTAATCTCTCTCCCGTATTGTGCGTACCCAGAATAAAATTGCCAAATTCATCTCGCGTTCGCAATATGTTACCATTTGGATCGAGTCGCAAACCCTTATTGATGTTTCTTCCATTCGCTCCATACTTTGGTGCAGGTGTTCTTATCACTTCACCATTAGGACGGATAATTACAACTGACTTGTCAGGAAATTTATATTCAATATAGCCCTCTCCAATACTCTTTACTCCAGCACCAATTCCGCGCAAAAAGTCATCAACTTCTTGGCGACTCATTCCTGTTAAATCTCCAAACTCCGATGCAATTCCATTTCCCCCTACGCCTTGACTCGGCACGCTAGTCTCCCCATTCTACCTCTCACCACCTATTGTGCTTTCAAGTTTAGCATAAGCTGTATAGCATAGCAGTTGAAACAGAAATGCGATCGCCACAAAAATTAGGGCGGACACTGCCCGCCCCAAACTTATTTAACTAACCCCAAATACTTAGTCAATATTAACCGACCGACACCTTGACCACGCGGTTCTTTTCCGCTTCAGCTTTAGGTAGATTCAGATTCAAAATTCCATCTTTGTACTCAGCTTCCACCTTTTCATTTTGAATGCGTGCAGGTAGAGGAATCACCCGCCGGAAAGAACCGTAACGGAACTCAGACCGAGTAATACCTTTTTCTTCCGTCTTAGATTCAGCCCGACGTTCCCCGCTGATAGCAACAGCTTCCGCAGTCACTTGTATGTCCAAATCCTTGGCTTCTAAACCAGGAACTTCTAACTTTAAGTAAATAGCTTCTGGAGTTTCGTGGAGTTCAGCAGCAGGAAGAAATGCAACGCCATTAGTACCCCGTTCGCTACTCGGCGCAAAGCCTTCAAACAAGCGATTCATCTCGCGTTGCAAAGTATCAATTTCTCGGAACGGTTCAAAACGAATAAGAGACATATTTAATACCTCCAATTTCTTGATTTTTGAGGGTTTGAAGAAACCTTGTTTCTACCTGTCTCTAATGTATTAAAAATCCCAAAATGAGGGGATGCGGTTCTCTGCCCAAAGTGCGATCGCATTTCCGTACCTTTGAATTAAGGTAACTTTTTCACCACAGGTGCTAACTTCCGACTTATTTGTACGGTTAACCACCCCGCGAATTTTGACACAAAGCATAGGTATCAAACAAAACTCCCACCAAACTAAAAGTAGTGCCAATTACCAAAAACCCCTGAATAGGGTGGCCGCTACCAAAAGTAGCCAGGAAATTCAAAATCTGGTCTGCCCCAAAGTGACCAAACTCTTGCAAGCACGGCAGTTGACTAATCAAGTAAAAGCAACTCAAACCCGCCCCGATTAACAATAGCGGAGCTACAAAGCTGAAAACACTCGTCAGCAGCAGAGAGCGAAGGAAATTAGGCACAATGCTCATATAGAGACTCACAAATCGGCTAAACTGCCTACAGACACCAAGTGAACTGCACTTGTCCTCCTCTACGATAGAAGCGATCGCTCTTTGGAAACGAATCTGTCAGAAAACTTAAATTTTCAGTTAAAGAAACTTGTTTAAGATTTGTAGATAGATTTCATTTTTCTCAAACTGTTGTTACATTAATTTTTCCCTTGAGCCAAACTACTACTACTAGCCTGGGATTGTGGAGTCAGCGGTTGCTGGCAGCAATACTGTTGGGCGGCCAAGTGACTCTGCATTTGTTCACCCGCAAAATCCACCGCCGCAACACCCTTGACCAAATGGTAGCTGTGGGCCCAGAATCTCTGCTCATTGCCTTAGTGACGGCTGGTTTTGTCGGTATGGTATTTACTATTCAGGTAGCGCGGGAGTTCATCTCCTTGGGTGTAACCAACGCCGTCGGTGGGGTTCTCGCCCTTTCCCTAGCTCGCGAACTCGGCCCTGTTTTAACAGCAGTAATTCTGGCGGGGCGAGTCGGTTCGGCTTTTGCTGCTGAAATTGGCACAATGCAAGTCACAGAACAAATTGATGCTCTTTATATCCTCAAAACTGACCCCATCGATTATCTGGTTATTCCCCGCGTCATCGCTTGCTGTCTGATGTTGCCAATTTTGACAATCTTATCGCTGGTGACGGGAATGGCTGGCGGCTTCCTGATTGCCACGAAGATTTACGGCCTTTCTGATGCCGTGTTTTTAGAATCGGCCCGCAGTTTCCTCACACCTTGGGATATTTGTGCTCCAGCCATAAAAGCCTTTGTTTTTGGAGCTTTAATTGCCGTGATCGGCACGAGTTGGGGTTTGACTACTACTGGCGGTGCTAAAGGTGTTGGACAATCAACTACTACTGCTGTTGTAACTTCCATGCTCGCGATCTTTATCTGCAACTTTTTTCTATCTTGGCTGATGTTTCAGGGTACTGGCGCTGTGGTACTCCAGAATCTATGAGATTTGAAACATTAAACCAGAGCGCACCCGTGCCTACAAGTTTATGAAAAATGATGCAAGATGTGAGTAATTAGTAACCTTCATTGACACGCCAGGAATTAAGCCTGTGACTGCAACTTCGTCTTCTATCAACCCGACACAGACAGTAGAGCTAGCTCCAAGTTATGCGATTCCTTTAGTATTGGTCGCAGTTTCCGTACCTCTACTGCTGGTACAAAAAGTGGTAAGTTTAGCGATCGCGCTTTTTGGCTTGTTTCTCATGTATCAGGCTGTCACCCTCCGCCTGAAATTCACTGAAACCGCCCTAGACATTTACCGACAACAAGACCTGATCCGCCGCTTTCCCTACCAAGAATGGCTAAACTGGCAGATATTCTGGCCAGCAGTACCCATTCTGTTTTACTTTAAAGAAGTCAACAGCATTCACTTCCTGCCGATCCTCTTCGATCCTAAAATGCTACAAGCCTGCTTAGAACAGCGGTGTCCGCAAAAGGAACAGGATCGAGGATGAGTCAAAGGCAAGGGAACCTCTCCCCCTCTCTCCCTCTTCCCAATCCCGTTTAAAGTTATGAGTGTTGAAATTGCTGCTTTCATAAGTGGCGCTACCCGTGAGTTACAAATTGCTTTCAACTCCCGGCGGGCAAAGAAACATCGCCCTACCATTCAAAACTCATAACTCCCTAACCCCAGTTCCCTACTTCCCATGAATTCAGACGAAACTCAAACCCAAGAACCACAGCAAGCAGTCGAAGTCTCGGTTAATCCAGAGGATTTAAGTCCAGCGGATGAATCGGCGGTAGAACCAATTGAAGGTGCGATCGCACAGCCAATTGCTGAGGATATATCAGTTGTGGATACAATTGACGATGCGATCGCACAGCCAATTAATGAAGAAAATTCAGCCGCAGAAACAACTCCTATAAATGAACTGGTAACAGACATAGTAGAAGATGTTACTCAAGATTTGGCGGGGCAAGTGGCTAGTTTGCAACAGCAAAAACAGGATTTGAAAGAGGAAGTTGAGGCGATGCTCGCTACAAAAGCCAATTTGCAGCAACAACTCAACGACACTCAAACTGCGATCGGGCATTTGGTGCAAGATGCTTTGAATCAATTAGAACAGCGCAAACAAGCACTGCAAGTTGAAGTAGAAAAATTAGAACGCCGTCGCGATCGCATTCAAAAAGAAATGCGAACCACTTTTGCCGGCGTTTCCCAAGACTTAGCAATTAGAGTTCAGGGTTTTAAAGACTATCTCGTAGGCAGTTTACAAGATTTGGCAAGTACTGCGGAACTATTAGACTTAGTACCAGAAGTCCAAGAACAGCCAAAACAAATTATTGAAGAGTCTAAATCCTCTACTGATGCACCTACAAATCCCCGATTTACTGAGCAAGGTTTTCAAGAACAAGCTAAACAAATTCGCCGCATTCTCGACCAATATCGCACTCTCCCCGACTACTACGGCCCGCCTTGGCAATTGCGTCGCACTTTTGAACCAATTCACGCTGATAAAGTCTCGAATTGGTTTTTTACTCAAGGTGGAAAGGGAGCTTTACGAACAATGGGTTCCCGCTTACAAAATATCTTGATTTCTTCAACAGTAATTTCTGTACTTAGAACTCTATACGGTGGTCGTTTACGAACTCTCGTACTTGCGAACAGTCCCGAACGTTTGGGAGAATGGCGCAGAGGTTTGCAAGATTGTCTGGGAATTACCCGCAATGACTTTGGCCCCGAACGTGGAATTATATTATTTGAAGCAGCGGAAGATGTAGCACAAAAAGCAGATCGCTTGGTGAAAGAAGGAAAATTGCCTTTAATTATCATTGATGAAACTGAAGATCAAATTAGTCTGTCAATGCTGCAATTTCCGCTGTGGTTAGCCTTTGCCCCCGATCCGCAGAATTTGATGTCTAAAGATTTTTAACAGCATTTTTATGAAGGTTTGCCAAATCGATCGCCTTGTCCTGACTGTTACCGACATAAATGCAACTTGCGAGTGGAAGCATCCCAATTTTGTAAAGGCTTAGGTACGTAGTTGCGCTTCAGTGCTCTTAACAGGTCTTTTAAGAGTGCTGAAGCGCAACTACGTACCAAGATAGAACACATTCGCTCCTGCGATGTTGAAATTTTAGAAGGGCCAGTAAGAAGAACAGGAGCCATAGGATTAATAGAATCTATCTACTTGCGCGATCCAGATGGTAATTTGATTGAAATATCAAACTATAAAGATTGAAAATGGAGGTAAATTGATAATGGGATTGTGGTTAAGTTTAAATGTCGCACTGTTATTAGCAGCTTATTTACTAGGCTCTATTCCGACTGGATATAGTGTAGCAAAATTGGTCTTGGGGATTGATATTCGGGAGGTAGGATCTGGTTCAACAGGTGCAACTAACGTACTGAGGACGTTGGGAAAGTGGCCAGCTTTGGGCGTGTTATTGATTGATGTTTTGAAAGGAATAGCGGCGATTTCTCTGACTCGCTATATCTATTCGCTCGATCTCGCTTCTCAGCTAGCAACAGCGGCGGGAATAGAAGATGTCGCGTTGATATTGCCTTGGATGACAACTGCTTCAGGTTTAGCTGCGGTTTTAGGACACAGTAAATCTATCTGGTTAGGCTTTGCTGGTGGTAAATCTGTGGCTACAAGTTTGGGAGTTTTGTTAGGTTTATATTGGCCTGTAGGTTTAGGAACTTTTGGGATTTTCGGCTTAGTCTTAGCTATTTCTAGAATAGTTTCTTTGAGCTCTATTATCGCTGCTATTGGGACTTTTGGGTTAATGTTTGCTTTTGGTCAGCCGTTAGCTTATGAATTGTTTGGAATTGCGGGTGGTGTATTTGTAATTGTGCGACATCGTGCTAATATTCAGCGGCTGTTGAATGGTACGGAGCCGAAAATTGGGGAAAAATTAGCATCGGAAGCTGAACAAGGTTTAGAGGGTAATTAACTTACAGAAAGCAGAATTAAATATTATTTAATTACTCCCGATAACAGGCGCTACTTCTAACACAAATCCAGGTAATATATCTTCACCGGAAAGCGTACTCGGAGACTGCAAAACCTCTACTTCTCTACCCGGCCGATAAATTTCTACAGTCCGCGTTTGCGGGTCAATTAACCAACCTAAACGCGCACCATTTTCCAGGTATTCCTGCATTTTTTCCCGCACTTCTCTGATAGAATCAGTAGGAGAGCGTAACTCTACTACAAAGTCAGGACATAAAGGCGGAAATTTCCTTCTTTGCTCAGGTGTTAACGCCTCCCATCTTTCTCGTTTTACCCAAGACGCATCAGGGGAGCGATCGCCTCCCTTTGGCATTTTAAAACAAGTAGAAGAGTCAAAAGCAATCCCTAAATTACTATTCCGCCGACTCCAACCTTGCACTTGAAAAGTTAGATCGGCATTGCAGTTTCCCGTTTCTCCTCCAGTTGGCGACATAATCAGTAATTCCCCCTTAGAATTGCGCTCAAATTTATAATCGGGGTGAACCCTACACAGATTGTAAAATTGGTCGTCAGTCAATTCGATAAATTTACTTAAATCTAATTTGAAGGTAGTCATCATAGCAGTAAAACCTATTCACCTAATTCTTTAGAACGCAGATAAGCCGCTTTCACTGCTTCTATTAATGCTGAGCGAAAACCTGCTGTTTCTAGTTTAGCAATTCCTGCAATTGTTGTACCACCGGGACTTGTGACTCTATCTTTCAATTCTGCGGGGTGCATACCCGTTTCTTCCAACAATTTCGCGGTTCCTAATACTGTTTGCAGTGCTAATTTAGCCGCGATCGCCCTCGGCAAGCCAGCATAAACACCGCCATCTGTCAATGCCTCTATCAAAATTGCCACGTACCCAGGGCCAGAACCCGAAAGTCCCGTCACTGCATCCATCATGCTCTCAGGCACTTCTACCACTTCCCCTACCGCCCGAAAGATGCCTTGAGCTAACTCTAAATGATGCGGTTCGATCAGTTTACCAGGCGCGATCGCACTCATTCCTGCCCCCACCGTCGCCGGTGTATTTGGCATCACCCGTACCACTGGATAGCCTGCAAAAGCCGCTTCTAACTTACTCAACGGCACACCAGCCAAAATTGACACTACCATCGGCTGTTTGCCGTCAACGCTACCAGTCTTACCGTTAGCCAACTCAGCGGCCACCTGCTCAAAGACTTGCGGTTTAATCGCCAAAAATAGCACTTCAGTTGCAGCCGCAACCTCTTGATTATTTCTGGTCACTCCCACGCCATATTTCTCAACCAAAAAATCGCGGCGTTGCACCTGCGGTTCACTTACCAAAACTTCTTTGGGTTGATAAAATTCTCGTGCAATTAAGCGGGATAAGAGAGCTTCTCCCATTACCCCGCCGCCAATCATGCCAAATTTTATAATTGTCATCTAATTGTTAATGGTTAGTAGTTAGTTGTTAGTTGTTAGTTGTTACTTTACTGTTAACATTTAACAGGCAATCTGTCAACAGCTCATCTATCAATAACTAACAACCAATAACGAATAAATAACAACGACTAACAACTAACCATTAACAATTAACCATTAACAACTAACTAGAGTGCCATTTGTGCTTGTTCTGGCTGCCAAGCTGAAGCTGCGGGAGCTGCAACACGGGGACGACCTTGGGCTGGGGGTACTTCGTGAACGACTCCAGATTGAGTCCGCACTTGCACGCAGCTAGGGGTAAACAAGAAAATACTTTCGCCAATTCGCTCTTGATGGCCATCTAGAGCGTAAGTTCCGCCAGCCACAAAGTCTACAGCTCTCTGAGCTTGGTCTGGGTCCATTACCGTCAGATTCAAAACTACAGACTTACGTTCTTTCAGAGCTCTAATTGCTGCGGGCATTTCTTCAAAAGTGCGGGGTTCCATAACCACCACTTCAGAAATTCCGTTCATTGCTCCAGGCATCCCAATCACATTATTCATCACTGAACCCACTCCACTTATCGGTGCAACAACATCTGTACTTGGCGATCCTACTACAGGCCGCTCGCGCAAACGGCGATTGGTGCGGCGCTCTTCCTCTGCTGTAATCGCTGAGGGTTGCTCTTGGGGTTGGTAGGCGTTTTGATAACGCTCGCCTTCCATTTCGTCGTACTCATAATCGTACTCAACAGGATCGTTGAGTCCTACAAATTCTCGCAGTTTAGAAAAAATGTTCACGCTTCACGCTCCATCACAACTTATTTGACCTGACTATAACTCCTGTTGCGGGTTAGTCGAGGATTGTTGACTACTTCTATCTATATTTACCGCTCAACCGTTTTTATTTCTATTTGCGATCGCCGATGTCCCCCTCTCACCAAATAAGGTTTGTCCAACCCGTACCATCGTAGCACCTGCTTGAATCGCTAAATGATAATCTCCAGACATTCCCATCGAGAGTTGTTCCATTGAAATATGAGACCAATTTTGCTGCCTAATTTTCTCAGCTAGTTCGCGAGCGCTGTTAAACAGAGTTAGGGTTTGCGCTTCATCTAATCCTAAAGGCGGAATTGTCATCAATCCTTTAATTCTCAAACTTCGACAGTGATTGAGTTCTGGCAAATCGGCAAGTAATTCTGGCACGCTCCAGCCGTATTTGTCGCGATCGGGTAAGATTTTCACTTGCAGGCAAGCTTGAGGTTGGCGATCGAGTTCTGTGGCTAGGCGATCTAAACGCTGAGCTAGTTTCAAGCTGTCTAAGGAGTGAATCCATTGGAATTGTTCTAAAGCTTTAGCAGCTTTATTAGCTTGGAGGTGTCCGATGAGGTGCCAGGTGATGTCGGGTAAATCTTGCAGTTGGGTTTGTTTCTCGGCTGCTTCTTGAATGCGACTCTCGCCAAAATCTCGGACTCCTGCGGCATAAGCAGAGCGCATAGCCTCAACAGATACCTGCTTGCTGACGGCGATTAACCGCACACTCGGAGGTAACTCTTGGCGAATGTTGGCAATGCGAGAAGCAATGTCGATCATAGCGGGTGGGGGAGCGATAGATGCGGTACAACTAACAACGAACAACTAACAATTATTGAAATGTGCGGTGATGGATGATTTGTAGCTGTTCGTAATCCTGAGATTGACCGCTGCGGCGGAGGGTACGCAAGCGAATTTCTACCATGAGGCGAGCATCGGAACGACTAATTGGTTCAAATCTTAGACCGGCTGGGCCGTTGGTGACTAAGAAAAATAGACGCTGGGCGTAAAGGGTAGTAAATAATTCCTGGCTGTCTTCAACCTGGCAGACCCTGAAGAGGAGGCCAAAATTTGGGTGATTCAGGTAGGTTTCAGTGCTCATTCAAGCTCAAAGTCAGCAGTTTATAGAAAGGGTTTAAGTGTTTGTGCCGACAGGGGTTTTTTGGGACGCGATCGCGGCTGAGGTGCAACTGCTCGCAGCAATTTCCTCAATCCTTTATCCACTCGTCGGTTGTACAAGACAGGATTCATTCTACCTTGAGCGATGCTCCTATTAGATTTTAATTACAATTAAACTCTTAAAGCTCAAAACTCAACACTCAAAGCTTGCTCAAGTTTCCCAGCCCCACGCCAAGCGAGCTCCCCAGAGAAGACCTAGAGAGGCAAGGGCTAGCCAGTCCCAGAGTTTGAAGCGCAACTGATGCCACTCTACGCGATGTTTGTCTGGACTGGTGAAACCGCGTACTTTCATGGCGCTGGCTATTTGTGCGGCGCGTAGGAGCAAGTTTTCTAGTAAACGTTCAGCTACCATTAACCAAACTTGAGCCGCGCGGCGAAAACCTAGTTTTTTCCAGTTGATAGCTCGCGTACTCACCGATCGCACTAAGTTCTGGATTTCTTCTAGAACTAGGGGCAGAAATCGCAAGGATAATGTTAAGGTGAGGGCGATTTCGGTAATGGGCAAACGGAAGCGCCGTAAGGGTTGCATCAGGTTTTCGATGGCGGCGGTGATTTCTTCGCTGGCGGTGGTTAAAAGGTAGAGGTTGGTGCTGTAAATTATGGTGAAAAATAGGGTGCTGACGCGAATTGCTAAGTCTAGAGAGCGCCTGGTAATTTTGATTGGCCCTGAGTTAAAG
>DATGYA010000486.1:0-1948 GCA_035298405.1 Kamptonema sp. | reverse complement strand
GCCATCAGAAGCCTTGTTGCTAGAAGCTGTGAATGCCTACAGGGAAGCTTTGAAGTATCGCACTCAAGATTTAGTGCCGGCTGCCTGCGCTGCCACTCAAAACAATCTTGGCACGGTATACTGGCATCTGGCTAACCTCCGGCAAAAACAGGGGCGAGTGGAAACCTTGAAGGATGCGGTCTCTGCTTATCAAAGCGCGATCGCAGCCGCAAAGCAAATTCACCCTAACCAGTTGACGTTTGACCTACTGGCCGCTTACAACAATTTAGGGCTAGCCCACTATCAGTTAGCTACAGACCCTTATTTCTCCTTGAGTAAACTGGAACTAAAAGCCCATCTAGAATCTGCACTCCAGAACCATTTGCAAGCTTGCACGGGATGGCAACAGCAAATTAACGGCTCAGGGTTAGCAGGCGGTAAAAACGCCAATTCTCAAAGCCCAAACCCCAAGCCTGTCTATGCCGATTGCCGCCAAAGTGCCCTGAGTTGTATTGTCAAAACGATTCGAGCTTTCTATAGTGAATGTGGGCTGCAAGGGCAAAATTTAGCTCTCTCCAAGGTTCCAGGTGATTTATTGCCTGAAATTTTGCAACAGTTGTAAATGTGAGACATAAAATTTGCTCTATGTCTGTATCCAGGTTTTCCACTAATATGACTAATATTCTTGCCTAATTCTCAAAGCAACTTTGTGGTCATGACCCCTCCAAAGATCCTTGTGGTTGATGACGACCCGGCAATCCGAAACTTAATTCACCGCTATTTGAGCCAGCAAGGCTATCAAGTGGAGTCTGCCGGGGACGGTCAGACTGCTCTGGGATTATTTGAGCAGCTCAATCCAGAGTTAGTGATTCTGGATGTGAATTTGCCCGACACAACTGGCTACAAACTTTGTCAAGAAATGCAAAGCCTAACGGGTGTGTTTGTGCTGATGTTAACCAGCAGAACTGATGAGGCAGACAAAATTAAAGGGTTTGCCCAAGGTGCTGACGACTACATCACTAAACCTTTTAGTCTTGTAGAGATCGGTGCTCGTGTAGGAGCGATATTGAAGCGTAAGCGCATAGTTACTCCCGCCGAACAGCAAAGCCTTATTTTTGGTCAGCTTGCGATCGATCCCATCCGCCGAGAGGTGATGCTTGGCGATCAGATAGTTCCTTTAACTGCTCTGGAATTTGACTTGCTCTATTGTTTGGCAAGCAAACCTGGTCGCGTTTGGCGACGAGCTGAATTGCTCCAAGAAGTGTGGGATTACGAATATGTGGGAGATCAACGGGTTGTTGATGTCCACATCGGTCAAATTCGCCGAAAAATTGAACCGGATGCTAATCAACCTTCTATGATTCAAACTGTCCGGGGCGTTGGTTACAAGTTTGAGGCGATTTAGGGAATTGTTAACTGTTAACTGTTAACGGTTAACTGTTAACCAGTTAACTGTTAACACTCAAACCGGATGCTGAAACAGAGTTTCGAGATAAACTCTGGCAGCTTGGCGATAGCTTTTGGATGCTTCTGGCGTGCCGCTATCCCCATTCTGCAATAAAAATAGCGATAGAGCTGCCGAAAATACTCGGTCTTGATCCCAGTCAGGATGGGTTTCTAGGTAGGTTTTCAGGGATTCGTGGAGTGTTTCAGGAATTTCAGCCAAGATACTGACGGTTGCGTTCATCATCGCTTCTAAATCTCACAAATAAACAGAGATCAAAACCCAGCTCACAGATCGACAGCTAGGGGACACAGCCGGAATCGGAGCGCTTATTTAGGTCGGTCGCATCATTGTGCGCTAAGAGGGGGTGGGTTTGTCAATGCTGCGAATTGTTACAAACGGTTTGATATTAAAAAAATATTTACGAAACAATCAGCTTTGGGGCCCGATCCCCGTTACATAAGTTTATACTTTTTGCCCGATTGCAGAGAGTTGGGAGTCGATCAATAAAATCCCCAATTCAGC
>DATGYA010000485.1:0-3202 GCA_035298405.1 Kamptonema sp. | reverse complement strand
AATTATACCCTGGATCGAACCCTCTCTTTATTTCCTTTTCAGATTTAGGAATTGGAGGAGGTCTATCTACAATTAAAATTAAGGTGTCCATCTCAAAAGATGGATTACATTTGTAAGTTTCTAACTTCTGCCAACGAGCGCGATACTGCCCTACAAAATCTTCTTCAAAATTCAAGTTGTTATATTGAATTGTTTGCAAAAGCAGCATAGCCCAACCTTCCTGAGATAAAAGAATATAATCCTCGGAATACGGTTGAAGGCGAGAGCGAATTCCAGTAAGAGCTGCTTGTGCTATTCTTTCAGCTTCTTTCAAGTCGCCAAGCTCAGCAAGGAGCGATGCCCGTTTAACTTCCCAAAAAGGTAGATCGGGTATAATTGGCCATTGCTCTAATGTAGTGCGAACATTCTCTTGGTCAAGCTGGAAAAGATAAAATAAGCATTGTTCGTAAAACCAGCGTGCTTGCCATGCCGTGTGTATTTTAACTACATTTCTTAAATTTTCTATCCACAATTGAAACTGACTTTCATCGTGATTTTCTCTAGCCTCTCTGACTAAAGCAAAAGCCAGTTCAACCCAACATTCTCCAATCAACTTCCAGTCTAGTTTTCTAAATTCTTCTTTTTTAGGTGTTACAGTAGCATTAGGAATTTCTACAAGAGTGGGGTAAGGATTAAAACTTTCAATGATTGGAATTATCTTCTCAATCCAATCCGTAAAAAGTGGTGTTAGAGTTGTTTCTAACCGCCAATTCAACTCATAGAGTAATAGTAAGTTATGAGGCGAGGACAAATTTTGAATAGAGGAAAGAACTGGCTCGATCCAGTTTTTTGTGTATGTCCAAAGCTTATCTCTATTTTTTTTAGGACATACAACCCAACCCGGATACTCCTGGCGGTTTTGAGACCAAGTTGTGTACAGTTGCTCCAGAGTTGGAACTTTTAAAGGCCCAAAGCTAAAATCAGAATTAATGTAGTCAAATGAGTGAGGTTCAAATTTTCCTGGATCGGATAGCGGAGGTGGGCCAGGTGGAATAGCTGGTAAACCTTCGCTTGGCTTCCGGATTTTATCACTTGAAGGTATCGGCCAAGTCATAACGCTAGGTGGCTTACCATACATCAGGTTTAAAAGGAACCACTCTAATGCCTTGGCATGGCGTATTTTTATATCAGGCCATTCTGAATTCGGAAAGATTGGAGAAAGATCTACCGGAATAATTTTTTTATTTGTAAGTAATTGTCTCTGGGAATTAGAAAGGCTTAGTAGACCACACAGATAAATAGGAGGAGTAGCTTCTCCTAAGTTATCGCGTACCCAGCCAATCCAATTTAAGAAATTAGGGTCTTCTCCCGAAAAACCTATCAAGCAGAAAACATTTTCCATTATGGATTGCTGAACCATATTGACAAAAGAAGCGAATTTCTTAGGATAAGTACGGTAGTCTTCTTCTGTGATAATAAATGGACGATGAGAAGGAAAACTACCATGTAATTTCACAATTCGCGGCTGCATACGACCGGGAAGATCCGAATGAGTCAACACAAGGTTGTACTTTCTTTCATAAATAGCTGGTCTAGTTCTCTCTAGTAAAGTGTCATAATTCGTAGTAAATACATCTGACCAAGGCAGAGATAGTAAAAGTTCATGTAGCTTACCAGGCAAATATTGTGTATCTGGAACAGATTCTATAATCAGGTCATCTAGTGATGAACGACCAAAAACTATTTCATACTCACTTGCTAACTTTAAGGCTCCCTTACGAGCTATTTCCAATTTTTTATCATCGGATTTGGTTTGTGGATACAAGCAGTCATATATTTTTTCTGCAAGGTGACCCCATAAAGGAAAACTTGGGATGCTAGACGATATCTTTTCCGCATTTAGGCTAAAACCTGAGCCAACCATGACGGCTGCTTGGCCAAATTCACGTCCGCACCAAAGCCGCTTGCGTATCTGTTCAACATGATTTTGATCCGGAAAGTTAATTTTACTATGTATCATATTGATTAACTAAATTCTCTCTTAATTTTAGGCGATGCCAGTTAACTGGGAGGAGATCGATTCAGAGGAGAGCCTCATGTCAATCCTGTTAAATCAAGAATCAACAATCAAGAATCTATAAATCCTATGTAAGATGTCTCAATGACGAGTCTTTCTTACTTGCGTACTGCATCTAAACTTGAGCGTGTGTACTAGCGTAGCGTGGTTAAAAAACTTATCAGATGCCACAGGCATCATACCATCGGTTATATTCAGAAGTTTATAGCAACTCTAGAGGCATCAACTAGAATGCCAGTAACTCCTGTGCCAAATATTGCCGATCTGGTACGCAAAACCCGACAGCGGCTAGGACTTTCCCAAGAGAAGTTTGCCGCCAAGCTGGGGGGTTCTTTTCAAAGCGTGAACCGTTGGGAGAACGGAAAGGCGAAACCTCTCCTGCTAGCAGTCATGCGGATTGAGGAGATTGTGCGGCAGATGGGCGATCGCGGTCGTAATTTGCTGGCGAAGTATTTTGTGGGTGCAGATTAATGGTTTATTGGCTATTTCAGGGGAACCCAAAATACTACAGAGTGCTTGATGCCATCCGCGACTTCGAGCAAATGCCCTGGCTAGTAACTCGTCTGGGCCATCAAATGGCCCCCGGCGATGAACTTCTGATCTGGGTTTCTGGAAGTGCCGCTGGGATATATGCGATCGCAGAGATACTAGAGCCACCCAAAATGATAGTGAAGCCTCCTGATATTAAGTATTGGATTGATAAAAGTCGTATTGGCCTCAAATCTCAAGCGTTAATTCGCTTTACAAACAAGCTGTTAGACAAGCCTCTGCTGCGGGAAAACTTAAAGCAAGACCCTATACTCAAAGATTTGACTGTGATTCGTCAACCAAGTAACACCAATTACAAGGTTACGCCCCAACAGTGGCAGCGGGTTCAAGAGATTGTCTTGAGCGATCGCTCATTCGAGCTGAGTTCTAAGGAATAGTAACAAGTGCCGCGCATCTTTGACAACATCGACCTGTCCCTACTGCCCACACTCCGAGAAACACTGAAAGTTTCCTATCGGGCAGATTTTTGCGTCGGTTACTTCAACCTTAGAGGTTGGCAGAAAATTGACGACCTGATTGAGCGCTATGTAGGCGAGGAGGGCGCTTGCTGCCGTCTGCTTGTCGGGATGCAAAGTCTGCCTAGAGATGAAGTCCATG
>DATGYA010000484.1:0-6150 GCA_035298405.1 Kamptonema sp. | reverse complement strand
AGTGAATTCTTAATTTTTAATTGCACTGACACTGGTATTGGTATGACTCCTGAGCAGTTGCAGCAAATTTTCCAACCTTTTACTCAAGGGGATGTTTCTACTACTCGTAAATACGGCGGAACTGGTTTGGGACTGGCAATTAGCCAACGATTCTGTTTGATGATGGGTGGCGAAATTACAGTAGTAAGTCAGGTTGGCATCGGCTCTACTTTTACTGTAAATTTACCTGCTGATGTTGATGTTAACATAGCTAATAGCTAATAGCTATTATATAGCACCAGCTTTTCAATAACCCTAATTTAAAAAATACGATACTTTTGCCCAACTTATTTAGACGTGCTATAGAGAAATCATGCCCTACAGTTCGATCGGAGAATTGAGGGGCTAAAACCCTGTTATAAAATCAGCAAGTATTTATAGAATTGGTATAGAGAGGAATCTAATGCGATCGCTTAATCGCACTACAGATTCCCAAACAAACCGCCAAAGTTAACGGATCTGGCTCTTCTTTTCGTAACTGCTCAATTTCACTAGCCTCGCTGCCACAAGACTCCATGAAATCCAGCAGCCAAATGGCAACAGCAGGGCCATCAATCAATTTTGCTCCCAGGCACACGGGGCAAATTTCCTCGTTGACTGAACCAGTGCCACTGCACTCTGGGCATTGCCAGTTGATTGTTGCAGGAGTGAGGGGTAGGGGTATGTTACTCATCATTGGTATAAACTTAAGCCAAAAACCGCCAGGGATTTAAGTCCCTGTCTAATAGCTTAAGTCCTATGAAGAGAACTAATTGAATTTAAAAGTTTTCTTATACTAAATCCGGGTTATCTCCACTCCTTTTTTACGAACCGCAAAGGCGCAGAGGACACAGAGGTAAGAGGAAGAGAACCAAAGGGTTAATAAACGCGGATTTAGTATTAGTCCTATGAAAGAGGACTTCAACCATGAGGCAGGGGTTGAAGCCCCTGCTGGATTGTAGTTTTCTGAGCAATGTTACAGCTCTGTCTCAAAAAGGCGCTAAGAGCAAAGCTCTACTTTATCGCGCGGCCAAGGCCTCACGCAGTTTTTGGCGGGGGTTTGGTTTATTTTGAAGTGCTGGAGTAGCCATCTTCAAAACAAAGTCCATTAACCAAGGGGCTATGCGGTGACACCATACGGCGATATGGCTTTGCCATCCTACTAAGATTTCTGGCGAATCTTTTTGTAGTCCAACAATGAGTGCTTGAGCAACTTTTTCGGCAGTCATGGGTACTACCCACCGAAATCTTTGCAAGTCTCGTACCATGTCGGTATCTGTCAGAGATGGGAGTAAAGCTGTTACGTGAATGTTGTACGGTGCTAACTCGCTGCGTAAAGCTTGGGTGAATCCCAAGATGGCAAATTTGGTAGCAGAATAAGTTGCCATTGTGGGAGCGGCAAATTTACCCATTAAGCTAGAAACATTGACTATTGTTCCTTCTTGTTGGGCGGCCATCCGCCGAGCTATTAAGCGAGTTATGGTGTAGGTTCCCATTAAATTCAGAGCGAGTTCTTCCTGAATTAATGGCATGGGGGAGCGTAAAAAAGAGGCTTGATGGGCGACTCCGGCACAGTTGACTAGGAGGTGAATGGGGCCGCGATCGCGCCAAGCTTGAGCGATCGCGATATTCACTGCTGCTGAATCTGTTAAATCTATCGCCAGAGGTATTACTTCTGTGCCAAACACTTCAATTTCTGCCGCTAATTCTGCTAATTGTTGGCGGTTCCTTGCCACTAACAACAGCCGTTTGAGTCCTTGTTGGGCTAATTCTATAGCGATCGCGCGCCCAATTCCACGAGAAGCTCCTGTTACCAGAGCTGTTTTTCCTTGCATTTTCATCATGTAAATCTCCTTTTTTTTCTCACCGCGCATTGAGCCGCCGCCGAATTTCTTGCTGTTAACTGTTAACTGTTAACTGTTAACTGTTAGAGAAATCTCGGCATTTAGTGAGATGAACTTGTCAGGTCGTGTCGATGGTAAAGAGTGTAAAGCCGGTTGATCTGCGTTTATTTGTGGTTAAAATTTACACTCTTAGTTTTCTGAGATGGGATGTATCAATTCCAATCGCGTTTGTGAATTTGAGTAAATTTTGGTTGCCAGATGTGCACAAATCTGACTTCCCAACCTCATGCAAGTAGACTCTCCTGCAATTTCAAATCCTAGATTACCGATTCAGTAAGTAAGTGCTAATTAATCTCCATTTGCTGCATCCCACTACTGAATTAATGTTCTAAGAAAGAATCAATCAATCCGTGTGGAGTGTTGGACAATGTAGGGCATAGATGGTACACCTCCTAGATTCAGAGTTACCGCAGGTTGGCTTATATGCACACCTTAACAAGGGGATCAACAAGTTGCAACAATTATTAATAAATTTGTTGTTACATTTCTTTACAATCTTTTCAGATTGCGGGTTTCCAAGTGCCATGAAAGCCCATAGGCACGACGTTAGGCAATCCTAGCCGACATACGGGTTCACCTGCGAGGTTAGCGCTATCAAAGATCCAGAGGGCGCTGGTGTGGGAGTTGCCATCGTAGACGGTGGTTAAAATCCAACTGCGATCGCGATCAAGGGCATCTGGGGCATAGATGGGTTCGGTGGGGTAGCAATTTTCGCCGCAGTCGGCGATGGTGAGGGTGTGGGTTTGAGAGTCGAAGCGGGCGATCGCGCCAAACATTTCTTGACTAATATCTACGCCTTCCCGTTGAACCGCTAGATAAGTGTAGCGGGAGGGTTTAGCTATTTCAGAGGGGGAGACAACGGGAAACTCGCAATGTCGGTTTAAAATTTCCTCCGCCTGCTGTACTTGGGCGGTTTGTGGTTCGAGGCGTACTTGCCAGAGAGTGGCTTTAGCAAAAGTTTTGGTTTGTCCGCTGGCGACTTCCTTAAGGTATTGGTTGGTTGCAAAGTCGGGATAACGGGCAAAATCAATCGCGATCGCGCCGCTTGAGTTTACCCAACCGTTAGCGAAATGCCATTGAAACCAAGGATCGGTTTCGCTGCGACTGACTAGGGAGAGAGTGTCGCGATCGAACACTAATATTTGCGTACCTAACTGGGGTTTCCACTCAAAGGATTCGCTATAGCAGCTTAATCCAGCCAACAGAGGCCAGGGATTTAGCCGCAGGGGAGGGACGAAAAACACTAAATAACGGCCAGCCATGACGAAATCGTGGATAGCTGGGATGCCATCTAGGAGAAAAGCTGTTTTTTGGACGATTTTGCCTGTAGGGTCGCTTTTATAAAGATTTAGCTTGCCTTTAGCACCGGCACTGATACCAAAGTTAAAAATATAGCCAGTATCGGGATCTATCTTGCAATGGGCAGAATAGGGGAGTCCGTCATCAAGGCCGCCAAGATTGTCAAGTCCCTTAGTTTCTAAGGTTTCGAGGTCGAGGGCGTGGGGGTTCGCGCCTTCCCACAATGCTAGGAGTTTATCTGGAAGGGCGAGTACGGAGGTGTTGGCGGCGTTTTTGACTGGTTTGCCCCACCGTTGCCAGAGGGGGCCGGGTGCGGTCATACCGTAGTTACTGTAGAGAAATTTGCCAGCGGCGGTTTCGGCTTGATAGCCGGCGGTTTGGACGTAGCGGTAGAGGGCGGTTGGGGGGCGATCGCGAAAATGTACCGCGAGAATTGCGCCGTCGCCGTCAAACCAGTGGCCTGCGCGATCGGCCCCCCGTTCTAAGCGTCCGGGGCCGTTGCGATAAAGTGTACCGCGCAATCCTGCTGGGATTTGGCCGCTGAGGATTGGTAGTTGGGTGGTGGGAAACTCTGGGGCGGGATTTGTTAAAGCTTTTGACCAGGCTTTTTTTGTTGAGGTTTGATTATCTGTTTTCATATTGCTAGGAAGATTATATTAGTTTAATTATTGCTTACAAATCCGGTTTCGCTGGGGCGGTTTATGCTGTGGTGGGATTGAAAAGTGCGATCGCTCCATCTGGTATAGTTTGATCTGGAGAGCGCGATCGCTTTTTGTTTGAGAAGTGTGGTTACGGACGCTGAAACTAGCCTTCCCCAAAAATATGATGTATGCTATACTCAATAAAATTACTCAAATTCAGCTATCATTTACTTAAATAAAAAAATATAAAAATGCTCAAAGAGATTGAAATACAAAACTTTAGATGCTTTGACAAAGCCAAGATAAGCGGCTTTGAAAAAGTAAATCTAATCAGCGGTAAAAATAATTCTGGGAAGACCGCTTTGCTGGAGGCTATACTCTTAAACAATTCTCCACGACCTGATAATGTAATTTTACTTAAACAAATACGAAGAGAGTCATTAAGCTTTAGTAAATCTCTTCCTTCTCAAGCCTGGGATAATCTATTCTTTAATCAAAATAAAGAACAAATAATAAAAATAATTTCTCATGATGAACACAAAAGTACAAACATTGTTGAAGTATCAGTTGATGAATCTATGCAAGATTTTAATGAACGTGAGGAAAATGAGGATGAAGATGATTCTGAAAAATTAATGACATTATTCTCTAGTAGCGATGCTATTAGATCTGTATTACATTTACAAGTGAAACTAAATAATCAAGACTCTTTTCAATCTTCTATAATTGCTACCTCAAAAGGACTTCTTGGTAAGGAATTTAAAATACCAGACATTAAACAAGTATCTTTCATTCCATCTTTTTTAAGGATTAGAAATAAAGATTTAACTGAGGAGTATGATAAAGCCCGTTTTAGTAATAAAGACAATGAAATTCTGGCTGTCTTTAAAATGATTGATTCATCCATACAACAAGTAGAGAGTTTTAGTATTGGTGAACCCACAATTTATTTGAAAAGAGAGAATGAAAATCGCTTACCTTTGTCATTGTTTGGAGATGCACTAAACAGAGTGGCAGACATTATATTAAGATTAGTGAATAATAAAAGTAGCATTTTACTGATAGATGAGATAGAAAATGGTCTTCATCATACCAATCAAAAAGGTTTTTGGGAATTTTTATTTAGACTTGCTGTTGAATTAGATGTTCAAATATTTGCAACAACTCATAGCTTGGAAATGCTAAAAGCCTTTGTCGCTGTTGGATTACAAGAAAGATATGAATTAGTAGGATCTCATTTGGAGATTGCAAGACACCCTAAAACAAAACACATAATAGGTATTAAGCGTGATATGGAAACATTAGATTATGGAATAGAGCATGGACAAGGAGTTAGAGGTGAGTAATATTCTGATTGTCGAAAGTAAAAACGATAAAGAGTTTATCCAAGCGCTTATTACATATTTGAACTGTAATATAGAAGTTAATCCTCCAATTAATATAAGAGAAGATGACTATGAACCTTTAGGAGGTTCAGATTCCAAAAAATTGAAAAAAGCGCTTAAAGATTTAGAGGCTCAAGTTCAAAAAAAAGATATTAAAAAGGTAGGTATTATCATTGATATTGATGATAAAACAACACAGGAGAGATTAGAGTTTATTGAAACCTGTATAAATGAGGCATTTAACAAAACCTGTACTTTATCAAGTACCGGAGAATTTGTTACTATTAGACTGAGTAGTGGAGAAGATATACAATTAAGCTGTTACCTAACAAATGTATATGGTCAAGGTGAACTAGAAACACTTTTAAAATCTATAAAGAAAGAAGATTCTCCTCATGCAGATTGTTTAGAAGCTTGGAAAAGTTGTATCGAAAGCAACGATAAAAAAATAAAAAATAAGGATTTCGATAAGTTTTGGGTAGATATGTATATCAGATTTGATACTTGCTCAAAGGAAGAAAAAAAGCAAGCTGAAAGAAAATGTAGCATGAAAAATTTTAATTATATAATGGAGAACAAAAAAGATATTTGGGATTTTGAGCATCCTTTATTAAATGATTTAAAAACCTTTTTAAGACTATTTTGTGATTAATTAGCAATACGATCATGGTTTGCGATCGCCGCCAATTTATGACAATTTTCGGACTGACCATAATGGCAGCCCAATTGCCCCCAGTTGCCGAACTTAACACTGATTCAACATCAGTTATTAAGCCGCCCCGCCTCAAGGTAGGTGATACTGTAGGCTTGATCAATCCCGCTGCTTTCAGTTACCCCCAAGAAATCGAACCTATCAAGCAAATTTTGTCGGCAATGGGATTAAAAGTTAAATTGGGAGCACAT
>DATGYA010000483.1:0-3287 GCA_035298405.1 Kamptonema sp. | reverse complement strand
CGCTCTTAGGGAATTGATCGCCAAAAATCTCAATACCCCCGTATTTATTCTCGAACAACTCGGCCAGCAGGGTGCAGGTATGGTACAGGCGATCGCAGCTAATCCCAATGCTCCCGTCAGTATACTCAGACAAGCCGCCCAACAGGATAACTCTAGCACCCTAAAACTGTTAGCAAAAAATCCCAGTACACCGACAGATATCTTAGAAGAACTTGCTCTTAATAAGGGAAAAGACGGCGTTCGAGAGGAAGCTTTCAAAAATCCCAATCTAGATCCGCTAATCATTTATCGGTTTGAGTTAGAGTCGCAAGCAGCAGAAGAAATCGCCAAAGCTAATAAATTCTTCGCCAGTCGGCTGCACAGTCCCTACGCGATCGCACAGGTACTCAGGAATGGCGATCTAGCTTCCCGCATGAAAATTGCCCGCGATCGCAGAACGCCCGTTAATATCCTAGAGCAGCTAACCAGAGATGCTGATGAAAGCGTCCGGGAATATTTGGCAGCAAATCCCAACTTACCCTTAACAAGTCGCCTAGAATTAACCCGCGATCCGAGTTTTAAAGTCCGGTGTGCCCTGGCAAGGAAGCAATCCAACAGATCAACCCCTATTGAAATTTTAGAACAGCTTGCCAATGATGAGTCAGAAGGGGTGAGAGCATTGGTTGCTGAAAACCCAGAAACTCCCGCAGAAATTTTAGTGCAATTGGCGAATAATTCCAACCGCGAAATCAAGAATAAAGTAGTCGCTAACCGCAATACGCCTGTAGAAGTTTTAGAGCGATTGGGTTTGCAAGAAGGGATTTTTAATGCCTCTAACCCCAATACTCCCGGCAGCGTTCTAGCAGAGGCCGCGACTCGCGGCCAATCTGATCCGAAAGTGCTAACCGATTTGCTGAGACATCCGGTTGAAGGTTCCCAAATGCCTGCCAGCACCTTAGCACGATTAGCCAATCACAGCCCTAATTCCATTCGCTATCTAGTGGCACAGCATCGCAATACCCCGCCAATAGTTCTAGAACAATTAGCCAGCAATTCTGACTTGGCTACTATCCGTATAGTAGCGAGCAAGGCCAATACTCCTGCAAACGTTTTAGAGCGACTAGCTGAGCATGAGGACTATACCGTTCGCTACAACGTGGCGCTCAATCCCAATACCCCTGATACTGCCTTAGAATTGCTAGTCAGATTTAACCGCAGCGAAGCCAATGCTCCCTCAGCTACAAAGAATGCCTTAAAAACAATGATGGCGGGTGCTGACAACAATCAAATTCGGATATTTATCGCCAGCAATCCCCGCACTCCTTTAGCTGCTTTAGAAATGCTTGCTAACAGGGAATTTCTCAGAGAGGAGAGTGCAACTCCCTCGACTGACCATTCAATGTTTTTTCCCAGAAGAACTGATGAGGAGGTACTGGAAGCTTTGGCCAGGAATCCTAATCTAACTCCTGAGCTTTTGGAACGCCTAGCTAGAGATCCGAGTCCCAATGTCCGCAGTAAACTGATTCACAATCCCAACATTACTCTGGAACTTTGGGCGCTGTTAGCTAGGGATGAAGATGTTGCTGTGCGGCTGGAACTTGCAGAGCGATCGCACTGCCCCATTACAATTTTGGAATTATTAGCCAGCGATGAAAATAAGGACGTTCGCCAGAAAGTAGCCGCCAATCGCAACACGCCTGCGCCAGCATTAGAAATCTTGGCAACTGACGTAGATGCTGCGGTTCGCACCGCCGTCGCCGCCAATCGCAACACGCCTGCACCAGCTTTGGAACAATTGGCCCACGATCGAAGCGTCGAAGTTCGCCTCGCCGTATCTCGAAATTCGAGTACACCTGCATCTGTGCGAGAATTGCTGGGGGAATTATCCCTGCAACCAAAAACTCCCTCAGCTAGCCCCACTCTTCGCGGACTCAGCCGGATCTACAATCCCAATACTGACGATTTGCCGTCACTGCTTTCTGAATACGTCCAATCTTCCAGGCCTTTTGTCCGGTTTGTAGCATTAATGCACCCCCAGACTCCTGCTGAGGCGTTGCGCCAGGGTTCCGAGTCGGCATCTTGGCTAGAGCGGTATGCTGTTGCTAACAATCCAGCTACTCCGCCAGATATTCGTCAGCTACTCGCTGAAGATAGCAACCGCATTGTCCGAGCTACGGGTAAAGCTTATCTCTGAATATTAATTAATTTGGAATTTTTGTCAAGATGAAATTGGAAACAGAACAGCTACTAGGCACTTTAGAGGTTTTCTGCAAAAATATTAACAGAGATTTGTTTTGCGAAATTGAAGAAAACACCGATGAATATCCCACCCGCGCTTTCTTTTGGGAAAGTGAGGAAAAAGGCGAATTTAATGTGTTTAATCTGACAATTGCTAATGGCTTAGCCCGACTTACTGATGTAGAATTAGCAATAGAAAGTTGGCAACTTACAGAGCGCATAGGAAAAGCAGTTAAGAACAGCATTTACTCGCCAGATTGGGAAGAATGCGATAATATCTTGGATGCTGAGACAGAAGCGGAGAGATCAGAAAAGTATCAATCTCTCTGGCAATTACTCAATTCAAATTTAAGAGATATTCAAGCTTTTAATCTTAGCGCTCACCACCGATATTTAAACTTTTGCGTTATTATGGGCAAAACAAAGGACGGTGACTGGATCTGTTTAACTCCAACTATGGCAAACCAATTTAACTTTCGCGAGGCCCGCGATCCTAATTACAATGAGGCGCAAATGCTATGCGATCGCTCTCTAGGAGAAACTACTTTAGCATTAGCCGCTCAAATTCAAACAATTCTTGCTGAATTAACTCCCATCAGTATTCATGGATACGACGGCGGTGGCTATAAATATACTTATGAACATAAAATTGTCTGTGCGGCTGGCGCGACAAAAGCTCTAGCTTTTGAGCAAGCTTTACAAGTTGCAAAAATGCTAACAGTTACAACTTCCAATCTTGATTATTATATCCCAGACAGACCGGAAAAACAGAGGCTATTCGAGTTTATGAATTTAAAATTACGCCATCTCAAATTTTATACACTTTGCTTTTGGGATATGGGTTACATTTACAAAATTGGTGAAGCTGCAACAGGAGACTGGTTGGGTATCAATGCGATCGCAGAGTTTAAATACAATGGATAAAGACATTGTGTAAGCTACAGGTAAAGCCAATATCTGAATATTAATTAACTTAGAAATTTTTGTTAATATGAAATTGGAAACAGAACAGCTACTCGCTACTTTAGAAGTTCTCAGCTACTATCCCGATAGCGCTTTCTTTTGGGAAA
>DATGYA010000482.1:0-2779 GCA_035298405.1 Kamptonema sp. | reverse complement strand
GGTGGAATGAACCTGATGAAGTAGGCGATATCGATCCTGCTCAATTTCCTCTACATCCAGAAACAATTAATCGCTTGTATAACTGGGCTCAAGCTTATGATGCTAGATTAAACTGGGATGATCCAGGTAACTCTCCTGATTTGACTCAAGAAGAATTAGATGATTTTGAAGCAGAAGGTATCAGTTTGTGGAAGCAATTACGCCAAGAATTATCCCCACATTATGAAGTGCTTTACTTTAGCGATCGCCTCGGTAAACTCTTTTCTCATCCCAGTGAATTAGAGGTATTGGTATAAACCAAAAAGAGGGCGATCTCCCTATTCCATAACTCATCCTATAATCAAACGGAATCTAACAGAGAATTAAACTAATGGAGACTCAGATAACATTATTCCAGATGAATGACAAAGAGGTTTAATAGTAGGGTGCGTCAGAATCGAAAACCATAGATAGTTGTCGAACTTCGTCTGATGCACCCTACAAGCGGTTTCAACTGCCGCCCAATTAAATTAGGATTCAGATAAAACTCTAGCAGCGGCGGCGATTCCCGCACCGGAGTTAAAGCCTTCGTAACCTAATTCTCTGAGGACTGTTTCTAAGGAGGCAATTGCAGCGAGGATGTCGCGATCGCATACAAATCCTAGATGACCAATGCGGAAGATTTTACCTTTCAAATGGTCTTGACCATCAGCAAGAACGATGTCAAATTTTTTCTTCATTAGCGATCGCACTTTTTGAGCATCCACCGCTGGCGGAGGCGCAACTGCTGTAATGGCAGGACTAGCAGCCCCGTCAGCGGCTAACAAGCCTAAACCTAAAGCTTTCACGGCAGCATGGGTAGTTTTCATCAACCGTTGATGACGGGCAAAAACATTTTCCAAGCCTTCGGCTTTCATCATCCGCAGGGTGACTTGTAAGCCAAAAAACATATTGACAGGCGGAGTAAAAGGCGTTGTATTCTTAGCAGCATCCTTGCGATATTTGCCTAAATCCAGATAAAATTTCGGCAATTTTGCAGTTTTGTAAGCTTCCCAAGCTTTCGGACTAACGGCTACAAAACCCAAACCTGGAGGGATCATATAAGCTTTCTGAGAACCAGAAGCAATGACATCAATTCCCCACTCATCCATCGGCACATTAGCTGCTCCTAAACTGGTGACAGCATCCACCATAATTAAAGCTTCACCGTGAGCTTTAACGTGGCGGTTAATAGTTTCCAAGTCGTTAAGAACGCCTGTAGAAGTTTCTGAGTGAGTGATGATTACAGCTTTAATTTCTTTGTTAGTATCCGCTTCTAATTTTTCGCGAAATTTTTCAGGATCGAGGGGTTGGCCCCATTCAGCAGTGATGATTTCAGCCTTTAAACCGTAAGCTTGGGCGACTTCGCCCCAGCGTTCGCCGAATTTGCCATTATTTCCAACTAAAACGCGATCGCCTGCACTCAAAAAATTAATTATCCCTGCTTCCATCGCCCCGGTACCAGAAACAGTTAAACTCAGCACATCGCTTTTAGTTTGGTGCAGCCATTTCAGATTCTCAGTACACTCTGCAAAAATCGCGTCAAATTCGCTGCTACGGTGGCCCATCGGATGTTTTGCCATTGCCAGCAAAGCCGCCTCCGGTACTGGAGTCGGGCCTGGAATCATTAGCATTAACTTATTATCCATGATCTTGTTTCTCTCAATTCAATCGTTAATAACTATACCAATCCTAAATCATTTATAACTGTCATTTTAAGTAAAAATTAAAACTTATAAACAAGACATTTCTTAATTTTTAATTTTTAATCTTTGCTTCCCCATCTACAGATTCAGATTTGATCTCATTCAGCGACCAAAGATATTCTACTGGTAAATTTGAGCGTTTACAGCTTTCTTCTAGTTGCTTCTGGAGGGCGACAGCTTTGCGGAGAGTGACAATAAGCTGTTGAACTTGTTCTTGCTGCGGAGATTTTTGACTGACAGCTAACGATGTTTTACGCTCTAGCAATTGCAATAGCAATTCATAATGTATGGGAGATGGGAGGGGAATTTGATCCATGAAATCTGCGGACTTTTTTGTTTTGCTGATTACCATCTCTTACCATAATTTTAGCTATTAGTCAAGGCGATCGGGTGCAATCTCGGCGGTAAGTTTTGCTAAGGCTTGGGCAATATCTGGCTGTTTTACTAGAGATTCGCCGATGAGCACAGCTTCGGCCCCGGCATTAGCGACTAAAGTTAAGTCTTCCCGATTGTGGAGTCCTGATTCGCTAACGACTAGGATACCGCGATCGCGCATTTGGCTGCCTCGTTCTGCTAACAGTTTGTTAGTAGTTTCTAGAGTAACGGTAAAATCTTCGAGGTTGCGGTTGTTAATTCCTACTAAGGTTACGCCTTCTATTGTTAACACGCGGTCTAATTCTTCGAGGGTGTGAACTTCAATTAATGCAGTCATGCCCAGAGCCTTGACAATTTTGACAAAATACTGTAGGTCTTTGTCAGATAGGATGGATGCGATTAGGAGTACGGCATCGGCTCCTTGGATGCGAGCGAGATAAATTTGGTAAGGGTAGATTAAGAAATCTTTGCAAAGTAGCGGTAAGTCAACTGTTGAGCGAACAATTTTGAGGTTATCAAAGCTGCCTTGAAAGAATTTTACATCAGTGAGGACGGAGATGCAGCTAGCGCCGCCTTGTTGATAGGCAAGTGCGATCGCGGCGGGGTCAAAATCTTCTCTAATTACGCCTTTGCTGGGGGAGGCTTTTTTGACTTCAGCGATGATCGCCGGTTTCGTTTTG
>DATGYA010000481.1:0-14382 GCA_035298405.1 Kamptonema sp. | reverse complement strand
GGGAGGCGACTGCTTTTGCGAGTAAGGTTTTGCCGGTTCCTGGTGGCCCCCAGAGTAAAATTCCTCGCGGTGCGATCGCTTTAGTTTGGCGGTAAAGTTCTGGATGTAAGAGTGCCCCTTCCACTGATTCCCGCAGAGTTTGTTTGATGCTTTCTAGTCCGCCAATTTCTTCCCAAGGGACATTCGGAGATTCTATTTCAACGCTTCGTAATACGGCGGGTTTGATTTCTTTAAGGGCCTGCAAAAAGTCGGTATGAGTGACACTCATGGTGTCAGGAATTACTGCTTCTAATTCGGGGATGTGGCGACGCAGGGCGCTATAGGCTGCTTTTTGACAAACTGCTTTTAAGTCTGCGCCTACAAATCCTACTGCTAAATCGGCGATCGCGCTTAAGTTTACTGTCTCATCTAGGGGTTGCGATCGCGTCAGAATTTGCAAAATTTCCAATCTTCCCTGACAGTCTGGTACGGGAAAATGGACTTCGCGATCGAAGCGACCTGGACGTCGCAAAGCGGGGTCTAGATGGTCGGGACGATTAGTAGCAGCTAGCAGAATCACGCCTTTTGTTTGAGCAAAACCATCCATTAAACTTAACAGTTGAGCAACGAGGCGCTTTTCTACTTCACCTTCAACTTTAGCGCGATCGGGTGCAAGGCTATCAATTTCATCAATAAATACTAAACAAGGAGCATTTTTTGCTGCTTTCTCAAAAATTGCCCGCAATTTTTGCTCAGCTTCGCCGTAATATTTACTCATCACTTCTGGCCCGGCAAGGGCGATATAATTCACGCCCAATTCATCAGCTAGAGCACGGGCGGTGAGGGTTTTTCCTGTTCCTGGTGGCCCCACTAATAGCACGCCTTTGGTCGGTTCTAAACCAAGTTTTTCCAGTAATTCTGGCCGTTTGAGGGGAATAGCAACTAATTCTTTAAGTTCTTTTAGGACTTTATTAAGTCCGCCTACATCTTGTAGAGAAGGGACTTGTGTAGGTGGAGTGACGCTTGGTTCTGCCCCTGTAGTTGCAGTCGAGTTAGGTTGGGTGTGGATGCGGCTGGTGCCGATATCCGTTTTGGGAGTTCCAGAACGAGGAATATTGCCTTGGCGAGGAATGCTACTCATGGGACGGGTGTTAACTTGTACGTCCGCTTTGAGTTCTCCGCTTTGTATTTTTTCTTCCAGGGTTTTTGCTAGTTCTAGCAACTGATCGAAACCTTTGAATAAATCGTTCATGGCATCCTCAGCTAGCGTAGCTTCATACTAGCATTTCTGTTGGATTTGGCTAGTATTTGATCGCGATCGCCCCAGCATTAACTCCTGTTTTTTTACCTTTCCCTGTTTGCTTGTCCCTGATTCCAAAAAATTAATAATTTTTAACAAAAATCTAGCGTGACTTTCCTCAAGGCTTATCCCTACCTATAGCCAAGTTAATTTTTAGGCTCAATCAGTCTAATTAGTCGGACTCATTCCGAGTTCAGTCTTATATTTAAGCATTTTTGCCGATCTCAGCCTACCGCGATCGCTCATAGGAGTGAAAGCAACTGTCACACTCAAATGTAATTTTAGGGTGCATTAGACCAAGTTTTACAACGGTTTATCGAGGGTTTCAGGTTCTAACGCACGCTGCTCTGTGTGCCAGTTGTCTTTAGCCCTAACTCATCAAATGCTCAGATAGGAGATTGAAGTTAGCCAATAGCCCTTCTAGCAAACAAAATTTTTTTTGATTATTGTCCCTATTTATACTAAAAAAGTATCTTAAATAATTTAATATAGTCAAAATAAGCTTTAAAATAAGCTGAAAGCTGTAAAAACTTATTAAATTAAAATTAAAAACAAAAAAACTCTTATTTACTACCCCATATCTTTCTCGCCCCCCTTTATTTTCTGGAAAAGTTAGACAATAATGCCATCAAGGAGCTAAACCAGCCCAATCCAACTTTGACTGTAAGGGCAGCAGTTAGGGCCGCAGCGCACCAAACGTGCAAATGTCGCCCCCACCAGCAGCAAATACCGTCCTAAGAGTTTTAATAGGAACCTATAGGAGACAACAGTGAAACTAGCAGTTTACGGAAAAGGTGGCATCGGGAAATCTACAACTAGCTGCAACATCTCAGTTGCCCTAGCACGACGCGGCAAGAAAGTGCTGCAAATTGGCTGCGATCCAAAGCACGACAGCACTTTTACCCTGACCGGCTTCCTGATCCCAACAATTATCGACACTCTTCAGGAAAAAGACTATCACTACGAAGACGTTTGGCCTGAAGATGTGATCTACAAAGGCTACGGCGGCGTTGATTGCGTAGAAGCAGGCGGCCCCCCCGCTGGTGCTGGCTGCGGCGGCTACGTCGTTGGCGAAACTGTAAAATTGCTCAAAGAGCTCAACGCCTTTGATGAATACGACATCATTTTGTTTGATGTACTCGGTGACGTAGTTTGTGGCGGTTTTGCCGCTCCCTTAAACTACGCTGACTACTGCATGATCGTTACAGACAACGGTTTTGACGCTCTATTTGCCGCCAACCGTATCGCCGCCTCCGTCCGCGAAAAAGCCCGCACTCACCCGTTGCGTCTCGCTGGTTTGATCGGCAACCGCACCACCAAGCGAGATTTGATTGAAAAGTACATAGAAGCCGTACCGATGCCAGTACTGGAAGTGCTGCCTCTGATCGAAGATATTCGAGTTTCCCGCGTCAAGGGCAAAACACTGTTTGAAATGGCAGAACACGATCCTTCTTTGAACTACGTCTGCGACTACTACCTCAACATTGCCGACCAGATTTTGGCTCGTCCAGAGGGCGTTGTACCTAATGACACACCCGATCGCGAACTCTTCTCTTTATTATCTGATTTCTACCTTAATCCTGCACCTCAAGTTGTTAGAGAGGCAGAGCTAGACCTGATGATGGTTTAATAGGTCTAGGAATCAGGATGAGGAGAGATAGAGGTCATGGCTTTTTTTGAAGACTTATCGGGTACTTTAAAACAAAAATGGTTGCAGTATTACCAAGCCAATCGTTCCTGGCTGGTGCTGCAAATGCAGGTGCAGTCGGTGTCAACCCCCGACGGGGGTAGGCGACCACCTTCTTACCTCATCCTGGGAGTTCTCAACGCCCTCGAACCAAATCTGGAACAGTTGATGTTGCCTTTTACTAGGCTGAATCCAGATCCAGAGACGTTGATTGAAGTTTTAGGCTTGAATTTTGACCCTGACACGGCGTTGGGCATTTCTTCGCCAGAAGCAGTATCACCCACTCCTGTATCTGTTCCAAGTATGGCGGCAGGGACAACCAAACCCCCCGCCCCGCCAGTTTCAGTTCCAGTTTCAGTTCCCAGCGCCGCACCCGTAGCAGCTCCAGAAGCTGCACCTGTTGCGGCCAAATCTAATGTTATGGGCGGTATTGGTTTAGCCGCTGGGGCCGTTGCCGCTGTCGCTGGAGTCGCTGGAGTCGCAGCAGTAGCTTCTGCACTTAGCTCATCTGATGAGGCATCATTCAATGAGTTTGGTGAAGAGTCGGATGACTTAGATGACATGGCATTAGGTGGCCTGGAGGAAGAGTCGGATGACTTAGGTGACATGGCATTAGGTGACATGGAGGAAGAGTCGGATGACTTAGGTGACATGGCATTGGGTGGCCTGGAGGAAGAGTCGGATGATGAGTTTGCGGTATCTGCTGCTGATGAGTTGGATGGGTTTGGCGGTTTAGATGAAGATTCTGCCGATGAGTTTGGGGGATTGGTTTCTGAGGAGAAAGTTGTCGCGATCGCCGATCCGTTTGGGGAAGAAGACGATGATTTCGTAGCAGAATCCATACCCGATCCGTTTGGGGTAGAAACCTCCGATGACTTAGACATTGGTTTGGGTGAATTGGAGGATGACGAGGATTTTGGCAGTTTGTCCTTATCAGAAGATGATGAGGATTTAGGCGATTTGTCTTTATCAGACGATCTGGATGACATGGGACTTGATGCTCTAGGGGAGGCAACATCCGGAGATACGGATGAAGCGGATCTAGACGCTTTGGGACTTGATGATGCTGCTGATGAGGATGAGGAAATTTCTGGCTTCTTGTCGGACTTTAAGTAAGGGTGGAGTACCTATAACCTGTAGATACAAGGGGCGGGTTCGCCAATAGCTTTAAAGGATGCCCAAATTAAAGACTAAAAAACCCGTCCCTACCCCGCGATCGAGTTTTAATTCAAAACTCTGGGCTGAGTCCACCGCCCATACTACTGATAATTACTGATTTTTTCTGTGTGGTTTGGAGAAAAGAAACCCCACTGTGAGGACGGTATGTGCCTCATATAGGCTTTGCTCGATCAATTGCTGTGAGGGTTGTCGCTACGGCGCAAGTAAGCTGGCTGGATTGATTTTCAAGAAAATAAACAATTAAGTGGAGAAGGTTTTAGGCTATGGAGACTCTTACTCAACCTGAAGCGCTAAACTTTGAGTGCGAAACAGGCAATTATCACACTTTTTGCCCGATTAGCTGTGTGGCGTGGCTTTATCAAAAGATTGAGGATAGCTTTTTCTTGGTAATTGGTACTAAGACTTGTGGCTATTTTCTACAAAATGCGATGGGTGTGATGATTTTTGCTGAGCCCCGCTATGCGATGGCGGAGTTGGAAGAGGGGGATATTTCGGCTCAGTTGAATGATTATGAGGAGTTGAAGCGTTTGTGCTTGCAGATTAAGCGCGATCGCAATCCTAGTGTAATTGTTTGGATTGGTACTTGCACGACTGAAATCATTAAAATGGATTTGGAAGGGTTAGCACCGAAGCTGGAATCTGAGATTGGGATTCCGATTGTGACGGCTCGTGCTAATGGTTTGGATTATGCTTTTACTCAAGGGGAAGATACAGTTTTAGCGGCTATGGCTGCTAAGTGTCCTGAGAAAGCACCGGTGATGGAATCTCAGAAACAGGAACGGAATGCGATTTCTCAATTGTTGAATTTTGGGAAGAAGAAAGAGGAAGTTGCCGCTGATGAATCGGAATATGTCAAGCATACACCTTTGGTGCTTTTCGGTTCTTTGCCTGACCCGGTTGTAACGCAGTTAACTTTAGAATTGAAGAAGCAAGGAATTAAGGTTTCTGGTTGGTTGCCTTCTAAGCGTTACACTGAATTGCCAGTGTTAGAAGAGGGTTATTATGTGTCGGGGATGAATCCATTTTTATCGCGCACTGCTACTACTTTGATGCGTCGTCGGAAGTGTAAGTTAATTGGTGCGCCGTTCCCGATTGGCCCTGATGGTACTCGCGCTTGGATTGAGAAGATTTGCTCTGTATTTGGCATTGAACCGAAGGGTTTGGATGAGCGGGAAGCACAAATCTGGGCAAGTTTGGAGGATTATTTACAGATAATTCGTGGCAAGTCTGTCTTCTTTATGGGAGATAATTTGCTGGAGATTTCTTTGGCTCGGTTTTTGATTCGCTGTGGTATGACTTGCCCGGAAATTGGTATTCCTTATATGGATAAGCGGTATCAAGCGGCTGAGTTGGAGTTGTTGGCAAAGACTTGTCAAGAGATGGGGGTTCCTACTCCTAGAATTGTGGAGAAGCCAGATAATTACAATCAGATTCAGCGGATTTATGAGCAGAATATTGATTTGGTGATTACGGGTATGGCTCATGCTAATCCTTTGGAGGCGCGGGGGATTAATACTAAGTGGTCGGTTGAGTTTACTTTTGCTCAGATTCACGGGTTTGGGAATGCGCGGGATATTTTGGAATTGGTGACTCGTCCTTTGCGTCGGAATAATTCGCTGAAGGATTTGGGTTGGGGTAATTTGGTGAAGGAGGGTGCGAAGGTTTAGTTGCTTTTAGCGTTTGCTAAATATAGCCTTTCTCAGAAAGATGAGGTATGCCAGATTCTATTAATATCAAGGTTTTGGAGCTTTGATATATACCTCATCTACCTGAGAAATCCTAATTTTTACCTCTTTAATTGCTTGTTTCTGAGCATGATTAGTGAGTCTAATAGGTTTCACTTTCTAGGCTCATTTATCTAAAGGTAAACTTGGCCCGGCAGGAGGAACAACTCGACGATGAACTGTGGCTTTATGACTTTCTCGCAAAGTTTGCATTTCGACGGCGATCGCCTCAAACTCAACTTCTAAACTACCATAGGCAATCTCTAACTCTGCGATCGCCTCAATACTCCCTAAACCATTCGGCGAAAACTCCGTGATCCAGCGCGGGCCATCCAGAATGACGTAACTTTGGCGATCGTAAACCCAAATTTTGACATAAATCCGGGGCGTTAGCTCTGGTAGGCGCACGCGGGCTTTGATGAGTCGCCCGGCGACAATTTCCCTGCTGAGTATGTCCAACTCTGGGGTTGGCACTTGCTCTTCTTCTGGTAAAACGTAGGGAATGCGTTGAGTTGCCTCATCTTGGCGATCGCTTTCTACCTCTAGATTCACCTTTTTAGCCTCTCGTGGAGGTAGGGGATCGTCAAATACGACAAATTCTCTGGCTACCCAATCAGGTTTACCGGGAGTAGCAGTATTGGGAGTGCGATCGCCATCAGCAGTAATTTCTTCACTCTCTGCATCTGGTTTCCCCTCAATCGCATCTGCACTCAAAACCTCTGTGGAACCTGGTACACCTGTTTCAGTAAGGCCTTCCAGTGCTGGTGACATACTTTTCTTCAGCCATTCCGAAAACTCACCATCATTCGCCAAAGCACTCAGCCGCGTTAAAAATCGATCTTGCAGCTTCAAGTTTAGAAACCCCTTTTCGCGTGCTAACTCAGTTTCAGAAACCTCTGGCTGTGATTCTGGCATCTCTGGATTAGTTTTCGATTCAGTATCTCCGTCTTGTTCTGAATTAGCAGGTGTTTCGGAAGTACCAGTAGGGCTGTCATCTGTTTGTTTTGCCGCACCCAGAAAGGATTGAACTAACAACTCGCTGAAGGTAGTTGTTGTTTTTAACAGGGGCGGAACCTTCGGGTCATCACTTTTTGGCTTTGTCTCTAAATTTGCCCCTGATTCCACTAAGGAGGAAATTTCTAAGGGTGAAATTTTACTATTACTTTTAGGAATTGGCTGACCAAATGGAGGCAAATCTAAAGATTGAGTGGGTGGTGTTATCGCCGATCGAGCTGTAATTTGAGGTGGGAGTTGCCCTGTTGGTGAGAGTTGAAAGTCTGAGGAGACAGATTCTTTGAGAGTTTCTTTGAGATTGGCAAAAGATTCATTTAGGGCTGCGGCTTCTTGCTTTGCGGTTGCTTCAGGAGTAGTTACTTGATGGTCTTCTTCGCTGAAATCTTGGGCAATTACTGCTAGTAATTGTTGCAAGTGAGCTGTAATTGTAAAAGATTCAGTTGCTAGTAAAACTGTGCCATCCCACAGAAATGCTTCTCCCAAAATTAGGCGGGTTTGGCAGTCTGAAGGTAAGTAAATCGTACAGCCAAAGAAGCAGGGAGGGGGTTGAGCTGGCAGTGGTTGGCGGATATCTACTAAAACTTGGGAAGTTTGAGGATCGCGCAGGCAAATTTGGAATTCTGTTTGGGCGATCGCTTTTCGCAGGCTTTCCGTTTGAGTTTCCGTTATTTCAGCGTTGGTACTCGATCGGGAGGAGTTTTCGGAAACCTCAACTTGTCCGTAAATAATTAAAGGTTGCCCTAGTTGAGCTACTAAGCTTTGCTTTTCTAGGGTAAGTCGCAAGTTGAATTTAGATAAAAGTGAGGAATTTTGAGGTGAAGGGGATAAATTCTCAGCTAAAGGCGATCGCAACTTTTCTGGTTCAGGCTTTACTGCTACAGAAATTGGCGCACTTGATGCGCTTTCGGCGGGAGTAAATAGTTCTGGTTTCTGGGAATTTGCAGTTGTCTCTGGTGTGGAAATTGCGATTATTGACTGAGATTCCTCAATATTCGCTGATGTAGATTCCTCGGTAGTTATAGCAACTAACTCTTCTGTATCTAAATCCTCAGACTCAGTAGGCAATACTTGCAACTGAACCGTGTGCTGGCTGGTTTCCGCTGATTTTTCCCCTGGATCTGCCAAACAGCTAAGCTCCCAAATACCGGGTTTGAGGCTAGTATACGGAATCACTACCATCAACCCTTCTGGGTTAGTGCGAGTCGAACGCTTTTGAACTCGGCGCTGGGGAGGTACTTCCTCCGCTAGTTGATGGGTAATACGAACTTCGATCTCTGTGTTGGCAAGTGTAGAGCGGGCCACAATGCGGTAACGGCCTTCTAGAATTTCCACATCGGGGGATTCTAGAGGCAACCAGGCGCGATCGCCTTCTTTCTGTAGCAGAAATTCCCAGTTTTCCATCAGTGGCTACAGGACACGAAACAGCTAGTATTATCCAGGGTATCATCTCCACTAACACTTTAACCAAGGAATTAAAAATTAAAAATTAAAAATTAAAAATTAAATTAATAATCATAGTTTTTTACTCTAGGAAGAGTAAAATAAAAAGAGAAGTTTATTCGTTTTCTTGCCATTTTTGACCATCACTGGGAGCAAATTTGGCCAATATTTCTGCTTCTGTCAAATTCAAGGTTTGATTAGCAAATTCATAGTAACTAGGTTTCCGGTCGATAAAGATTTGCTCTTTGAACTCAAACTCAATTCCATCCTGAAACAGACCTGCTGGGACAAAATATTCATTGGTCGGTAACAACTTGTAGAAAATATGCGTACCGCATTCACTACAAAAAGCTCTTTGCGCCCATTCTGAGGACTGATACACCTTTAGTTTGTCAACACCATCGATCTGTACATCTGAGCCGCAAGCGATACCTAATGCCGGCCCACCTCCCCATCGGCGACACATCCCGCAATGACAGGCATCAATGCTCGTTTTGTCTGGGGTTCGGACTGCGATCGCACCGCAAAGACATTTACCATCCATTTACGAGCTCCTCCCCAAGATAGCAATTTCTTCTCATACTCATAATGATTGCTCGACTTTCCGAGACTGTCAAACTGCCTATAGTAGTTTAGTATAGCAGAAGGAAGAAGGAAGAAGGAAGAATGCTTATACAGCCAACTTTTTAGCCATCGGTATCTTACGTTTAATTAGGTGGATTTACTTAACAACTAACAACTAACAACTAACAACTAACAATTACCAAGGACTACCAATCATACTAAAAGCCGCCCAATAGTAAGGATGAGATAGAGATTCTGTTCCTATTTGTGCCAAATCTGGCGGCAACTTCACTCCCCCTCTCGAACTCAGCAACTCACCATTTTCCAACCGCACTTTACCTTGAATCATAGCAATTTGTGCCTGCCGCAACGCCTCAGCTTTAATAGGTGCAGTCCGCAATCGGTTGTAAAATTCGCTCATCAAGGCTAGAGTTCCCGCATCGCTAACATACCAAACACTAGCTAAAGCCGATTTCACTCCCGCTTGTACTGCTAAACCAGCAAATCCTAATTCTACATCTTTATCACCTAGAGCAGTACGACAAGCACTCAAAACTAATAATTCCACAGGCGGATTATTCCAGCCTAACTCCCTCATTTGATCTAATCTTAGAGGCGTGTCCCAAAACTGGATATAGGAATTATTAGGAAGTCCCGCTTTAAATTCTGCGTGGGTAGCTAGGTGAATAATAGCAAACCTTTGCCGCAATCGTTGCGATTGTAAATTAACTAAAGTAAAGTCTTCATTAATAAAAGATTGACCCGGCCACTGTTGCGCGATCGCTTTCAACTCCAGCGGCACCGCAGGCAAAGGTTGTTGCTCAGAAAAGTTAGAAAAATCTGACGCTCCCATTGCCAAAACTTGCGACTTTTTAATATCAGTATAGTTAGAATCTGTGAACTTGAAAGCGGGGATACGGGCGAGAGTATACTTTTCTGTCAAAAAACGTTGTCCATCGTGTAAAGCTGGCAGTGGTAAAGTACGCAACCCACTACCAACGCAGAAAAGCAGAGTATCGATCTTTTGAAGTTGCAAGTTTAATTCTAGGGGGGCAACTATCCACTGATAAAGTTGTTGAGCTGTGTTTAGGTAGCTAGTAGTATTAATTTTTCTGGGATTAGTGAGTTCGTTAATAAACTCTGTAACTACTGGCAACAAAGCCTCGCGTTTAGCTGCTGGTACGCTTTGACGAAAGGGAGGGCGATCGGGCGTTAACATTAGTAATTCCAGTTGATATGCACGAGGAAGAACATAGATTAAAGCTGGCTTTTTCTTAGTTTGAGCAGCAAGGCGAGATAGCGTTTTTGCTATTTGGTCAGCAGTCTGCGATCTAGTTGAAAAATTTTCTTTAAAATATTCCTGATATTGATTTTCCCAGTTTTGCTCAATGCGCTCTACAGCCTCAGCATAGTTCCCCTCATCCAAAATATTTCTCAGGGTCGGGTATTCAAGAACATCTGCACCCCTATCCTGTGCCAGAGTAACAGTAATACTGGAACTCAATAATAAAAAAGCCAGGATTAAAAAGTAAAAAATACTGCTTTTACGCCTAGCTCTAAAAGCTACTAGATTTATTGTGAGAGATTTAATTTTGCTTTTGACTTGTTTGATAGTAAGGAGTAACAGACTGGTGGATTTTACTACTATTTTCATAGGATTGAAGTCAAGAGGGGGATAGGGAGAGCAGTAAGTTGCTATTGAAAAATAGCTTTCAAGCTTATTTCTAACAAAAACTCGTATAGTTTAGAAGCACGGATTTATGTTTGGCACATTAGCCCAACCGCGCTCAGCCTTCACAATTTGCGGTATAAATCTCTAAGGAAGGAGTTTCGCAGTGGCACTGACCTCGATACAATAGTTCACGTAGCCTACATGAGTCGCCTATCTCCGGACAAATGTTTCCGTAATTTCAAATTTAAACTCTCAAATCGATTATGACGTTGCCTAACCTGGAAACACCCTCCGAGGACTCGGATAATAACCTCTCACCCGCCACCCCAGAAAACCTGAGTATTACATCTAATGTTGACGTTGCGATCGCGCCTCGCAACCTCGAAGGTGAATTTCTCGACGAACTCCCCGATGAGGTGGAGATGTCACTATTTGAGCATTTGGAGGAATTGCGGCTGCGAATTTTTTATTCGCTGATTGCTGTAGCGGTGGGAATGACCGGCTGTTTCCTGACGGTTAAACCAATTGTACAAGTACTGGAATTTCCAGCTCATGGGGTGAAATTTCTGCAATTAGCGCCGGGAGAATATTTTTTCGTCTCGCTGAAAGTTGCTGGTTATAGTGGTTTATTGGTGGCTAGCCCTTTCATACTCTACCAGATAGCACTATTTGTATTGCCAGGCTTAACTCGCCGCGAGCGCAGATTGATGGGGCCTGTTTTTTTGGGATCTAGCGTTTTATTTGTGGGGGGGTTGGCTTTTGCTTATTTACTTCTGATTCCCGCTGCATTGAATTTCTTTGTCAGCTATGGGTCGGGTGTTGTAGAACAATTGTGGTCAATTGATAAATATTTTGAGTTTGTGCTACTGCTAATGTTCAGCACTGGTTTAGCTTTTGAAATCCCGATTATTCAAGTTTTGTTGGGAATTTTAGAAATTGTTTCTTCAAGGCAAATGCTTTCGGCTTGGCGATATGTGGTTTTAGGAGCGACTGTTTTAGGAGCAATTTTAACGCCTTCTACCGATCCTCTAACTCAAAGTCTTTTAGGGGGGGCTGTGCTCGGACTTTACTTTGGCGGTATTGGTTTGGTGAAGCTATTGGGGAGGTGATATAGCCGCACGAAGAAGGAAGAAGATTGAAAATCAACAATCCCTTTGGGTTCCAACAACTTTTAGCGGCATCAAGATTGAGAATACTGGCTAACTTCGTCTAGTGATAAGCCTAGTGCTTCTGCCACTTGCTCTAGATTCAATCCCATTGCCAACAACCGAGGGATCGCAGCCCGCCGCGATCGCGTTTCTGCACTCAAAGCTTGTTCTGTGGCACTCAAAGCTTGCTCTGTGGCACTCAAAGCTTGCTCTGCTAAGGAAGCTCGTTCCTGTTCGACCGCAGCTCGTTCTGCACCTGTCAGCAGCAAGTTACCTTCGCTGTCCCACCACCGCAACCACAGCATTGTCTGATTTTGATAACTGCCTCGCCATAGTCCTAACTCTAGGTTAAGGGGCGCGATCGCAAAATGACCGCGCTCGTTTGGAACCAACTGCTGGTAAAACCCATTATTAAAGTTGTAAACCTCCAATCTACCGGTGCCGATCTCGTAAATGCCATAATACGGAATCCGCATAATCCGCTCATAGACCCAAAACTTCCCAGGCCTTTGCGTCGTTCCAACTTCCGAGTATGAGAGTGGTGTCGTGTCTCGTTCTTCTGAACCGTCTCCAGATGCAAACTCCAAGGCAATCATCGGAGCCATGAATTCCCGCCACAGCACATAAGAGCGGCGGATTTGACCTCCTAGTGTTGGTGGCACGTTAGGGACATAAAACCAATCTGGAGCTTCGGCTCCTTTTTCCAGGGGATCGGTTTCTCGCCAGTAAATGCCGCAGTCTTGTCCGATAGCATATTGTCCATCGGGATGAAGTCGCTCTAAAACTGGCCCGATAGAATCAGTCAAAATAATGCTCTGGGGATGCTCCTGAAAATTCTTCACAAAAGTGCCGTCTTCTTCTGGCAGTTGAGTGTGGTCGGGGAAAGGAGGGGGAAGGAAAGTTTTTTCGGCTGCGGTGGTCATGCTACCTCTCAAGTATTGCAGCTTACATGAATATTTTGACTTATTTTTGAGTTTTGAGCAGATTATGTCAGTTTTATGTAGCAGAACGCTGGCTAATTTCCTCTAGGGAAGTACCAGTATGCTAGGTGTTATCTCTTCGTTTCTGTAAGAGTGGAGAATCAAGAGGTAAAAATAGGTTGTCTTCGATGTGCGATCGCACTTCAGGCGAGACGTTACTACCACTATTTAGGCAAATTATCAGCAATTTATTAAGTTTATATTTCAATATCGCTAATTGCCTTATACCGATTTTGAACGTCTATCTCATTGATGCTACCAACAAACTTGAAGAAGCCCTGAACATCTTGCATTATATCCAAGATACTGGAGTAGTCAAATCGGGGAAAGCAAAAACAGCTATCTACGAACTCCTAACCAAGGTTTAACTACCAAAAAAGATTGTCGCCTAAATGCTGCGCTCTATAATTTATTGGAGGCGGTATCTAAGCGACAAGAAACTGACACTACATACGGAACTGTTCGACCTCTGGAGTAAAGCCGATCGGTAAAACGTAATCTAGATTTTCATGGGGGCGAGCGATGATGTGGTAGGAGAGTAGTTCCCCACCATGGACTTTTTTAACTCCTTCAATTCCAGCCGCGACTGCGGCTTGTACTTCAGAGACATCGCCCCGGACTATGACTGTCCAGTAACCGCGTGTAATTTTTTCATACCGAACTAATGTGACGCGGGCCGCTTTGACCATTGAGTCTGCGGCTTCTACGGCAGAGGGAAGTCCAAGGACTTCAATCATGCCAACTGCCATTCCCATTGCGCTAATCTCCTAATCTAATGGGATTACCAGAGATTAATTGTACTAGGACTTGGTACGTAGTTGGGCTTTAGCCCTCTACTGCATACATAAAGAGGGCTAAAGCCCAACTACGTACCTAAAAATTAAGGCCAAGCGTGCCAGTTGCATAGGCCCTGTTAAAACTCTTCTAACATCCACTCAGAGGCTCGTTCGCCTAAGTCGAGGGGGATGCTGACGGCTTTGCCGAGGCGGGGGCGATCGCGCGTTGTGGCAATATAGTTCCTCACCTGTTCTATGCTTCCCCAGCCGTGTAGATAAGTGGCGATCGCGTCCAAATGATCTATATAATCTGCTTCTGCCATCGGAAAAGACGCTTGTTCTAGATATTTCCACATCACCTGCACAAAAATCTTGCCCCGCGTCCGCCGCAGTTGGATATCATAAGATTTTCCCCATTTATCTAGCAATAGCTGTCGTAAATCCTGGCCGGTCACGATCGCCTCCTCATTTAACCACTAAAAGTTTACATTTCTTAACAGTAAAATCCGTAGTTCAAAAAATGTAATAATGCTCTAATCGAGGCTGTAAGGCTCATTCTTAAAAGGAATTTTTGCCGTAATGCCTGTTTGAAAGCAGATTAACTGCAATTATCCCCGTTGTCTGCACATACTGATTCACAGATAGTTTGTAAAAAAACGTAACTTAACACCGCAAAGGCAGGTTATGGCTCAAATTTCTGCTCCAAATCCAGATGTCCCTGATATGGGTCGTCGTCAATTTATGAATTTGCTAACGTTCGGTACCGTGACGGGCGTAGCACTGGGTGCACTGTATCCTGTTGTCAAGTATTTTATCCCGCCGTCGAGCGGTGCTGCTGGCGGCGGTTTGATTGCTAAAGACAAGCTGGGTAATGATATCAGCGTCAAAAAGTTTTTGTCTGAACACGCTGTTGGCGATC
>DATGYA010000480.1:0-2065 GCA_035298405.1 Kamptonema sp. | reverse complement strand
CAATCATCTGCAATTCCAACAATTTTGCTCTCTGGCTGACTTTCCGATAAAATCAGTACCAATTGTACTAAGTTTCCTAAATTATTCAACAGGTAATATTTGGCTAGACGGCTGCGCTCAAGACGAGTATCAATTTAGAGAATGGACTGTCGAAAACTTGATATCTTTATCAGTGCAATGGCAAAGTGCTAAAGAATTAATAACCCAAGTTCAACAGGTTATCGACTGGCTTGCTACTGACCGCCCTCGACATTTTCAGCAAATTCTTAATCTCTGGAACAAAAGCAGTGTTTCGATTTGAATTACCATCAATCTGAATAATCAATTACAAGTGAATTTTTAGGTCTAAAAACCCTAAGTTCGTAGCAACCGCTAGTGCGGTTGTTGTTATTGGAAATTGAGGTCTTAACCATGAATGAAACTCTAACAACAGCCGAAAAAATTGCACGTCTCAATGACCAATTACGTCAAGGAAACACTAAAATTGGTGAAATTCGGATTACTCAAGCTGTAAAAGCTCTTCCTTCTGAACAGCAACAAAAGTTACTGCAATTAGTAAGAGATTTTAACAGTTTTGAATCGGGCAATGACCCCTACGGAGAAAGAGATTTTCTTGCTATTCAAATTGATAGCAAAAACTACTTTTTCAAAATTGATTATTTTGACAGAAAAGCTTGGTTGGAAAATCGAGAATTGGGTTCAGAATGTCCAGAAGATTCGGATAAAACTTGGAGAGTTGCTACTCTAATGAAATCAAACGAGTATTGAAGAGGGAGTGGGGAATGGGGAGTAGGAAATAGGGGAAGAGTGTTAAAAAGCTCTTTCTCAAGCTCTTAATCTCTGCGAGGAGAGCTTTTCTGTCTAATACCAATTTTACATGAAGTTGCATAGAATAAAGATACTGTTTAGAGGTGATGAGTTATGGCACGTCAACTGATTGTGGCGATCGCAGAAAGTGCAGAGAGTTTGGAGCAACAACTAAAAAACAGTCGTACCGCCAGTCAGAAAGAACGGTTGCAAATGTTGTGGTGGCTAAAAACTGGACAAATCACTCAGCATCAAATCTTGGCCAAACGTCTGGGACGTGATGGTTCAACGGTAACTCGGTGGTTGCAAAAGTATCGTCAGGGAGGATTGTCCGAATTGTTGGCAGTCAAGAGTGCACCCGGAAAATTGCCCCACTTAAGTCCAGAGGCTCTTGCCGGATTACAAAAAAGACTGGAACAGCCACCAGGCTTCAAAAGTTACGGAGAAATCGTGGAGTGGCTCAATGAGACTTATCAACTGAACCTGACATACCCCACAGTCTATCATTGGGTACACTATCGACTTAAAGCTAAATTAAAAGTGCCACGTCCCAAAAGCGCGAAGCAAGAACCCAATGCCGATCAGCGTTTTAAAAAAACATCGCCCCAGTCCTGTTGACCTATCAACGCTTGTTTGGTTCGGGACAACGGTTGCGTTACTTGTGTCAAGACGAGACCCGCTTGGGACTTAAAACAGAAACAGGGAAAGTGATTATGGCGTTTGGAGTGAAACCGATAGCACCGGTACTCTGGAAACGTGACAATTTTTGGCTCTATGGGGTGGTCGAACCTTTGAGCGGCTGGCATTTTTGTCAAGAATACGATCGCCTCAATACTCAAAGATTTCAGGAGTTTATTGATGCCCTCTCACATCAACTGGGAGATGACATCGCACTTATTCAACTTGACCAGGCGGGGGCTCATGTGACCAGTGCTCTGCACTGGCCTGATAACTTGATTCCCGTTTGTCAACCAGCCCATAGCCCTGAACTCAATCCCATTGAACGAGTGTGGCAATTTATCAAACAACAATTCAAGGGAGAAGTGTTTCTGACTCTTAAGGAATTGCGCGAACGACTGGATCAGGTACTGCAACAAATCACACCTGAAGAAATGAGTTCACTATCTTCTTACACTTTCATTCTGGAAGCTTTATTCTATGCAGCTTCATATTAAATTGGTATTATCGAGGATTTCAGTTCTGACGCACCCTACCCTACCACATAGGTCAGTTGACTTTAATCCCGATCGCTCCACAA
>DATGYA010000479.1:0-1823 GCA_035298405.1 Kamptonema sp. | reverse complement strand
CCATAGGCGATCTAGGATAGCACTCCGTGTTAAAACGCGCCCGCCTGTTCGCAAAAACAATTCTAGCAAAGTATATTCTTTTGGTGTGAGGTGCAGTAAATTACTTTCGTAAGTAACATCACAGGTGTTGGGGTTTAAGCGTAGATTTCCCCATTCTAAGACAGGCGGCAAAGTTGTACTTCCGCGACGCAGTAAGGCTCTAATTCTTGCTGCTAATTCTGGTAAATCGAAGGGCTTGATAACGTAATCATCCGCGCCGGCATCTAAACCAATAACTTTATCTGTGCTCGTATCTTTAGCTGTTAGCATAAGAATAGGGGTTTGCAATCCAGACGAGCGTAGTTTCTTACAAAGGATAATGCCGTTAATTTTGGGAAGCATTAAATCTAGTAAGATTAAGTCATAGTTATTACTTTCTGCAAAATCCCAACCTTCTTGACCGTCGGCAGCTATATCGACGGCATAATGTTGGTCTGTGAGTGCTTCAGCTAAGGCTTGGGCAATGCGATCGTCGTCTTCTACTAGCAGAATTCTCATGATTTTTGCTAATTGTTAAGAGTTAACTGTTAACAATTTAGCTAATTTTAACATCATTTCAAATTCAATCGAGCGCGTGCTTTTCCTATCCAAATATTTTCATCTGCATTCTTCGGATCGGCCAAAATCAAACAAGCTTGCCATTCTTGTACTGCTGCTTTTGGATCGTTCATACCATCTAAAACCTCCGCTTTCAAACAATGAGCAGGTGCTCTCTTGTTATCCAGTTTAATCGCAGCATCCTGGTTTTTCAACGCTTCTTCATAGCGCCCAAGCTCCAGCAGCGCCCAACCGATATTTTTATGCAAAGAATACTTGGTTGCATCGTCTTTAGCAAGTTCCAAGCCTTGCCAAAGTAAGTTAAGAGCGCCATGATAGTCTTTGTCCTGAACTATAAGCAAACGAGCCAATTGGCTATAAGCACTAGCAAAACCTAGTTCTGCCGACCTACGATAATATTTACGAGCGCATTTCAAATATTGAACATCTTGACAAAGCCATCCTAAAGTATAGGGTACAACTCGATTATCTGGACTCAAAATCTCCGCTAAGCGCAATCCTTTTCGAGCTGTTATTAAATCGCCTTCCAGGTATCTGTTAAATGCAAAATTATTAACAACTTTCCCTAATTTCGGCGCTCCAAACTGCCATCCTACCAAACCAACAGTTAGCAACAATGAAACTGCTAACTTAAATTTAAGACTGGGATTAAATCTAGCTATAGGTCGTATGGGAGGTGGCACAACAGGTAAATCTTCACTTTCTACCGCACCTAGTAAATCATTCCAAGTTAGCGGTTCTACTGAAGGATTCTGACAAATTATCGGCAACCAACTAGCGCAAGGAAAGTCAGTTTCCCAGCCTTGTAACTTTTCTCGTGCTTCCCTAAAAGCAGGATATAAATCCTTGCCATTTGCAAACTTTGTAAGCAAATCATTCAAAAATTGCTGGGCGACAAAGTCGGGAACCATTTCCCGCATCACAATCATTTGCGGTATTTCCAAATCATCCAGTCGCCGCACTAATCCCAACCCATCGCAAGAGTTGAAAATTGCTAGTTGTAAACCATTTGTGACAGCTTTTCTGAGACCATACCAGATTTCGTCAAGGGTCAAACTGTCTGTTTCATTAATACGAATCCGACCTATGTCTTCCTCTGTCTCGCTATGTCCTGCAAAAAAGATAATATCCCAAGGCTGTTCCCACAATTTGTCATTAATTTCATGATGTTTGGGTTGACCTAGAAAAACCACCTCTGCATTGCGCAAGCTTTCTAGTAGCTGCTT
>DATGYA010000478.1:0-13812 GCA_035298405.1 Kamptonema sp. | reverse complement strand
TAGCAAGAATATTTGTTGTAAGTGCAAATAACTCTCCAAATTCGGCTCCTCACTCCATAAATTTCCGGGTGGAAATATAATATCATCTTTTTGTTGATTTAATGGTTCCGGTGCTGCTGTTTTACTTTTAGCAAAATTCATAGTTTATTTAGTTAAAGAAGGTGTCAAAAATCGAACATTTCCTAAATAGCGGTTCTCAAGTAAGTGAGGTACGTAGTTGGGCTTTAGCCCTCTTAATTGCGATCGTGTAGCTAAGTGAGTTAAACACCTAACAACTCCCATTACCAATTAATACTCATATCTCATCTACCTGAGAAAGGCTATAATTATTCCGGCAATTCTCCAAAGCGTTCCCGATAGCGTGTCAACAATTCCTCTGGTGTCTCCACCAGTTTACTATCAGGTGTAAAAAACCGTAACTGAGAGTTATAAACTCCCAGAAATAAGTCAAGTTGCTGACTCCACAACCACCCTTGGGAATTAGGTTCTATGGGTTGATATTTGCCATCTACTAAGTGAAAACCTGCAAATTCTAAGCTTTCAGTATCGAACCAAAAATAGTCAAACGTGCGAAAAGTATCCTGATATAGTTGCTTCTTCAATCCTCTGTCATTAGCCGCAGTCGAAGGCGAAAGTAATTCGACAATGACATTCGGATATTTGCCATCTTCGTCCCAAATTGACCAACTTCGGCGCGGCTTTTTCTCAGTATTGAGGACTACGAAAAAATCAGGACCTCGGAAATCTTCTGTTTTACTTTGGTTTTGGCTGAAGTAAATAGTTAAATTTCCAGCGGCAAAGTAATCATTGCGATCGCGCCACAACCAGTCAATGCACTTCATTAGCAAGAATATTTGTTGTAAGTGCAAATAACTCTCCAAATTCGGCTCCTCACTCCATAAATTTCCGGGTGGAAATATAATATCATCCTCTTGTGGATTTGATGGATCGGTTGGGGGGGGTTGGATTTGGGCAATATTCATAAATATTTCAGTAATAGAGATGATAGCTAGTGTAGCATTTTCACCTTAGCAATTAGTTTAACTTTGGCGATCGCCCAAAAACTTTAACTGTCGATAAAGCATATCAATTTTAGGTAAGTTAATCCCTGCTTTCTCAGCCATCCGCAGTGGATTTCCGAAAATCGCCTCAACTTCTAGCGATCGCTTTTCATCATAGTCTAGCTTCATGCTAGTGCGGTAAGGCTTCATTTTGTCAGTATAGTCGAGCATCTGGTGAATAAAGCTATCGGGAATAGCGCGATGCCTTTGGCTGGCTGCGCCTACGCAACTTTTGGCCCCCGCCACAACTTCCCCCATTAACTCTTCAATTAACCTCCGGGTATCAGCATTAGCCATCAGTTCATCAGTTCTAGCATCCAAAACCACAGAAAGCCCATTATAAGGAATATTCCATACCAATTTCTTCCATCTTGCTAACAGCAAATCTTCGCTCATTACTATGGGAATGCCAGCAAGTTCAAAATCACCAGCAATCTGACGTAATCTATCAGTAATTCCTCCCGCTTGATACTTATTAAAATACTCACCCATAGTGATTGTACCATAATCTAAATGGCGGATGTGACCCGGCCCAACTTTGTTAGAGCAAAGAAAGCATAACCCTCCCATCACCCGTTCATCCCCAACTATTTCTGCCACATCTGCTTCTATACCCAGTCCATTTTGTAATACCAAAACTACGCCATTTTCTTTAACTAAACCAGGCAATAATTCAGGCAATAAATGATTTTGAGTAGTCTTCAAAGCCAGGACTACTACATCGCATTTCGGCATTTCGTTAACGTCGCCGTAGGCATGAACTTGGGGTAAAGTAAAGTCACCATCCACCGATTCAACGACCAAGCCGTGTTGTTTAACATATTCGCGATCGCTACGCAGCAGGAAGCGAACATCTAAACCTGCTTGCTGTAACTTTGCACCATAAAAGCCACCTAAAGCGCCTGTTCCCAGAATGGCATAACTGTGATTTGACATAGTAAGAAGGAAGAAGGAAGAAGGAAGAAGGAAGAAGGAAGAAGGAAGAGGGAAGAGGAAGAAGGAAGAAGGAAGAGGGAAGAGGGAAGAGGGAAGAGGGAAGAGGGAAGTTTTTTATGGTGTTACCTGAAGAAACCGGGTTTCTAGGAAAAATCGTTGGTTTCTCACGAGATATCCACAAGAAACCCGGTTTCTAGCCTCGCTATTTCTGACCACGCTACGCAAAAATCTTAAATTTAAAATTGATGCAGCCATTTAATCAATTCCTCAGATAACTGTTTGCGAGTTCTGCTAACTGCATCGATACAAACGTGCTTAGTAATTGCTTTAGCAGCACATCTATCTGCTACTTCCTTGGAAAAAATTTGATAAGCAATTTCAAACTCGTTTTCGGTAAGCTGGCGAGGATTTAATTCGATAGCTAATTCATCGCCGCAAAACATCGGACGGTAAAAGTCTACACTGGCATGAACAATCGGGATAGCAAGATTTGGGTTGCCAAAAAATGCTTTGAGATTGATTCCAGATGCTGCCAGCGATGCTTCATAAGCCTCGTGGCAAATTGCTAAAACGTTAGCGAAGTAAACCACGCCAGCAGCATCGGTATCTTGAAAGCGAACAGTTCGTGAATAAGTGAAGGGCATTTACGATTATTTGCGATCTAATTTATTAAATACCCTTCACTTTAGCGTTGAGGGTTTTGATAAAATGCACAGTCAAAGGCAGACAGGATGGGTGCTTCACAAGAGTTATGGGATAAATCTAATGGTGATTATCCTTTATTCTTAATCATCATCACATCAATGATTTTAAGTGCTGTTTCTTCTGAAAGATCCAAAGCGCGATAGAGATCGTTCAAGAGTTGTTCTTCTTCCTCTGAGACTTCGCCATCTGCTAAGACAATATCAGTTGTGACAGCAAAAGCTGTTTCTCTGAGATCGTCTGGCAATATTGCTGTAGCTGCATTAAATAGAGCCTCAACACCTTGCCGCTGGAGAATACTAAGGAGGCGATCGATCATTTTTCTCATGACATCATTAGGATAGCTCCGAAAAAGCTGCATTCGAGATAGCGTAGTGCTAATAGCTTGACCCTCGCTATCAGTAATGTAACCATCGGCAGCAACGGCAATCAGCGCGATCGCAGCAAAGGCTTCTGCTGGCCCTAACGTTACTTCACTTTGTTTGCGGCCACCCGCTAGTTTATCAAACAAACCCATTATAATTTTCTCCTAAATTGAGAGTTTGCATCATTACAATCATGGCATTGTCTGCAAATTTTTTCCAATTTATTACCCAGAAATAGCTAACTCGGCTTGCAGAAAGTCAACAAATTGTCGCGCTGTCCGCCCAGAACGCCCATTATGCCGTGTCGCCCATTCTTTGGCGCGATGTTCTAAATCTTCCGGGGTGAGGTTAATTGCGGCTTGATTTGCTAAATGCCGGACAATTTTTAAGTAGGTGTTTTGGTCGGCGGGCTCAAATGTTAAAGTTAAACCGAAGCGATCGCTAAAGGAAAGTTTCTCCTGTACTGTATCCCAGGCGTGAACTTCATCGCCATCGCGGGGTCGCGGCCTGTCTTCAAAAAATTCTCTAATTAAATGTCGCCGATTGGAAGTAGCATAAACAACTACATTTTGAGGTCTAGCTGTTACATTGCCCTCCAACATTACTTTGAGAGACTTGAAAGCATCATCATCTTCTTCAAAAGATAGATCGTCTACAAATATAATAAACTTTTGAGGAACGCCGCGCAACTGTTCTATAATTAATGACAAATCTTTGAGGTCAGATTTGGCTACTTCAATCAGGCGGAGATTGCGATCGCCCAACTCATTTAATAACCCCTTCACTAAAGACGACTTCCCCGAACCTCTGCTACCATAAAGTAAGACGTGCAAAGCGGGATATCCTGCTAGTAAAAATTGCGTATTTTTCAGCAGGGCATCTCGCTGGAACTCGTAGCCAACTAACTCCGTCAATTTTACAGGGTCGGGATGTGGAATGCTTGATAACTTCCCGGCAGACCATTGGAAAGCTCGATACTCAGCAAACAATCCGCTGCCAAATTGCCGATAGTGAGCTGCTAGATGCTCTAAGGCATTTGACCAGTTTTCGAGGGTTTCCAGTTGGCTGCGTAGGGGCAATTCATGGCTTGCTCCTACGCTCTTTTTTTCTGAATGCCAAACAGCGGGTGCAGCCGAGATTTGACCTGCTATTCGCACCCATTTACTGAGTTGGTCGCCGCTACATTGGTAAAGAATTTGTAATATTTGTAAATCGTGCCGTGCCGCATCAACCAAAGCTGGTGGTAAGTTGGCAAAATCTAGTTTTTGAGCTTGGCGAGAAAAGGGGTTGTCATCTGCGATAATTTGTGCAATTAAACTCTCTTGCCAACTAATATTTTTAGCAGCTTGAACTTGGAACCATTTACCGTAGGCTTGGAGGCAATCAAAACTGTTGTCTCCGCTGTGGTGGAGAGCTTGTAAGAGGTCTAGAAAGGCTTGACCTATGGCGCTTTTGAGAACGGATTGATAGAGTAGCAGGGATGCTACTTGGCGTTGGAGGAAGCGAATCTCTGCGATCGCTTGAGAGTTTAGGGAAGGCATATTGATAATTATATAGTAGATTGAGAACCCAGCTATCTTTGTAAATTTTCTAACAACTTGTGCAATTAATTGCAAAGCGGGATGTATAAATTTAGATGCAGTTCTGCAATTAGGTAAATTAAACCATGAATTTAGGTATAGCAACCGCGATCGCCTACGGCATTTTAACTTTTGTCGGCGGCATTATTGGATACGCCAAAGCTCAAAGCAAAGCCTCCCTGATTTCTGGGAGTCTTAGCGGCCTGTTACTGATTTTTAGCGGTATCGTACAACTTCAGGGACAAAGTTGGGGTTTGATTTTAGCAACAGTAGTAGCGGCTGTGCTGGTAATTGTTTTTATTGCACGGCTAGTTAAAACTCGCAAATTGATGCCAGCAGGTTTAATGATTGCGGGAGGTATTGTTTCCCTAGCACTGCTAGTTTACCAACTGTTCGCGGTTGTGGAGCCAACAGTTTGATGGTTAATTAATTAATATTTACCCAGCTTGTTATGGCGGTGAATTGAAAAAAAGTATTTTGCTAGAAGCATACAATCCTATTCGCAAATACTTTCCTGATTCGCCGCTGTTTTTAATTCGCCTAATCTCTTTGACTACCGCCGCCAGAGCTTAATAATATTATCCTTGCCCCCACTAGCAATCGTCTTCCCATCCGGGCTGAAAACAACTGTATAAACCTCATCAGAGTGTCCTGTCAAAGTATTAAGTAAGACTCCACTTCTTAAATCCCAAATCTTAATCGTCTTATCCTTACTTCCGCTCGCAATAGTTTTTCCATCGGGACTGATAGCAACAGATACAATTTCCCCAGAATGGCCACTCAAAGTCCGAATTAGCTCCCCTGTCGCTAGATTCCACATCTTAATAGTTGCATCGTAGGAACCACTAACTAATGTCTTTCCATCCGGGCTAATCGCAATAGACCTCACCTGATCTGAATGCCCCTCAAGAGTCTTAATTAACCTACCAGTTTCCACGTCCACAATTGTAATTGTCTTATCCTTAGAACCGCTAACCAGAGTTTTCCCATCCGGGCTAATCGCCACACTATAAACATAATCTGAATGATCCGGCAAATTATAAACCAAATTCCCAGTTGCTATATTCCAGATTTTCGATACCTTGTCGCCGCTACCGCTTGCTAAATTTAATCCGTCAGGACTAATAGCGACAGACCAAACCGTACCACTGTGTTCGAGAGTACGAACTAATTCCCCCGTTTTTAAATTCCACAGCAGAATTCTCCAGTAAGAAGTACCTGCCGCCAACCGCGTGCCATTTGAGTTAAAAGCAACAGACCAAATTGCCGATGAATCGCTATCCAAACTGCGGATCAGATTCCCCGTAGCCAAATCCCAAATCTTAACCGTCTTGTCCTTAGAACCGCTAGCCAGCGTTAAACCGTCAGGACTGAAAGCAACAGCTCCAACTGCATTTGAATGCTCAGCAAAATTCTTGACTTCAACGTTTTTCCAGTTAGCGCCATCCTCGCACTGCTTGACAAGGTTCTGAGCCTCGGTATAGCGACTGGAGGTATTATTAACTTTTCCCGCCTGATTAATGCACTCCTGATAATTGCTTTCTTTATAAAGAGCATTAATTGTATTAAGCTGTTGTGCTTCTTGCTGGCGACGCTGCTGCAACTGCTGCCACTGAAGATAGCCATAAATAGCACCAGCCAAAGCCAAAATAGCCGCAATACCTGCTCCTATTAAGTAGGGATTAAGATTTCGATTTTGGCGCTGCGGTATCACTGTCAAATTCCGGTTTGTTGGCGGAACTTGCCCGTTGGATTTTACCTGGGGTGCACCATTTGTTGCTGTCCACGAACCTGAAGGATAAAATCTGCCAGGGGGCGGCTCCAAGGTAGACTTTGGCTGTATCAAACCTAAGACTAGGTTGTGTAATTTGACGAGTAAGGATTTGGGTAGAACTCGACTTTCTATTAATTCTATATCTTGGTCTGTTAGTCCTAAAATTTGCTGCAAGCGTTTCAATTCGTCGCGAGTATCTTTGGCAAATGGATATTCTTGCTGCATCGATTCGACTAATGCTTGCTCATAATGTTGCGCCTTTTCCTTGAATTTTCGGTATGGGTTTAATACCTCATCTTCAATTGCATCTGCTTCTTCTGGTAGTAGTTCTAAACTGTTTCGCAACTCGGCTAATATTTTGCGACCGACAACAGAAATCTCTCCGCGATGGCTGGCGCGGCGCTCTACTTCTTCGCGATATAATGTGATTTTGGGAACTCTAGTTCTAGAGCGATCGCTAACTTTTTTCAAGTCAGCCAAAGCTTCAGCCGCCGACTGGTAGCGCTGGCGGTAATCGTAACGCACCATATTATCTAAAACATCTGCGAGTTCTTGGCTAACTACCGCTAAGTGCCGCCAAAATATTTCGCCTATGCTGGGATTGTTGTGATCCCGGAGTTTAGGTAACTCGTAAGCAGGTAATCCTGTGAGTGCCTGAATTCCTATCATCCCTACTGCATAGAGATCGCTGTTTAATTGGGGGTTATATTGAAACTGTTCAACTGGCATATATTCTAAAGTGCCAATCCGAACTGTAGGCGGTTTTTGACCGCGATCGAGGTGAATTTCTTTAACCGCTCCAAAGTCAAGCAAAACTAATTTACCATCTGCCTGTCGCCGGATTAAATTTCCGGGTTTTATGTCTCGGTGAATTACTCCGTGCCCGTGTACGAAGACTAGAATTTCTAAGACTTCCTTTAGCAAATTGATAACTCGATCTTCTGACAGCGGTTTTCCCGGTAAAATTTCGCTGGCTAAAGAATAGCCTGGAATGAAGGCTTCTACTAAGAAAAATTCTTGATTTTTCTCAAAGTAAGCAAAGAGTTGAGGGATCTGGTCGTGCTGACCCAGTTTTTCTAGAACCTCTGCTTCTTTTTCAAACAAGCGGCGAGCTGTATCGATCAGTTTAGGATCGTTACTTGCAGGCCGCAGGTGCTTGACAAAACATTGTGGTTCTCCAGGGCGGCGAGTATCTTTCGCTAGATAGGTTTGCCCAAATTCTCCTGTTTCTATGACTTCAATGATTTGATAGCGTCCGTCCAAAAGTTGGCTAACCATGAAAACAACCCAGCCCTTTGTTGGTTGATGGTGGCATGAAATATTTTCCCTGTCGGTGGTTTATGTTTTAGTAGAAAGAAAAACTCCCATGCGATCGCGTGCAACCAGTCTAGGTATTTAGATGCGGTGAGATTCAGAATATCTAAAATCTCCTTACATTTCAACCGCAAATTTACTTGTCACCGATCGCCTTTAATTCTAGTTATTCCCCTCAACTCCCTCCAGCGACAAGCTTTCACCTGTAATTAAGCGAGCATAACCCTGGCGATTGTAAAATAGCACCCAGCACACTGAATCATTACTACCAGCTTATTGAGATGACTATACAGGCTCAGATTGGATTTTACCACAACGCGCTCCGTGTGGTGTCGTTTTGTCAAAGTTAGCGATCGCTTAAACAATTGGCGATGCCCTTACCTCAGCCGCTAACAATTCCATTTCTGCCTCAATTTACTTTCGATCCTTCCTGTACCCCAACGATACTGCTTTCAATATTCCCTGCTGGTAGCTTTATATTTGCCCCCACTGTCACCCTCTAAAAAAAGTTAGGGCTGCTTCCACCCGGAAAATTGCTTTATCTCAATATCCGTCTACGCCAGAATGATATCAATTATTCTCATTTCTCCTATTTGCCGCTTCCCCCTTTCCCTTTCCTCTTCATTACGGTGTAACCGGAATTAATATTACCTCTATTTTTTCAACATTTGCAAAGCTTGATATGCCAAAAAGAAAAACCCCAAAGAACCCAATACCGTAACTGCTTCTGTTATTAAATCGATTGTCAAAAATTCACCCATCACAGTATCCTCCTATTTACTTTATGATTGGAACTAAATCTCGCCGTAATGTCAAGTGTTTTTGCGAAATAGTTTTAACGTTCTGTAGGGAGGGATTAAACCCCCTAATCCTTTGATCGCCGCAACTATTGCCGAGGAATGTTCAGGTTTTATTTTATAACCTTAATCAACACTCAAGCGATCGAACCACTGTAAAATCCGATTCCAGGCCCACCACCGATCGCGATCGCCAAATTGATGCTGACAGCGTTTACTACTGATATACCCAACATGACCACCGTAGGCTGTCAGCACTAATTCTAAGGCTGGATTGTTCTCGCTAATAGCTTGCAACTCAGAGACAAGCACTGGGTCAAACATCGGATCGTCCGCTGCATAGAGGATGAAAGTAGGTTTTTTGAGGTGAGGCAAAATGTGTAGAGCGCTGCTAGCGTCATAGTATTCTTCCACAGAGGAGAACCCTAACTGCCGAATTACCAGTTCATGGTCAAAGCCCCAAATACTGTTGGCGCGTTCAATAGCAGCAGGATCGATCGCCCCTGGATGTGATGCGGCGATCTGTTTTGCTAGTTTTTTTAACTGTCGCGCGATCGCTTTTTCTAGAAATTTCCCCCACTCATCTTTAACCAAATAAGACAGAGAACGGTTCGAGTCTAAACTGGGACAAATCACCGCCGCACCTGCTAGTTCTGACTCTTCGAGCCCTAATTCCGGCCCCCAATCCGCGATCGCCTGAGCTGATTTTACAGCCCACAAAGCTAATTGTCCCCCCAAGGAATAACCCGTAAACCAAAAAGGGGCGGGACATCCCATCTCTTTTGCAGCCGCAGCAATCCGAACGAAGTCTTCACCTTCGTATAAACCATCAGAAGTCAGGGTAGGAGAGAGTTGGGCCGTCTTGCCGTGAGCTCGCCAGTCAAAGAATACCACTGCACAGCCTTGAGAATATGCTTTACGACCCAGTAGCCTGAGAAACCATTGATTATCCAGGTCGCCAGTAATGCCATAAGTACCGACAATGGTATATCGGGGATTTTCGGGGATCGCAACCAGACCGAAAATCGGGACTCCACAGGCACCAGTAAAGATATGTTCTTGGTAAGGGGGTTCTGGATCGGAGATCGTCTTTTCCCAATGGCGACTAGCCCTTAATGCGCTGTACAACGTCATTAATAGGCCATTGTTCAGCAGCCAAGGTGGAGTATAGGCAATGGTCATAAGCGGATGTCGAAAAAGCCTGTCTCGTTGGTGGGATGCTTTGAGTGGACAGGTTGGTAATTGTAGCGAATAACCCTGGAAAAAGCAATATTTTTTGAGTAAATGCACTCAAGGGTCTAGACTTTGCCCCTTACTATCTCCCGACTTCGACGGCCATCGAACCGTCAGAATTATAGAATCTTCCTCCGCCGACCAATAATGAGACACACCCGGACACCAAAGAGCATAATCACCTTCACCAGAAAGCAAGACTTCTGACTCTGGAAATTGAATCCGAAATCGCCCTTTAATTAAAATAGAAAGTGTAGTAGCTTCAGTATTTACAGCCCACTGAGTTCTACATTCCCCTGCTTTATGAGTCCCCCATTTTACCTCTAAAACAGACGTTGAGCGAGGGTCATCATTAGGAGTTATAAAGTGACCCGCAAACCAACCTCCGCGACTTATACCTTCAATACCAGCATTTCCAAAAACAACTTTAGATGGCATCAGCAAACCCTTCTCCGAGCGGGCAATTTTTATTATAATAATATAAGCACGATTTAATTCATCAAATCAAATGGCCGAGTTTGACTGGTAAGGCACTATCGCCTAAATATTTATAGATCGATACGGTTAAGTTAACGCTCTGCGACGAGTTTAACCTTACGATTTTAGGGAAAATACAGGCATCTTTTAGAAGTCAGACTCTTCTTAACTGAAACGTCTTGATTTATAGAGAATATTCATCGGTTTGTGAAGACCTACGCATAGTTGTACAGCCGACATCTTGCTGTTACCTAATATATGCGTAAGTCCTAAAAGTGAAAAACTCTACTAATCCTGTAAAGGTTCTACTTATCGGCGACCAGAAGATTGACCTTCCACAGTAGCAATTTCGCCAGTTTCCATTATTTGCTTAAAGCGACGCAGATCGTCCCCGATTTGCTGTTTCGGTTCCTCGCCAAATAGCTTAGCAAAGTTAGCAGCGATCGCACCACCTGGGGGGTTATATTCAATCACAACTTTTACCTCAGTTCCTCGCCCTGCGGGTGCGGGCTGAAAACGCACAAAACCAGAATTGTCAACATCTGCACCTTCAATTGAGGCCCAAGCAATTAAGCGGTTTTCTTGTTCGTTAATAATCTCCGCATCCCATTCAATGCTATTATCCATCGGCGCAGATGCAATCCAGTGGGAACGCTTGTTATCGATTACCTTTACATATTTAAGGTGCTTCATGAAGTGCGGCAAATTCTCAAAGTCTCGCCAAAAACGATAAAGTTCTTCAGGAGATTTATCAATTGTCACCGTCTTTTCAACTTTGATATTGCTCATATTTTCCCCTGACTGTGCAGCATTTGTAGTAATGCCGTGATAAGCTAAACCACCTCCTGCGATCGCAACCAAAGCACCTCTCAAAGATCGTTGCGACAAACCGTAAAGAACCAGCGCCCCGCCCCCAATTAACGATGCCCACCGTTCGCTATCACCACTATTAGCAGCATTTTGTTTGTCTGAAGTTGTTGATTCCATTGCTTTAACTCCTATAAATTAATATCGACCAAGCTAGAAAACTAATTAATAAAATATACTTCAGCTACTCATGCTGTTACGTCTACCGAAAGGAATGAACCGCTTTCATTTTAATTGTTATTCGGCTACAATAATCTTATTTAGACTGTCTTTAGTCTTACTTAAGATAGAAATTGAGCCTAGTTTTGCTATTAAAACCACTAACTTATGTTTTTTGTAATTTTTTATGCTACAAGTTAGCAGGGTGCACTGAATGCACCCTACAATATAGCGTCTACAATCCTTTTTAGTTTTCAGTAATAAAGTTAACTTCGGTGGCTTTATTACTCTTGTGCTAAATAACTTGGCTGTTATTCAGCGCCAAAATTACGAGGACACCCAGAATATGACCTGCACTCATGGATGCCAGAAATGCAGGAACGCTAACATTATTGAAAAGACCTGCAAAGGGCAAAGGCATTTTCGGTCCGACATGGGGATGCCAAATCACGCGGCTAAGAACCAATAATGCCAAGAGATTGCAAATAAACATCACCAGCGGTTTTTGCCAATTTCCTGATGCGCTGTCAAGTCCTATCGTTTCTAATAATGCTAGTAAGTTTGAGTTAATCATGATGATTGTTCCTCCTCTCTTGAAAAAATGAAAAAGTGTAACTAAATATTGAGATGTCTAACACAGTAGAGCTTGTCCCAATTTGTATTCTTTTCAACAATCTGGAAGTTTTATTATTTCCTAAAACTTCCAGATGGTAAGTAAAAACTCTGATTAGCCAGGAATATTGGGAAGAAAGTGCAGCACATCGCGCAGCACGCTAGCTCCAGCTAAATCCCATAGTAAATAAGCTAGGAAACCGATCATAGCTAAGCGACCGTTCCAAAGCTCTGCTTGGGGATTTAAGCCAAATAGGAAAGCATTGCGATCTTTACCGTTGTAGGCATTAGCAACTGGGGGTAAATCTGTAGGACGAGTCTGCATGGTTTACATTCCTTAACATTGATTTACATTACATAGTAGCTAGGTAATTCCTGCACTGCTATCCGCCTTTAGGCCCAAAACAAATACAATCCTAATGGATGATTTTAGGTAGAGAAAGCTTGTGATAGTTTATACAGTGAGGCTAACTGTAGCTGCAAAAAAGTAGTAAGATGTTATAAATACACTCATCGGGATCGCGCTACCCAAAAATTTATTAAAATATTAACTACACTTAGGTCTCGATCGGGTAATGCCATCTGTATGGAGTCAAGAACCATACCCATTGGCAGCGAAGACAAGAGTTTGACCTAAGTCCTAATTTTAAATAAACGCAATTTAAGAGAGGAAAGACCTATCGAAACCATCTACGGCAACCTCCAAGGTTTAAAGAAAAGCCAGCTCAAGCAACTAGAAAAGCTTTATCACCAGAGACTTCCAGGCGATCGCCTAGCTACGCCAGAGTTTGCTCAACGTGCCGCTGCGATTAGCACAGAAATTGATGAGCCGGTTTGCGTCTACGTTAACCGTCGGGGACAAGTAATTCGCGTTGGTGTTGGTACGCCACGCCAAACTCAAATCCCGCCCCTAGAATTGCCCCGCTATGGTGAAGGCAGACTTAGCGGTATTCGCTGCATCGCCACTCATCTGAAGCCGGAACCACCTGGTGAAGCTGCACTCACGGCAATGGCTATCCAGCGGCTAGATGCTTTGGTGTGGATAACGCTTACTGGCGGAGGCTTTCAACGTCGCGGGGGCGGCGCAGCAGGCTACATCAAAGAAACCTATCTAGCTCACCTTACACCCCAAGGGGAGCGGGGGAGCGAGGGAGCGGGGGAACAGGTGAGTGAGGGAGTGGGGGAGCGAGGGAGCGAGGGAGGGGGAGATATTGAAACTGAACTCAAAACTCAAAACTTGCTCTGGAGTGTGTCTGCGCCTTCAAGCTTAGATACCATAGCTGGCGTTGATTTTCAGGAGTGGGTAGAAGAGATCGAAGCCGAGTTTGAGCGGGAATTTGTCGCTAAGCAGGTTGATGTAGATCAGGATAAAGTTCTGGTTGTGGGGATGATGACTCAGGAGATGACTCCCCAGCAATTTGAGGACGGACTGCTGGAATTGATTAGCTTGGTTGGGACGGCGGGGGGTCAGGTGTTGCAAACAGTGCGACAAAAGCGATCGCGCCCCCATCCCCAAACAGTCGTAGGCGAAGGAAAAGTCGAAGAAATCGCTTTGAGCGCTCAGACTGTCGGTGCTAACTTAGTGGTGTTCGATCGCGATCTTTCCCCGGCACAAGTACGGAATTTAGAAACCAAAATCGGTATCCGCGTAGTCGATCGCACTGAGGTAATTTTAGATATTTTTGCCCAGAGAGCTCAATCTGGCGCTGGCAAATTGCAAGTAGAACTCGCTCAGTTAGAATACAGCTTGCCCCGCCTTACAGGTAGAGGTCAGGCTATGTCTCGGTTAGGGGGCGGGATTGGTACTAGAGGGCCGGGTGAAACGAAACTGGAAACCGAACGACGCGCGATCGCTAAACGTATCTCTCGCTTACAGCAAGAAGTAAATCAATTGCAAGCTCACCGATCGCGAATGCGGCAGCATCGGCAGCACAG
>DATGYA010000477.1:0-3214 GCA_035298405.1 Kamptonema sp. | reverse complement strand
TTTGCCGAGTTGTCTATCTTCTTGAGTAATTTCAGCTAAAAGTTTTCCCAACACCAAAGAAGCTGTCAGAGAGTGCAAATCTTTCCCTTGAGAGTAAGCTTTAACCATCCTAATATCCCCCGACATTTTCGCCATAATTCGCAGTTCAATCTGGCTGTAATCGGCTTTAAGTAAGACGTAACCGGGTGCAGCTTTAAAACACTGCCGGGTTTCTTTATCTCTGGGGATATTTGTTAAATTTGGCTTTCGACAACTAAACCGCCCTGACCGAGCACCAATCTGAAACCAATTAGGATGAATACGCCCTGTAATCGGGTGAATATGTTCAGGTAAGCCCAGAGCAAAAGTGTTGATACGAGCTGATAAGCTGCGATATTCTAAGAGTGCTTGAATAATGGGATACTCCCCCTGCAAAGGAATTAAATATTGAGAATTAGTGGAAGTAACAGGAATGCCTTTCTCTTGCAAAGCCGCTAAGACTTGTTTCGGAGAGCGAGGATTAATTGTATCTGGAAATTCCGGCAGTAGAGAGATTTGTTTATGAGGGTTAGGTCGATGGAGTTGTGAATTAATTTTTCTTAAAAGGGAATCGCGTTTGGTCGCGAGTTTATCTCCTAAAACACTCCACTGTTCTCTATCTAAAAGCATCCCATTGAGTTCCATAGAAGCCACCGCAGGCAAACAGGCAAATTCTAGTTTCGCAGTCTGCCAAAGTTGTGTTGAATAAAGTTGGCGGTGAAGTACCTCACATAGCGGTAGTAAAATTGCAGCATCAGTAGCAGCATATTGCAGTTGAGTTCGACTCAATTCTCCTGACCAGTCGCTAACCTGCTGTGCTTTGTCTAGCTTCACTTTCAGCAGTTTGTCAGCAACAGCTTCCAGAGACGAAGTGCGCTTGAGTCCGGCTGTTAACACGCGGTAAGCCAGATAAGTATCAAAAAAAGGCTGGGATGGTGAAAGCCCAGCCCTAGTCAGCATCAGCCAGTCAAACTTGAGGTTATGTCCGATTTTGAGGGCATTTCCGGCTAACAGGGAGCGCAGAGGGCCGAGATCGGTGGGCGCGATCGCAAAGAGATCGACGATCGCTACTGGTCTATCGGGAATAGCAAGCTGTACAAGGCGAACTTTAGCTCGGTATGGGTCAATTCCAAAAGCTGTTTCGCAGTCAAGTCCAAAGCATGAAGCCTGTTGAAATGGTTTAAGAGCTAATTCTAATTCTGAACCACTATTTAGCAGTTGATAAGGAGTTTGAACTATGTTAAGTTTCATTTGAGGGGAGGGGGAGAAGGAGAGAGAGGGAGAGGGGGAGAAGGGGAGAGAGGGAGAGAGGGAGAAAGGGAGAGAGGGAGAAAGGGAGAGGGTGAGGAAAAACAAGTTATTTAGGGAAGGAAAAGGGAAGGGAAAATCTAGGTTATTGTTAGCTTTTATTGAAGAAAGGAAAGCGAAAATTTATCCTTCCTTCCCCCTCCCCTTCCCCTTCCCGTTATTTTTTAGCAATTACTAACCAAGATTCGACAGTAACAGGTCTTAATGTTCCCCAAAAAGCTTCTAGGGGCAGTTCAATTAGTTGGGCATCAATTTGATTTAACCATCCCCTAAACGCTCTCGCCTTGGAACATTGACTATGCTTGTGAGAAGCGCTGACAACTGAAACTAATCGCCCACCGGGTGCGAGAAATAGATCGAAAGCCCGCCTGATAATTGTTAAGTCAACTCCTCTTTCTGATGGACTAAATGAAAAAGGAGGATTTGCTACTAATAGTGGATAGAGGCGCTGAGGTTCAGCTTTCAAAAAATCTGAGCCAACTAAATTAAATCCTTGCTGAAATAAAATTTGTTGCAGCAAGGGATTAATTTCAATGACATCGACAACGGCTCCAGCAGATTGCAATTTTCTAGCAACAGCGCCTTCTCCGGCTGTCGGATCTAAGGCTACAATGCCGGGAGTGACTTGAGCATATTTTAACATTTCTTCTAAAACAAACTCTGATGAGGGAAACCACGAATAAGGTGGATTAGTTAATAGTTTTTTGTACAGGTTTTGAGGATGGATAGGTAAAGAATTCATAATCCTAAGATTAGTTAATAGTTTGTTGGCAACCGTAATCGACAGCAAGCTATTGCTAAAGAAGGTTGTTGTTTGCAGTTAAACCTATCCCCCTCCATTAGGATCGATCCAGTTGAGGTATTAAAAATTGTCGATTGTGGTGATGACATTAGTTTTATCGTTAATTTAGGCTAGAAGTGTTTTCTAGTTTCATGTATTGTTATGAACCCTAATTACTCAGACGAATCCACATCAAGCTACAACACTTCTGCCTACCAGTCAGAGGGTTATCAATCAGCCGGCTATTCACTACCTCAGAAATCTCAACACGGTAATTTTGAAGACGGCTATCGAGAAAATGTTTACGACGAGTCTAATCTAGCCGATCATGCTTGGACAGATACAGCATCTCATCCCAATCCACAGTTTGAGCTGGAAATTTAACAGTTGGGAGTGGGAAGGGCAGCTTTATGACACTCATAACATAGGCAACCCAACCTTCCCACTTATAGCAGTTTTCAATTGGGTAGGTACTACTTTTAATTAGCAATTAGCAACTAGCAACTACCCTGTTATCAGGCAACTGAAAACCGCTCTACTTATTGGAACTGCCAATGCTATGAAAGTCCTAAATAATGTTCGCTTTGACCTGAATAAGTTAATCAGGCTCTTAATAAGAGCTACAGCAATTGGGTTAATTTCTGTTGCACTAGCACTGGAATTCCCAGGGATTGCTAATGCTTATTCTGAGTTAAATTCCTTACCTGTTCGGATCTGGGAAATTCCTGGTAATGACCAACAAAAGTCTGCTACAAGAGTTTTATTGCCTGACTGGAGCCAAATTACTTTTAGCAGCTTACCACCAGTTTCTAATTCATCTAGTTGGGGAGGCCGCAGTTGGTCACCAGGTAACACTCCTGACCAAATCTTGCAACTCGGAGACCTCAGCGAAGCTCTTAAACCAGAAATCCTTTCTCTTGAAAGCATTGAACAGTTGGCCGCAGCGGGAACAAACCTAGAAAATATCTCTCTAGCAGCATTTCCCCTCGTGAGCAGACAAAAGGTAGAGAAGCTCATTCAAATTGTGCCGAATTTAAGCTCTTTCAAATTGAAAGAAGTTGTCCCTCTTGCATCTTTAGCTTCTCAAACTTCGCTCATCAATGCCTC
>DATGYA010000476.1:0-10012 GCA_035298405.1 Kamptonema sp. | reverse complement strand
GAAGAGGACTAAAAACCTTTTCATCTCAGTTGTTTAGTTGGTTAAAACCAACTTTCGCTGTTAGACGGGGGTTTGATAACCCCCGGTGGGTTAATTTTGTTACAAACTTCTACTGGCATACGAAGAAAGTAAATCGATTTATGACAGCATCGATCGCAAAACCTCTGAATTTGGCATCTACTGCCCCCGCAACAAACCTGCGCCTCAAAGATATTATCAAAACTCTGCCCCGCGAAGTTTTCGTCAAAAATCGGCGAAAAGCTTGGACAAAGGTAATTATCAACGTTGCCTTAGTTGGTTTGGGTTACTGGCTAATAGCAATATCACCTTGGTATTTACTACCTTTGGCGTGGATTTTCACCGGTACAGCGTTGACCGGTTTTTTTGTAATTGGTCACGACTGCGGCCATCGGTCATTTGCTAACCGCCGCTGGGTAAACGACTTAGTGGGGCATTTAGCATTTTTGCCTTTAATTTACCCCTTTCATGCTTGGCGGTTACTACACAATCACCACCATAAGCATACGAATAAAATAGGCGAGGACAATGCTTGGCATCCCTGGTCAGCAGAGGAATATGGGAAAGCTGGCAAACCTTTGCAATTCTTTTATCGGCTAATTATGGGGCCGATGTGGTGGATTGGATCAATTTCTCACTGGGGAAAATTACACTTTGATTTGTCGCAATTTCAAGGCAAACAGCGGGAACAAGTACGATTTTCAATTTTGGTAGTGTTAATTGGTGCTGCGATCGCATTTCCTACCTTAATTGCCACAACTGGCATCTGGGGAGTTGTTAAATTTTGGCTATTGCCCTGGCTAGTTTACCATTTCTGGATGAGCACATTTACACTTGTGCATCACACTACCACTAAGATTGCCTTCAGTCCCGCCGATCGGTGGAATGAAGCTTTAGCACAATTATCTGGAACTGTACATTGCGATTATCCTGGTTGGGTAGAGTATCTTTGCCACGATATTAACGTTCATATTCCCCATCACATTTCTACAGCTATTCCTTGGTATAACCTGCGGTTAGCTCACAGTATTTTAAAGGAAAATTGGGGAGAATATCTCTATGAATGTAAGTTTTCATGGTCTTTGATGAAAGAGATTACTGAGAATTGTCAGTTGTACCATCCTGTGACAAATTATCAAACTTTTAAGGATTTTGAATCTCAAAGTAAGTAGTTTTGAGAAGTGGTAAATATTCCCGAAGCCCGGTTTCATTAAGAATCCGGGTTTTTGATTTTGTGAGAAAAATATCCCGGCGATTGAAATCGCGGCTACACGAACAAAGTCCGCCTACGCGGACTAATTCAGCGCTATTAGTAATTTCATTTGTAACTAACGAGATTTGGCGATCGCTATTGTCCAAGCATGGCTCTTGGCAATCGGAATCCATCAAAATCACGTTAAGCTGTGGGTACAGTTCCTCCGTCAATTACGTATTCTGTACCAGTAATAGTCGCCGCGCGTGGAGACGCGAGAAATGCGATTAGATTTGCCACTTCAACAGGTTTTGACGGTCGCCCGATCGGAATGCCACCAAGTGATTCCATAATGATCTGCTTACCTCCCTCATAATCGATGCCTGCTTGCTGGGCAAGTCGTTCGGCTAAGGCCACAGATGCCTCCGTTTCAACCCATCCCGGAGACACACGCAAGACTCTAACGCCTTTTGGTGAGACTTCTTTAGACAAGCTTTTGCTGTACGTTGAGAGCGCGGCTTTGGCCGCAGCATAAGCAGTAGTTGACTCCGGTAGGGGAAGCCGGTGCTGAATTGATGTGACATGGATAATTACACCTTCCCCTTGTGCCACCATTCCAGGCAGTAAAGCACGGTCTAGGCGTACAGCAGGGAAAAGGTTGAGATTCAATTCCTGCTGCCACACTTCTTCGCTCAGTGTCGCAAAACCACCAGCCGGTGCCGAAGAGCCGCCCAAAACATGAATGACGATATCTACTCCACCCATTCGTTTACTGACAACATCCGCCACTGCATTACATCCTTCTATTGTCGTTAGGTCAGCGGCGATAAATAGTTCTTCTGGGAAAGAGTCAGGGCGGGCTCGTGCCGAAGCCAGCACGCTCGCTCCACAATCTCGGAAGACGGTGACAACTGCTCTACCAATTCCTTTGGTACCAGCCGTAACCAATACCCGTTTTCCACTAAGCTCTAAGTCCATAGACATTACTGGATCTCCAGAGACTGAATTTTGCTGTCTTTAAGTTGAAAGGAATGACGGAGTTGAATAGGGCTGCCCGGAAAATTTCCTGAGACTTTTGCGAGAACTGTTACACGATCTTTTTCTACAGAAGTACTTGTTGGCTCTACACGATATTCACTCTTCGTCCGCGCCTCCTGTAGCCAAGCCTGAATAGCTGTATGCCCTCGATGGATACTGCCTTCATCAAATACAACTGCATCCGGCGTGAAACTATCCGTTATACGAGCAGTGTCTATACCATTACTGGCAGCAAAATAGGTGCTGATGGATTCGGTCAATTGAAGACTCATTTTTACTTCTCCTGCTGCGAAGTTGCCATACAGGAATTTTCTAATTAAACTTACAAATAATCAAGAACGCACTAAAAAGTAAGTTACTCACCCATGAGAAAGGTTTATACACCGTCTACCGCAGCGTCTGATGCGTTAGAAGTAATACAATTGCTGGAAGGACGCTGGAAACTGATCATCCTCTTCCATTTGTTTGACGGAAAAGTACAACGCTATTCTGATTTTGAGAACCTTATTCCGGGCATTTCTCAAAAGATGCTGGCTCAGCAATTGAGAAAGCTGGAAGCTGATGGGATTGTAATCCGCAAGATATATCCGCAGGTGCCACCTAAAGTTGAATATAGGTTGACTGCGTGGGGGCAGGCTTTGTGCCCTGCTTTAGATGCGCTTTTGAACTGGGCGGAGCAGAAAGGTAGCTTTAATGAACAAGCTTAACAAAACATTGCACCGGACAAGCCGGTGAACGTTGCTTTAACGTGAGTTCGATGGGAAATTTAAGTATATTAGCGATCGCTATTGTCCAAGCATGGCTCTTGGCGATGGGAATCCATCGAATCTTTCCCTTCTTTTCCTTCTTTCCCTAGCCCCTAGCTCCTAACCGAAGAAAGCGGTTGTTATAGCTGGAAACTAGCTGCAAATAAACTTTGCAACCGATGCAAATCCGAACCGACTTGATAAAACAAATCGCCTTTACCTAGCAAATACGCGGCGGCTTTTTGACTGTCACCTAAAACAATCGTCGAATCTGCTTCGGTAGCAGCTTACTTGTAGGGTGCGTCAGTTCAGCATTTGAGTGAAAAATAAGGGTTGTGATTGCTGACGCACCCTACTAATTAAGGCTAAAATTGACTCAAGCGATCGCGCAAAATTTCCGCCTGTTTCTCAGCTTCAGCCAAAGCATCTTTCGCACCTTGAACAACTTCATCAGTAGCCTTTTCCACAAACTTTGGATTGTTCAAACGTGCAGAAATAGATTTAGCTTCCGCTTCCACTTTGCCAAGCTTCTTCTCTAACTTAGCGCGTAAAGCCGCAATATCAACCACTCCCGCCAAAGGAATTATCGCTTGTACTGTCCCGATCACTCCAGCAATAGAACCCCCTTCACCCCCCTTAAGTAGCGGGGAATTAGGATCTAAGCTAGGAGTAATAGTTAAGTTCTCAACTTTTGCTAAATCTTGGATGTAAGATTCTGTCGCCGTCAAGATTAGGCGTTCTTTCTCACTTTCACTTTGCAGAATTACCGTCACTTTTACACTTGGCTTAATATCAGAATCAGCGCGAAGATTACGAATAGTCCGAATTGTACCAAATAACAACTCAAACTGCTGTTCTAATTCAGGATCTATCAGAGATCGATCCGCCTCCGGATAAGCTTGTAAAGCCAGACACTCATCCTCACCTTTTTGAGTCAGAGTATGCCAAATTTCCTCAGTAATGTGTGGCATGAAAGGATGTAATAATTTTAAAATCCCCTCAAGCACATAAGCTAAAGTTTGCTGTGCAACTTGCTTTGACGTAGCATCGGCATCTGGTAGCAAACGAGACTTAACTAACTCAATATACCAATCGCAGAAATCACCCCAAATAAACTCATAAAGTCCCTTAGCAGCTTCTCCCAAACCGTAATTCTCGATATAGTTGCGAGTTGCCTCTACCGTTTGATGATAGCGAGAAAGAATCCAGCGATCGCACAATTCTAAACCACCCATGCCCCCCTTACTAAGGGGGGTCTCAGCGGAAGTTTCTTCCTTATTAAGGGGGGTTTGAGGAGAAGCATCCCCCTGGTTTACAAAGATGGAGTTGAGTAAAAGCCCCCCCTTGGCAAGGGGGGGTTGGGGGGGGTTCCCCAATTGTTGTGGCGTTTTCCCTTCTAAACTGATGGTTACAAACCGGGCCGCATTCCACATCTTATTAGTGAAATTACGCGATGCTTCTACCGTTGTTGATTCGTTAGTTTTACGATTGTAATCCAGGCGGACATCTTGACCCGCACCAGCCGTTTCTCGCATTAAGGCATAACGCAAAGCATCTGTACCATACTTATCAATTAAAATCAGCGGATCGATACCATTACCAGCAGACTTTGACTGTTTTTTACCATTTTCATCTAACATCAAACCGTGAATATACACAGTTTTAAATGACATTTTACCCGTAAAATGTCCCGCCATCATCGTCATTCTAGCAACCCAGAAAAAGATGATATCAAAACCCGTTGATAAAGTAGTATTGGGGTAATATCTTGCTAAATCCGGCGTTTCCTCCGGCCATCCCATAGTTGAAAACGGCCATAGTCCAGACGAAAACCAAGTATCCAACACATCTGGGTCTTGTTCGATCTTGACATTTTCCCCGAATTTTGCTTTAGCTTTTTCTTCTGCTTCCGCTTGATTTCTAGCAACCACAAAAGGCGTAGAATCTGTAATTTTACCTCCAGTTTCACTGATAGCATACCAAGCAGGAATTTGATGTCCCCACCATAATTGCCTAGAGATGCACCAATCCTTAATTTTAACTAACCAATCCCGATAAACTTTTGTCCAACGTGCAGGTATAAACTCTGGTTGACTTTCTCGATCCAGAAATTCTAAGGCAGTTTCAGCCAGCGGTTTAATTTTAACAAACCACTGAGTTGAAAGGAGAGGCTCAACGGGAACTTTACCGCGTTCGCTATAAGGAACCTTATGCTTATACTCCTCAATTTTTACCAGAAAACCATCAGTTTCTAACTGTTTAACAACATTCCTTCTAGCGGCAAATCTGTCTTGTCCTTGGAACGGGCCTCCATTTTCATTTAAGCTGCCGTCTTTATTCATAATATTAATAAACGGCAACCCATGACGTTGACCCATTTCAAAGTCATTAGGATCGTGGGCGGGAGTCACTTTCACGCAACCAGTCCCAAACGTTGGATCGACTAATTCATCGGCAAAAATAGGGATTTCGCGATTCATAATTGGCAGATTTAAAGTTTTGCCAATTAAATGTTTATAACGGTCATCATTAGGATTAACAGCAACCCCGGTATCACCTAACATTGTTTCTGGTCGAGTAGTCGCTACTTCCACATAACCGCTACCATCACTAAGAGGATACCGAAAATGCCATAAATTCCCGTTAACTTCTTTATTTTCTACTTCTAAATCTGATACCGCTGACTGACTAGCAGGACACCAGTTAACTAAATAATTACCGCGATAAATTAGACCTTCGTCATAGAGTCGGATAAAAGCTTCTAATACTGCATTTGATAAACCTTCATCCATTGTGAATCGTTCCCGCGACCAATCGGCGGACAATCCCAGCCGTCGCAGTTGATTAACAATTGTACCTCCGGATTCAGCTCTCCATTGCCAAGCTTTTTCTAGGAATTTTTCGCGGCCTAAATCGTAACGAGTTTTGCCTTCAGCTTGGAGTTGTTTTTCAAGAATAGTTTGAACTGCGATGCTGGCGTGATCTGTTCCAGGGAGGCACAGAGTATTGTCACCTTTCATGCGGTGATAGCGGATTAGTGCATCAATTAGGGAGTTATTGAAGGCGTGGCCCATGTGGAGGCTGCCGGTAACGTTGGGGGGTGGAATGATGATGCAGTAAGGTTCGCCGCCTTTTTCAGGGTCAGCTTTGAAAGTTTGGTTGTCTTCCCAGTATTTTTGCCATTTAGCTTCGGTGGCAAAGGGATCGTATTGGGGGGATAGGTTGGGGGTCATTGTTGAGAAAATGGGTTTTATATTAATATTTTGCCATATCGCGGAGAGAGGAGGGGAAATGAACCGCAAAGGCGCAGAGGACGCAGAGGGAAGAGGGGAGAGGTTGAATATTTTGAGTTATGGGGTAATTGGGGCGGCGATTGATGTGCATCGGGAGTTGGGGCCGGGGGTTTTTGGAGGCGACTTATCAGAAGGCAATGGAGATAGAGTTGAGGTTGAGGCGGATAGCATTTGAACCGCAGAAACCAATTGTAACTTATTATAAGGGATATGAGGTTGGTGAAGGGAGATTAGACCTTTTAGTTGATAAGATTCTAATTGTAGAACTGAAAGCACTTCAGGTTGTACCCTCCATTGAGAAAGCCAGAGTAATCTCCTACCTAAAAACCACCAAACTCTCACTCGCCTTACTCATCAACTTCAACGTAGAAGTTCTCAAAGACGGAATCCAACGCATCATCCTCTCCTCCTAACTCCCTCTCTCTCTATCTCTTTCTCTTCCCTCTGCGTCCTCTGCGCCTTTGCGGTTCGCCTAGCAATTAGCAATTAGTAATTAGCCATTACTAGACATAAGAAATCCTATTATACTATTATTTACCTACCCCTAACTGTTCTACAAATCCACGAACTCTTTGAAGATATTCAGCGCCAGCAGTTTGAGCTGTATTATTATGACCAGCATTAGGTATAAGGTATAACTGTTTCGGTTCGGGAGCCGCCTCAAATAATTTTTTGCTCATCTCAAAAGGAACCACATTATCAGCCGTGCCATGAATAAAGAAAATAGGCATTTGTAGTTTAGAGACTTTAGCGATGGAGTCAAACCGCTGCGTCAGTAACAAATTTACCGGAAACATCCAAAATTGGTTTTGATAGTCTACCATCGCCCTAATAGAAGTAAACGATGATTCTACAATCAACGCCGCAGCATCCGGATGTCGCAGAGCTAAATCTATCGCGATCGCGCCACCCAAAGAATGGCCATAAATCAAAATTTGACTCGGATTAATCCCCCGCTCTTTCACTAAATAATGCCACGCAGTTTCAGCATCTTGATAAACCTGTGATTCAGTAGGAAAATTGCCCGTACTACGACCATACCCCCGATAATCAATTAAAAATACCGACAAACCCACCTGATGAAATCGATTAGCGTGTTCTATATTCGCCCCCATATTTATGCCGTTGCCATGTAGATATAATACTACTTTTTCATTGCCACGGCGGGGGGCTGAGTTCGGCACCCACCACCCGTGAATGCCTTCTAATTTCCCATTTGTAGCTGCTACTGGCAACCAAACATTTTCATAGCGCAATTGAAAAAAATCAGGAGTAGTCTCTATCAACGGCGTTGGGGCAAATATAAACTTGGTCTGTTGGGTAAATAGAAATATGCACGCACCACAGTATGCGATCGCCACCATTCCCCCAACTACCGTCAGTAACTTATATAAAAAAGACATAATCATTTACAAAATAGCACTTTAATCAGTAATATATCTAACTAGCTGTAGTATCACCGCATTAACTCGATTATGGGAGCATTCAATTCAGATATTTTACCAGGTTTAAGTTTTCCTCTCGGCGCTACCGTCACCTCCGAGGGTGTCAACTTCTGCATTTACTCCAAAAACGCTACAGCTTTAGAACTGCTGCTTTTCCACGCCCCTGACGCACCTGAACCCGATCGCGTCATCAAACTTGACCCCAAAGAAAACAGAACTCACTACTACTGGCACGTTTTTGTCTCAAACATTGGTGCGGGGCAAATTTACGCTTACCGCGCCTACGGCCCCTTTGCCCCAGAACGAGGAATGCGTTTCGATGGCGAAAAAGTTCTCCTCGACCCCTACGCCTTGGCAGTAGTTGGATGGGAAAATTATAGCCGCCCAGCAGCCTGCCTTCCCGGAGATAATTGTGCAACTGCCTTGAGAGGAGTAGTTGTCGATCCAAGTACCTACGATTGGGAAGGAGATATCCCCCAACGTCGCCCCTATTCTAAAACTTTAATTTACGAACTTCATGTCGGCGGCTTTACTCGAAATCCTAACTCTGGAGTATCCCCAGAAAAACGTGGCACTTATGCAGGATTAATAGAAAAAATTCCCTACCTAAAAGAGTTAGGCATCACCGCAGTTGAGTTGTTGCCAGTCCATGAATTTGACGAACAAGACGTAAGACCTGGACTCAAAAATTACTGGGGTTACAGTACGATCGCATTTTTTGCTCCCCATCGCGCCTACAGTCACCGCCAAGATCCAATGGGGCCTGTAGACGAATTTCGCGATATGGTTAAGGCCCTCCACAAAGCAGGAATTGAAGTCATTTTAGACGTAGTATTTAACCACACGGCTGAGGGTAGCGAAGATGGGCCAACCCTTTCTTTTAAGGGATTGGAAAATTCAGCTTATTACATTCTGGAGCCTAATCAAGCTGAATATAGCAACTATAGCGGTTGTGGTAATACTTTGAAAGGTAATAACGAAATTGTCGGGCGGATGATTATTGATAGTTTGGAATATTGGGTTTCTGAGATGCACGTAGACGGTTTTCGCTTCGATTTAGCCTCAGTGCTCTCCCGCAGTCGATCGGGTCATCCTCTTGCAGATCCGCCGATTTTATGGGCGATAGAATCCAACCCGATTTTAGTGAATGCTAAGGTAATTGCTGAAGCTTGGGATGCTGCTGGACTTTATCAAGTAGGTTCTTTCATTGGCGATCGCTTTGCGGAATGGAACGGCCCTTATCGAGACGAAGTGCGGCGTTTTGTCAAAGGAGATTCAGGTACAATTGTGAGATTAGCAGCTCGAATTATGGGGAGTCCTGACATCTACCCCCAACTCGATCGCGAACCTAACCGCAGTATTAATTTTATCACCTGCCACGATGGTTTTACTCTTAACGATCTAGTTTCCTACAACTACAAACACAACGAAGCCAATAACGAAGATAGCCGCGATGGAGCCAATGATAATTTTAGTTGGAATTGCGGTGTGGAAGGACCTACAGACGATCCGGCTATTGAAGCTTTGCGCTTGCGGCAGATCAAGAACTTCTTCACGATTATCCTGACTTCTCAAGGTACGCCGATGCTGTGGATGGGGGACGAAGTGCGGCGATCGCAGCAGGGTAATAATAATGCTTATTGTCAGGATACCGAACTCAGTTGGTTTGACTGGAGTAGTGTAGAGAAACACTCAGATTTAGTGCGATTTGTCAAAGGGTTAATTCAGTTTTCTGAGTCTCTAGAAATTTTTCAGCAGGAAAAGATATTAACAGTAACTTTTGGTAGTCAAGAACCCCATATTATTTGGCATGGAGTAAGGTTAGGACAGCCGGATTGGAGTGTTAACTCTCACGCTCTCGCTTTTACTCTCCGACATCCCAAAGCTGGGGAAAATCTGCACATTATACTCAACGCTTTCTGGGAACCTCTCGCCTTTGAATTACCGCCATTAGGAAAGGAGGAGGCTTGGCATCGAATTGTAGATACTGCTTTAGTAAGCCCTAATGATTTTTGTTCAAAAGAAGTTGCACCAATTTTTACGGGAGAGTCGTATCGGACAGAGGCGCGATCGGCTGTAGTGTTGATGGCGCGATCGAAACTGCATTAGGCCTGTGGTAAAAACTCTTGTTTACAGGCATCTTGCCTGCCTTTGATTATAGCAACCGCCAAGACGGTTAGGATTATCTTGATTGCCGAAACCCTTGCTATTATTACCTCATCCTTCATCCTTCATCCTTCTTCCTTCTTCCTTCTGCTATAAGTTTAGGATTCCTAAATA
>DATGYA010000475.1:0-5720 GCA_035298405.1 Kamptonema sp. | reverse complement strand
GATTATGTGGTGAATCTACAAAATATTCCCCAACCTTTTGAAGAGGCCATTCTTCTTCCTCCTGAAATCTTTGAAACCTACTGCTGGCAAGGCTTTTTAGCCTCTATTGCCGAATTTGCAAGGATCTCGGCTCAAGGCCTATACGAAGGTCGCTGTTTTGCTTCGCGTTGCGTTTTCACAAGTCGAAAGTTGCGATCAATGTACAAATGTTTGAGTTGCGGTGGGGCCTGAAAGATTTTTTCATACTTTTTCGCGGTGCTTTGATCGAGCTTTTAAAAATCTGGCGTAGACTTTTCCGACTCTCATCCTACCTTTTTCTGTCCCCAGCTTGCTTGCTGCTTAACTTTTCTCTCCCTGTAGTGACAAAAGAGGGATAAACTATTCAGTTGAAAGTTTTAGAGAATTCGCCAACGGTATCGTATCCCGGCTTTACCCCATTGTCACCCCTGAAGGTTGAAAAATAAAATCAAAAACGCATTCCGATGCGCTTTTGAAGAAGCGTGTTTCAGTCCCGTTACTTTTTTACATATTTTTTAACATTGCCCGAAATCATTATTCCTTTGTGAACCACGGAGAAGTGGAGAAAATTATCCAGCGGCTGCAAGACAGGCAGAGAAAGAATTCTGGAGATTGAGTTGGGATTGTGGGGAGAAAATTGGGTCGTAACTCTAAAAATTCACAAATTGGGGTGGGGAAACGTCTAAAGAGAGGGAAGAGGTTATCTTCATACAAGGCTTTTTATAAGTTTTGTTTTTGTTACGGTAGTAAGAATAAGAGACAAATGTTTATTCACTACTGTTTGTTCGATATGGTAAGCTTAAGCTTACTCGCTAAATAAATCTCTCACAACTACAGGAGTGCATATGCCTTTATCTTCGGAAACAAAAAATTCTTATTCGGACAAAAGCACCCTAATCAATACTCTCTTAACACTGTATAAGATCGTAAAAATTTCTGAACGCATTTTGCCTACATTTGGAGAATATAATTATGACTATGATTATATTAAAGGTCTCGCTATGACGAGTTCACCTCCATTGCCTTTAATTAATCTCAATATACCAAGTCAAGAGCTACCCAGTACAAAATGGGTAACGCTAGTTATACAACAAATAACAAGATTGAATGCAAATAAAGCTCGACATTTTGAGAATGGCATCCCTTCTTTTAGTGTGGGAAATAGCACAGAAGAAAGTTTATTAATTGATGAAAAGCTGCAAGCATTAAAAGATATCGAGCGAGAAATTAAGAGCGCTGATAGTAAAGAAGATTTGAAAGATATTGCTTGGAAAATAGCCTCGACTGCCAAACAAATCACGCAAGAGCTTTCTCCTAGTGGAGTATCTTTCAGCGTAGATAGTAGCGAATCAGTAGAAAGTTATGAAATTGATGAGCAGCTAAGAGAAATAGACGAGCAATTTGCTAAAGCCTACCAATCTAGTGACACTTCAGAGGGATTAGACTTTAGTGTTGGTGTTGACTCTGACTTGGAAGATACGTCAGGAGAATCGCTAGATTTAGCTTTCAAGGAAATTATCAAAGAAAACATAAAATTGTTGGAATTAGAAAGCGAGCAAAGTTCAAATGTAGATTTTTCTACAGGAGGATTTCAAGATTTTCCTAGCCTGGAGGATTACAATAGATTATTTATAGATATCTCCTTACCCCAGATTAGCCAAAGGTTTCAAGAAGATTTAATTTTTGCCTATATGCGAGTTGCTGGGCCAAACCCACTTATGCTCCAGCAGCTATCAGAACAAAAGCAAGCTTTGCAGATTACCAACGAAAAATATCAGCAAATTATCGAAAAATTTGAGTTTTCGGACTCCCTTGAAGCGGCTCTGCAAGAAGGCAGACTTTATCAAGCTGATTATTCCATGTTAAAAAACATGGCACAGGGGAGTTTTCCCAACAACGTCAAAAAATACCCTGGTGCGCCTTTAGCATTATTTGCTGTTCCCCCAGTTAATAGTTCATCTCGTTCTCTAATCCCAGTAGCTATTCAATGCCAGCAACCTTCTGTAAGTGAAAATCTACCCATATTTACGCCGCTAGATGGTGACAACTGGATGGTCGCTAAAACCATCATTCAAATGGCGGATAGCAACTACCACGAATTAGTTAGTCATTTAGGTCGTACTCATTTATTTATCGAACCTTTTGTTCTAGCTACTAAGCGAAAATTACCAGCAAATCACAAATTAAGAATTTTGCTAGAGCCTCACTTTGAAGGAACTATATTAATCAATTACGGTGCTCATAAAACCTTAATCGCTCCCGGAGGAAAAGTAGATCAGCTTCTAGCTAGCACTATTGAGGACGATGGAGTTACTACCGTTGAAGGAGCAAAAATGTATCTGCACAACTTCAATGATGTAATGTTTCCCAAAACATTGACAAAGCAGGGTGTCCGCAACAGTGCTCAGTTACCCGATCATCCTTATCGAGATGATGGACTGCTGATTTGGGATGCTATTAATACCTGGGTTCGTGCTTACTTAAGCAGTTACTACACTAGCGATCGACAACTACTCGAAGATAAAGCTTTACAAAATTGGGCACAGGAATTAGTTTCCGACCAAGGCGGAAGATTAAAGAATTTTGGAGAAGATGCTTCAGGTGCGATTAAAACACTCAATTATTTAATTGATGCTGTCTCTAGTGTCATTTTTACTGCAAGTGCTCAACACGCAGCAGTTAATTTCCCTCAATCGGAATTAATGATCTATACGCCAGCTTTTCCTTTCGCTATCTACTCCCCAGCACCTATAAGTTCTGACAAACAAGAGAACTTTATAAGTATGCTACCTTCTCTAGACCGCTCCCAAACCCAAATTGGGGTGACATATTTACTTGGTTCGGTATATTACACGCAGCTAGGTCAATACAACAAAGGACACTTTAAAGATGCAAAAGTCATGTTACATTTGGGCGAGTTTCAAAATCAGCTAAGAGATATTGAAATTGAAATTAGCAAGAGAAACCGTTCCCGGCTCATGCCTTACAAATTTTTGCTACCTTCTCAAATTCCCCAAAGTATCAATATTTAGTTTTACTTGATTGATTCAGGCAGTGCAACCCCAAGTAGATAGCAGCCTGATAACCTAGGCAGAGAAGTAGAAACAAAACACCGCCATCAGAAACCCGGTTTTTTTACCCAACCGTTCAACCAGTTTTTCTTAAGTGAGTAAATGCCATGCCGATTGAAAAAGTACCTAATACTTCCTTGAATTACTACCTGATTGCCTTTGATAAGGATGGCAATGAACGCGATGAAGCTGATAGAAAAAAACTGAGCGAACAAATCTTCTCAGCGCTAGCCAATGAGTCAATCACAGATGTATTTCTTATGAGCCACGGGTGGATGGGTGACATCCCCGCAGCACGCAACCAATACAACGACTGGATTGGTGCTATGGCTAAACAAACAGCCGATCTTGAAAAAATTAAACAAGTGCGACCGGGATTTAATCCTTTACTGATTGGGCTGCACTGGCCTAGCAAGCCTTGGGGCAATGAAGATTTGACAAGTTCGGTGTCCTTTGACATTAACGACGAAGATCCAGTTGAGGGGTTAGTCGATGAATATGCCGATCGCATCGCGAACACAGAATCAGCGCGGCAAGCTCTGCACACAATTCTCAACTCGGCGAGGGAAGACAACACACTTGATAGCTTGCCACCAGAGGTACTGAACGCCTACCAAGTCTTGAACCAAGAAGCTGACTTGGGTAGCGAAGGTGAAGGTGGGGCACCGGGTTCGGATTGGGAAGGCTTCGATCCAGAAGCCATCTATGAAGCGAGTCAAGATGAACCAGTAAGTTTCAGCACCGACAGCAGCTCAGTCTGGGACAAGGTTTTAAACCCCCTGCGGGTACTGTCTTATTGGAAAATGAAAGAACGCGCTCGCCAAATCGGTGAGAACGCTGGTTTCAACTTGTTAAAAACACTGCAAGAGAACGCGGCTGAAACGGTGCGATTCCACCTGATGGGTCACAGCTTCGGATGCGTTGTTGTCTCTTCCATCCTCAACGGCCCCCAAGGGAAGGGTACATTAGTTCGTCCAGTGGATTCTCTGGCCTTGGTACAAGGAGCTGTATCGCTCTGGTCTTACTGTTCAAAGATTTCATACGAACGCGATCGCCCCGGTTACTTTCACTCAATCATCGCTCAAGGTAAAGTCGCAGGTCCGATCGTTACAACTTACTCCCAGTTCGACTATGCAGTTGGCAGGATGTACCCCCTAGCTGGAAAGACTGCCTTTAGTAGTGTGGACTTTGCCCCCGGTCAGTTGCCTAAGTATGGTGGAATTGGCAGCTTTGGTCTAGGTGGAGACGATCTCGCAGCCGAAAACATAAATATGCTCCCCTGCGATGCCTCTTATGATTTTAAACCGGGCAAAATCTACAACCTAGAAAGCAGCAAGTTTATTTGTAACGTCGAGCTAGGAGGACCGACTAGCGGTGCCCATTCCGACATTGCCAAACCCGAAGTTGCTCATGCCGTGTGGTCGGCAGCTTATCCCACGTAAGCGCCAGGGTTAGACCAAATTTTTTTGCCTGTCAGAACGAATAGAAACTCAGAAAGCCCCTGTTAAAAAAGCTTGTGGGGTTTCTATCTGTTTTATATATCAAATGGCGATTGTGAGTACAACCAACCAGGAACCCAAAATATGAACGAAGAAGATTTACTTTTTTTCAATGGAATTAATGGCTCGACGGGCGATTATTTGCTCCCCCCTCTGACTGCGGAGCAAGTATCTAGAATTGCCCAAGGCGAAGAGTTTGCTCCAGAAGATATAGAAGATATCCAGCTAAAAAAGCGACAAAATGAAGAGCCTGATTTTGCTGTTATAGAGGGAGTAGACCCCAAAAACCTAGCTGAAACAGGTTGGGGAGTAATCTTCGCTCATAATGTCGATCCGGCAATCCGGGAGGCACTCAGCGAACTATTAGAGCACCGCAAAAGACAAGCTACCCAGAAGAAAGAAAAATACTACCAGGAATACAGTGGTGTCAAGGGTTATCGTCCGGGCGAGTCAAAAAATCAGTTTCTGTCGCGTCAGGGAGTAGGGCCAGGGCCAGCCGATCCAGACAAAATGCCCTACTACCTACTCATTGTTGGAGATCCAGTAACAATTCCCTATCGCTTTCAGTGCCAGCTCGATGTTCAATACGCAGTGGGTCGCATTTACTTTGATACGCTACAGGAATACGCGCAGTACGCTCACAGTGTAGTAGAAGCTGAAACTAGCAATTTATCCCTATCCCCTAGCGCTACCTTTTTCGGCGTGTGCAACCCAGGAGACGCTGCTACTAATCTCAGCACTCAAGACCTGATTCAGCCTTTATCTGAATGGGTTGTCGAGGAACATCCTAACTGGGATGTAAAAACGATTCTTAAAGAAGAAGCAACCAAGGCCCGCTTAGGGCAACTGCTAGGAGGTAGCGAAACACCTGGTTTGCTTTTCACTGCCAGCCACGGTATGGGCTTTCCCAATGGCGATCCACGTCAGTTGCCCCACCAAGGCGCACTGCTGTGCCAAGACTGGCCGGGTCGCGAATGGGGACGAAAGCCGATCCCGGAAGATTTTTACTTTTCTGGGGATGATATTGGCGAACAAGCCCGCTTGCTAGGGCTAATTGCTTTTCACTTTGCTTGCTATGGCGCAGGTTGCCCCCAAAAGGATGAATTCGACGGTCACAAAAAATCCCTTTCTG
>DATGYA010000474.1:0-1697 GCA_035298405.1 Kamptonema sp. | reverse complement strand
TATTAAGGATTGCTGATAGAAATTCCAAGCTAATTCGTACTTTCCTTGCTCAAAGTATACTTTGCCAATATTGCCGATCATTACTGCTTCCGATCGCTTGTAACCAAGTGGTTTGAAAATGGTTAAAGCTTTCTGCAAGAACTCTAGGGCTAATTCATACTTACCTTGCTTGAGGTAAACAACCCCAATATCGTGGAGTGCTAATGCTTCCAGGGTTTTTTTGTCTGTTTTGTTAAGAACTGTTTTGAGGAGCGCTAAGGCTTCCTGATAGAACTTCAAGGCTAATTCGTATTTTCCTAGTTTGGAGTGAATGCCCCCTATCGATATAAGACTTCTCGCTTCACCCCCGATGTCCCAATCCTGCCCGGTAGATAATGAGGGTGTTTTGGCCATTTTTAAGGCTTTCTCATAAGACTTCAAAGCCAGTTCGTACTGTCCTAGCGCCTGGTAAAGTCTCCCCGTGTTGTACAGCATTACCGCCCATACCTCCGTCAAATAGCCTGTAGGAATCGCTAAGGATTGCTGATAGGAATTCAAGGCTAATTCATACTCTCCCTGGTTGGTGTAAGCTATGCCAATTCGATTGAGAGTTAACCCTTCCCCATACATCTGACCAAGTTTTCTCTGAATGACTAGGGCTTGCTGAAATTTCTCGATCGCTTCTCGATATTGATTTCGATCGAGTAGTCGATCGCCTAGATCGTTGTAACTTCTCCCCATCATATTTAGGGTTTCTTGTTGTTCATTGCCATCGCCCACTTCCCGTCGAATTGGCAAAGCTTGATGGAAGTAATCCAATGCCTGCTCATATTCTTCCTTTTTGTAGTAAACATATCCAATGTTGAAGAGGGTTTTCCCAACGCTTGCTCTGTCACTTATTTCTTGATAAATCAATAAAGCTTCTTGGAATTTCCTGATAGCTCTTTCATATCTATCCTTAGCATTCAGATAATCACCTTCTCTAAACAGGCGATCCGCAATAGCTTTTCTATCTCGATTTGTTTGCGACTGTGCGACTAAAGGTGAGAGATTTAAGATCGGTGGTAATAAGGAAGAAGTTACTGAAAGCAGCAGAGTGACAAAGCTGAGGCTGACTAGATGCAAACGCACGATCGAGTCCTCCATCAAGAGAAGGTACAGATTGCTGTCAATTTGGCATATTTCTCATCGATCTTGAGGATATGCGTTATCTTTTTTAACTATATTGAAGGCAAGATTCTTAAATGCGTAGGTTAAATGGTGCGTTAGCGACAGCGTAACGCACCCTACTTAATATTATGGGGAGTTGATCAACCATGAAATCAACTAGGGCAGTTGCTCTGATAATCAGTGCGTGGGCAATTAGTGGCTTGGGATGGGGAGTCACTCAAGCTGCCGCACCTAATCAGAGAAATTCTTTTAAAGAGTGGTGTCTCCAACAAGCCAGTTTGTCAGCCGACGCGAGAATTACAGTAGAGGTGTTGTTAGCAGAAGCAGGGACAAATGATTGCGAACTTGCGGCCAAGAAGCTGTTAAGTCTCACTAAAATTTACCTCATCCAGAAAGGAATCAGCGATTTGAATCCCTTGTCAGAATTGACAAACTTGGAGGAGCTTTACCTTGGTAGCAATCGAATTGCTGATGTCAGCCCTATAAAAGGATTTACAAAGCTGAAAAAACTTGACCTCAACGACAACCAAATTGCTGATGTTCACCTT
>DATGYA010000473.1:0-6491 GCA_035298405.1 Kamptonema sp. | reverse complement strand
TCAGCATCAGCCTGATTATAGGTAATCCGGGAAAACTCCCTCATTGTATCGAACTCTAGCCAAATATGCCGAACACCCAGGTCTTTTTGCTTGGTAATTAATGGGTTGGAAATTTCAGTTTGGACGCAGGTAACTTGGTAGCCTTCAGTTGCTAACTTGCATAAAAGTGAGTGGTTAAACTGAGCTAATCCTCCCACGCCATGATCTTCTGTATACAGGAGAATATGTACAGGATACTTTTGAGAAATTGAACGGGAAACCGAGGTAGATTGAGGAGAACTATTCAGAGCTGTTGCAATCGCTTCTTGCCATTCCTTTAAAGAAATTAAGGAATCTACCTCAAAATTGTAACCATATTCTAATGAAGCAGCCTTGAAGGTTTCCACCCAATTTAAAATAGTTTCTGTAGGTGATAAATGCGTATAATGCAAGGATTTTTCTAAACCTTTAAGCATCTCTTCAAGATGACCATCGCGGTACATCCGCCACGCTAACCATACTAAACACTGGTAACGCTCTTGGTTTTTTAACTGGCGAATATTGTCGGGTAAATCTGGTCTTGCGAAGAATTGCTCCATGACAATTTCCATGTTTTTCATCAGCTTGGAGCCGCTAGACATGAGATTGGACTCGTGCTGGCGATAACAGGTAAGTATCTCTTCTAACCAAACTGATTTGCAGCCTTTTAAAGCTAAACGTAAGGAAAAGTCTAAGTCTTCTGTAGGCGGAAAACGAGAATCGAAACCACCCAAGCGTTCCCACCACTCTCGGCGCAGCATCATCGCACTCGGGCGTACAAATTTATACAGAACAAAGCTTTCTAAATCTAGTTTTGGTGATTGTTCCCAAGGTTTTACTCCATAGATACCTCCACCTTGTTTATCAACAATAAGCCAACCTGTCTGCACTAAATCTAATGTGGGATCAGCGTCAAAGCAAGCTATTTGTTTTTCGAGTTTTTCTGGTAGGAAGAAGTCGTCGCTATCTAGAAAAGCTAAGAATTCGCCTTGTGCTAACTTGCAAGCGCGATTGCGAGCAATTGCCGCTCCTTGGTTATCTTGATAGATGTATTGAATTAAATCGAGGTAAGGTGCTAAAACTTGGCGGGTATTATCTGTGGAACCATCGTCTACGACGATAATTTCCCAATTTTTATAACTTTGGTTGAGAACGCTTTCTACGGCTTGGACAATGTAGCGATCGCAGTTATAAGTTGGTATGATTACGCTGACACGGACTTTTTTGGGAGGAAGAGTATTAGCCATTAACTGTTTCCATTCTAATAAGTTTCTCAGCAAGTTGGTATCGAATTCACAGCCATATCCTAAAGAATTATTGATCAGTCGTTGTACCCAAGTTACTACTGTAACATTAGGTGAGTATGGTGTATAACGAAAAGATTTCTCTAAATATTCTACCATTTCTACAGGATGACCAGTTTGGTACAGATGCCATGCCATCCATGTCAATCCTTCAAAACGAGCTTGGTTTTCCAGTTGGCGTACCTGTTTTGGTAAGTCTTGCTGACTGAAAAAATTCTGCTGTACTGCCTCTAAAGTTTTTGCTTGTTGTAAAGCTTTTTGGGTTGAAACACTGCCTGAATGTTGGCGGTAGCAAAAAGTTACTTGCCGCAGCCACGCAGATTCGCAATTTGTTAATGCTAAGCGTAGTAATAAGTCTACATCATCTACTCCATTAAATCGCGAGTCGAAGCCGCCAACACGCTCTAATAATTGGCGCGAGAACATCATTGCACCGGGAAGGACTGGTGTCCGCACTATCCATGTTTCTAAGTCTAAAATTGGGAAGTATTGCCAGGGTTCTATATCTGCGATCGCTTCTCCCTGTTCGTTAACAATTCGCCAACCGCTGTTAACAATACCTAGTGATGGCTGACTTTCAAATAAGGCAACTTGTGCGGCTAGTTTATCTGAGAGTAAAATGTCATCTTGATCGAGAAAAGCGAGCAACTTGCCTTTAGCTTCCTGAATGCCTCGATTGCGGGCCGCCGCTACTCCTTGATTTTGTTGATAAACGTAGCGAATTCTGTCAAAATAAGGTTGTAATACTTCGCGGGTGTCGTCGGTTGAACCGTCGTCTATGACGATAATTTCCCAGTTTGTATAGGTTTGGCTCAGGACGCTTTCTACGGCTTGGGCAATGTAGCGATCGCCGTTATATGCTGGGATAATTACACTTACTTGCGGTGTCGAAGTCGTCATTGACATGAATTTGTGTGGTGATAACGGTGGGGTAATGATAGACTGGACAATTTTAGACGCGGATATAGGGATTTTTGATTCCTGTTCAGCTTATAGAATACAATTTTACAGATGTTTGTGACTCTATAGGGCAAGAAAATAGTGAATCTAGAAACACAGGCTGTTGATTTCCTGCAACAGGCAGAAGTTTATTTAAACGAAGGGAAGTTAGACCAGGCGATCGCCTCCTGCAAGCAAGCCCTGCAAGTAGAGCCTAACTCAGCACAGGCCTGTAAAATCTTGGGCAAAGCACTGCAAGCTCAAGGTCAGCTAGAGGAGGCTTTGCAATGGTACAATCAAGCGATCGCCATTCAGCCGGAGTTACCGGAAGTTCATGCTAACCTCGGCACTCTCTATGCTAACCTGCAAGAGTGGCAAAACGCGATCGCTTCTTACCAAAAAGCTTTAACCCTCCAACCCAAATTCGCTGGAGTTTATCGCAATTTAGCTAGAGTTTTTGACCAGATTGGCAAGTCAGAGGAATCTACAGATTTCTGGTATTTAGCACTGATGTTAGAACCAGATTTCACAGGTGAAATCTACCTCCAGGTTGCCACCAATCTCATAGCCCAAAACAAGTTAGAAAGAGCCGTAATCTGTTATCTTCGCGCCATTTATTTAAACCCAAGTCTTTACGAAGCTTATTACAAATTAGCGGAAATTGAAACTTCGCTGCAACAGTGGGACGACGCGATCGCTCACTATCGCAAAGCGATTCAAATCCAGCCAGACATATCGGAATTATACTATAAATTAGGAAATGCTCTCCAAGCGAAAGGACTATTAAATGAAGCTGTCAATACTTACCGATATGGCATCGATCTTAACCCAGATTACTTTTGGTCTTACTACAATTTAGGGAATGCTCTCCTGAAACTAGAAAAATGGGAAGAATCAGTAGCCGCCTATCGTTTCGGCATTGAACTCAACCCTGAATTCCCTTGGTCTTACTACCACATAGGCGATGCTCTTTTTAAACTAGAAAAATGGCCTGATGCCGCCACTGCTTACCATCGCTCTATTCAACTTAACCCCAATTTTTTTGGTTCTTACCACACTTTAGGCGATACTCTTTTTAAACTGGAAAAATGGTCAGAAGCCGTTGCTGCCTACCGTCGCGCTAGCGAATTAAATCCAGAATTCTTTTGGTCATTCTACAATTTAGGCGAAACTTTAGTAAAACTTCAGCAATGGTCAGAAGCCGCCGCCGCTTACCACCGCGCTAGCGAATTAAATCCAGAATTTCCCTGGATTCATCACACATTAGCAGAAATTTTCCTAAGATTGCAACGCCGCGACGAAGCCGTTACTGCCTACTGTCGTGCTATTGAAATCAATCCTGATTGTGCTTGGTTTTACTATAATTTAGGAGAGATTTTAAGTCAAGATCGACAGTGGAATCAGGCGGTCAGCATTTATCTCTATGCTGCTAAACTAGACTCATCTCTGCCAGAAATCTACAGCAAGCTAGGGCAGGCTTTGTTAAAACAAATTAGACCAGATTTAGATGTCGCTGTCAGCTATTATCGTCGCGCCATTGAAATCAATCACATCGAGGAAAAAACTCACTACAATTTACCGATATTTTTGCCCATCGATCCTGATTTTTGTTGCCATTTAGCTGATATTTACCAGGAGAGGAAGCAGCTAGATGAAACGATCGTATTATACCAGATGGCGCTAGAAGCTAAACCAAATGACCCCAAAATTTCGTTACAACTAGAGAAAGTTTTAGAGCAAAAAAAGGCAGCAAGCCAAACTAATGGCTGGTCTGAGGGTGAATTAATTGATATTCGCGATCGCTACATTGCCAGAGTTGTAAAAAGCAACACTTTTGCCGAAGTCGGCGGCTTGTGGGGAACCATCAACGAAAAAGTATCTGTGGCTCACAAATATGGCGCAACCACCCTGACAATGATCGATATAACTTCAGCCGAATCCCATTTATGGCAAGCATTCCGCGAACGAATGGGAACTCTCAATATTCCCAAATACCATTGCCTAAATCGAGATATCTGCCAGTTGCAACTCGCAGAAATTGGTCAACCCTATGATGTCGTTCACTGTGCAGGCGTATTGTACCATCACCCCAATCCTTTGCAAATGCTAGTTGCTTTACGTCAAATCACAGGAAAGTATTTGATTTTGACTTCAGCTATTACCCAAGAACTTATTGAAAACGAGCTAGGGCGCTATCAAATCCCCAGTTCAGGCGCAATTTTAATTCCCGCTCTAAACGAGTCAGAACGTGCTATTTTAAAAGCATACTGGGAAAAACATCTAGGCGGCTTAGTAATTTTAGGCATTACCGAAAAAGTGGTTTTTGATATCAACGACTTTGGCCCTTGGTGGTGGCTACCTACAGCTTCTACTTTAGAAGCTATGTGTAAAGTAGTTGGGTTTAAACTCTTAGAAAGCGAACTGAATTGGAATAATAATGCTTTAACTTTACTCCTGAGTGTCTGAGATCGGACTAGAGGTCTACTGACTTTGGAGCGATGTGTCCAATCAAGCCCACCCAGGCTAAATCCTGATAAATTCCACAAATCTCCGATTTAGGCAGCCAAATAAAAAAACAGTTATTTCCTAAATTTCAGTCAGACCAGCGCGATATCTGGTAAATTGGCAATGCCCACACTGCCGCTGACTTTAAAAAATCCTGATACTTTACACTTGCGTCAGCCGCGTAGTGAATAATGGGATAGCCGAAATTAAAGCCCTTAAGCCATCTGCCCTGCGAATTGATTTCATGCAACTGCAAAATTCCCACCGCCGGACTAAAATTGTGGCCACTATTGGCCCTGCAACCCTTGACCCAACAGTGCTCCGCAACCTGATTGAAGCAGGTGCAACCACTTTGCGGCTCAACTTTTCTCACGGAACTCACGAAGATCACCAGCGTAGCATTCGCCTGATCCGGCAGACATCCTTTGAACTCAATCAGCCAGTCGGCATTCTCCAAGACCTCCAAGGCCCGAAAATTCGCCTGGGGCGCTTTGAAAATGGCTCAATTATCCTTCAAAAGGGCGACCCCTTTATTTTGACAAGCCACCTCATCCCTGGCACAGAGAAAATTTCCTCCGTCACCTACGAACCCCTAGCAGATGAAGTACCGGAGGGAGCATCCATCCTACTTGATGACGGTAAGGTGGAGATGGTGGTAGAGAAAATAGACCGCGCAGCGCGGGAATTGTACTGCCGAGTTGTTGTCGCAGGCCCACTTTCCAATAATAAAGGCGTTAATTTTCCGGGAGTGTACTTGTCGATTAAGGCCCTTACAGACAAAGACCGCAAAGATTTGATGTTTGGTCTTGACCAAGGTGTAGACTGGGTGGCGCTCTCATTTGTCCGCAACCCTCAAGATGTACTAGAAATTAAAGAGCTGATCGCCTCTGCTGGCAAGCAAGTACCAGTAATTGCCAAAATTGAAAAACACGAAGCCATCGAACAGATGGAAGCCATCCTCGCTCTTTGTAACGGCGTAATGGTAGCTCGCGGGGATTTGGGAGTCGAACTACCAGCAGAAGATGTGCCGATTTTGCAGAAGCGGCTGATTGCCACTGCTAACCGCATGGGAATTCCGGTGATTACTGCTACTCAAATGCTCGACAGCATGGTGAGCAATCCCAGGCCCACTCGCGCTGAGATTTCGGATGTGGCGAATGCGATCATCGATGGCACGGATGCAGTGATGCTGTCGAATGAGACAGCCGTTGGCAAATTTCCCGTGGAAGCAGTGGCGACGATGGCTAGAATTGCGGTGCGGATCGAGCAAGAAGATATCCGTCGCAATGTTACTAATGTGGAAGATGCGGGTCGATCTATTCCCAATGGAATTAGTCAGGCGGTGAGCCAAATTGCTGAGCAGTTGGGGGCGCAGGCGATTATGACGCTAACGAAAACAGGGGCAACTGCACGGAATGTGTCGAAGTTTCGACCGAAAACTCCGATTTTGGCGGTGACACCTCACGTAGATGTGGCGCGGCAATTGCAAATGGTGTGGGGTGTAAAACCGCTCTTGGTGCTAGATTTACCTTCGGCAGGTCAGACTTTTCAATCTGCGATCAGTGTAGCTCAGGAGAAGGGTTTGCTTTCGGATGGGGATTTGGTGGTGATGACGGCGGGTACTCTGCAAGGAGTTGCCGGTTCAACTGATTTGATTAAGGTTGAGATGGTGACGGCGGTGTTGGGTAGAGGTACTGGCGTGGGTTTGGGGGCAGTTAGCGGCAT
>DATGYA010000472.1:0-3796 GCA_035298405.1 Kamptonema sp. | reverse complement strand
GACTCGGTGCGGCTGCTGCTTGACTGGCTGTAACGTCGCCAACAACAGGTTTAGAGGTGATAGAACTGCCGCCAGAACAAGAGGCGATGCTGAAGATTACCACTAAACTAACTGCTGCCATTGTTAGTGGCTTTGTTAATAATCTTGGCAAAGAAAAGCGCATATTTAGGCGTTTAAAAAGTCTGTAAAACATGATTTTCTCCTGATAAGTTGTGCAAAAATAGTGAGAATTAGGTGTGCAGATATCTTAGTATTTGTAAGCAAACTTCTGTTCTAAGTGTTTGCTCCAAAGGGAGAGTGGAAAACACAAACAGAAATAAATTACAGCCGCTATTGTAAACACCAAGAAGGGTTTAAAGGTGACATTACTAATAGCCGTAGCCGACCGAGTTAATTCTACAAAGCCAATAACAGATGCTAAAGATGTGCCTTTAATTACCTGCACCGCAAAGCCTACAGTCGGGGGAATTGACATCTTAATTGCTTGCGGCAAAATGATGCGTTGAAGCTGTTTAAAGTAATTCAATCCCAAGGCTGTAGAGGCTTCCCATTGTCCTTTAGGAATGGCTGCAACTGAACCTCGCCATATCTCCGCTAGAAAAGCACTGGTGTAGGTTGTTAATGCGATCGCGGCCGCTATCCAAGGAGATAAATTGAGGTTAAAAATCACAGACAATCCGAAGAATGTCAGGAACAGTTGCATCAGCAGCGGCGTTCCTTGAAAAAACTCGACATAAATTAGACTGAGATACTTGATGATTTTGTTAGGTGAAATTCGCATTAACATGACTAGAAATCCCACAATTCCACCACCGATAAAAGCAATTGCTGAAAGCGCAATCGTCCATCTAGTTGCTAGTAGTAAATTGCTCAAGATATTCGACAGGGTAAACTCTTGCATAATCGAAACTTAGTAAAAGATAGTAACCAGTTAGCGAGTGTATTGCATGAAGGCGAAAAACTTTTTCTGGATCAGAAACGCAATAGCTTTAATTGCCCAGATTATCGCCACATAGATTAGGGTAATCGTTAAGTAGATTTCAAAGCTCCGAAAGGTGCGCGATTGTAAATAATTACCTACAAAGGTCAATTCTTCCGCTGAAATTTGAGAGACAACACTGGTAAACAAAATTGCAATTACAATTTGGCTAACCAAAGATGGATAAACATTACCTAAAGCTGGTATCAAGATAATGTGCCTGAAAATCTGTAGTTTTTTGAATCCTAATGCTAATCCCGCTTCAATTTGTCCCTTACGGATACTTTCAATTCCAGCACGAATGATCTCAGTAGAATAGGCTCCAAAATTAATCGCTAGTGCTAGTACCGCTGCTTGCCAAGAAGTTAATTTAATTCCTAAACTCGGCAAGCCAAAGAAGAAAAAGAACAGTTGAATCAGAAAAGGCGTGTTGCGAAGAAATTCCACATAGGCTACAGCAATCCCATTAAATACAGCATTTCCAGAAGTTCTTCCCATTGCGCCAATTGTTCCTAGCACTAACCCGCCAGCAATGGACACAATAGCGAGTTGAAATGTTAGAAAAACACCTTGGATTAAAAAGCCTGCATTATTCCAAACAACTGAAAATTCAGGTCTATAGCTCATGGTTTTCTACGTAATAGAGTTTGAACTGACATTAAATCCGGCTTAAATACCCCTTTATCTTTGAGTCCGCGCAGGCGGACTTCGTTTGTGTAGATGCGGTTTCAACCGCCCAATTTGTTTTGCCAATTTGGTTATGATTTCCTACTGTGACTGACGACGAGAAAAGAACTGAATACCAGCAAAAGCTAATGCAATTAATCCAAAGGAAAAAAGCGTTGTCATGGTTCCTAAAGCATAAATTGCAGGAGTTGTCACGTTCGTTGTCATCCCAAAAATTTCTAGCGGTAGGGTATTTTTTTCGCCGGAAATTAACGAAGTGCGCGTAAATTCATCGTAGGAAAGGGTAAACCCAAACAAACCTACCCCAATCAAACTAGATGCAATTAGCGGTAGCAAAACCTCCGAAAATGTCTGGATTTCAGTCGCTCCCATATCCCGTGCTGCTTCTTCATAGCTAGGATTAAAGCGATTGAATACTCCCACCATAATTAAGAAAGCAAAAGGTAATGTCCAGGTCAGATGTCCCGCCAGCGCTGATGAATACCAAGTGGTATCTAAGCCAAAGATATTAAAGACAATACCAATGCCTAAAGAGATGAGAATACTGGGGACAATCAGACTAGAAATTGTTAAGTAAAAAATCCAATTTGAACCCATGAATTTTTGCCGAAATGCCATGCCAGCTAATAGGCTAAAGATGACAGTAATTACCATCACCAGCAAACCTAAAGTAAAAGAACGACCAAAGGCACTAACAAAGTCTCCTACACGCTGAGTGCCAAATACCGCTAACATCCAGTGAAAGCTGAAACCTCGCATCGGAAAAGTTAATTGTCCCTCTGGCCCTTGCAGAGAAAGTAGAAAGATAGCGGAAAATGGGCCGTATAAGAACAGAACAAATAATCCAAAAAAGCCAGCTAATAGGTAATAAGAAAGTGGGCGTTTTGTCTTTTGCATTGTTCAACTCCATTTAGACAATTACAAAGGTTTATTCTTAGAGTTCTTTGCGAATATCAACCGCTCGTAAAATGCCAAATACAATCAGTAATGTTACAGCTAATAAAACGATCGCATTTGCAGCAGCCATCGGATATTGCAAACTACCAATTAGAGTTTTAATCAAATATCCAACAGAAGAAGTTTGTCCGCCACTCATTAGCCTGACAGTTGCAAATTCTCCCATAACTAATGTGACGACAAAAATTGAACCAATGGCAATTCCCGGCGATGATAACGGAAAGATAATTTCCTTCTGAATTTGCCAAGCTGAAGCTCCGGCATCTTCTGCGGCCGCAATTAAAGAACGGTCAATTCGCATCATGCTATTAAAAGTTGGAGCTACCATATACAGGGTATAAAGATGCACCATTGCTAGGAGTACGGCAAAGTCGGAAAACAAAAACATTTCTAGGGGTTGATCCGTTAAATGCAGACCCATTAGTAATCCATTCAAGATGCCTTCTCTTCCTAAAAAAGGAATCCAAGAAATCATCCGAATAATGTTAGATGTCAGAAAGGGAACTGTACAAACTAGAAACAAAATTGTTTGCCATTTCAAGCTTTTGATATGAAAAGCCAGAAAGTACGCAACTGGATATGCGATCGCCAGAGTTAGCAACCAGACAATAGCTGCAAATTTGATGGTATTGACATAAGTTGACAGAAATACCTTCGAGGTAAAAATTGTCAGATAGTTGTTCAGAGTAAAAGTGGGAACCATTGTATAGCCATTAAACGTCCAAAAGCTGACGATAAAAATGGCAAGAATTGGCAATACTAAAAACAACAGAAAGACTAAAGTTTGAGGAGCGACTAGAAAATAAGGCTTTAGCTTTTTCCAGTCAGTTGCCTTAGTTTTGGCAGAGTTACTAGAAGTCGTTAATGGTTGGGTGATTGTCATGATTCAATCCGCAAGAGTAACAAAATACAGTAAATATTTCGCTCGTTGAAAGAAACCGGGTTTCTAGAGATTTTTGGGTTTGGTGCTGAGGAATTTAGGAAGAAACCCGGTTTCTGGGTCTCATGCTAAAACTTTAAGCAACTACAAATTCAATCCACTTTTGCAGGAGATATATCTGTTCCTTCATTACAGAATTCCAGCACACAACATTGCCCATTCTTTCTTGGAATGAACCTCCATCTCGCAAGGCTCCTTGAGACTCAATCTTTTTGCCAAAGGGGTCAATAATA
>DATGYA010000471.1:0-3567 GCA_035298405.1 Kamptonema sp. | reverse complement strand
GCTAGTACGCCTAATTTACGATTGCTTTTAAGCTGCTTGGATAGTATTTCTGGGGAAGTGATCGAGGTAGGTTTAGGAGATGGTGAGAGGACGATTAGATTGCAAATTTTATCGGATTCTTAAAATGTTAGTTGTTAGTTGTTAGTTGTTAGTTGTTAGTTGTTAGTTGTTAGTTGTTAGTTGTTAGTTGTTGGGAGGTTGCGATCGCGCTTCTTCCGGTTGCTGGGAAATATCATTAATTGGTTGACTTTGGGAAGTGGGTAAACTTGTTTGGGTTTTCCTTCTAATTAAGCGTAGACACCGCTGTTTTCCTCCCGCTATCAAGCTTTTACCGTTCATCCACCCAGAAGCGATACCCCATGTGAGTAATCCCGCAGAAAGGCTGACAAGGATAATAAATGTGAAAGTATTGAGAGAGGAAGAGATAAAAGGTTTGTTAATAGGTATTATCTCTGGTTCTTGCTTTATCCAATAAGGGGCGCTAGTTGCGACTACGCCTGCTACACCTATGCCAAAGCCTACTGATTGGATGGTTTTTTGGAGGTTGCGATCGCTTTCTGCTTGATCGATTTCTACTAAGCCTCGTATGCTGGAAATAGCCTGATCTAGTAATTGAGCACCAGGTTTAGAATAGTTTAAATCAGCTTGAATTTGTAGTTGAAAGGTTTGGCTTTCTCGTTCAGCAAAGCGACTAAAAAAATCAAGATTATCATTTGCTTGAGCTTGGAGGCGTTTCAGCGTCCGTTGATAATTTCTGGTATTAATATTAATACTGTTCAAAGCATCTTCAAGTTCACGGAATTTTAATGTGTATTTTGGAGCCGTTTTTAATAAGTTTTTGAGTGTCGTTTTCAATTGTTCTAAATTTAGCGGTTCGGATAGTTGTGATTGCTCGGAGTCTTGATTACTAAAAGATGGTAGTTGGGCTTCGATTTGCTCTCTGATTAATAGATCTATCTCATCGGCAGATTGACGACTCATTTGATAAACATGAGTTATTTTATGGTAGTAGAGAAACAGTTCTGGTAAATCCCAATAGATTTTTTCGAGTTGTTCTGAAGTAGAATCATCAAAGTAAAAAAGAACCAGATAACGAACTAGCGACTTTTTAGGTTTACTGAATTCTAAAATATAGCTATTTAGGAAATTTTCTGCTTGATAAAACTCAGGGAAAGATAACTCAGGGCAAGATATAAGTAGTTTTTTCAACAGATGTTCTGCATCAAATCTTAATTCTTCAGGATTATCTGGTTTTGAGCGAGGTAAAAAAGCTGTAATCAGTAAAGTTTGTCCTATGAAAAAATCATCCTTTTCTAGAATCAAGCATTGCTTGGGATTAAAATCAGAAATTTCATCACAATTAACTCGATCTAAACCTGGAGATTGAGGACGAAAAATATTAATTAATAAGGAGTAACTATCTCCGATATTTTGAGGATAGAGTAATAGGTTATATAAGAGTTGAGACTCACCCGAAATTTGGTTATTTGCTTCGCTTGAAAATAGAAAATACTGCCTGCTGTCCTCCAGTTCGCAATCAAGTAGATCGTAGCGGTCTGAATCAGGAAGAGTTTGGCGTAATTTAGGAAAATCTTTAGAAATATCAGGTATTTTGTTGCTAAAATTATTTAATATTCCTTCATATATATTCTTAAACTCTTCAGGTTCTTTTTTAAAAAGATTAGTTGAGTTTAAAGCTTGAGCTGATTTCAAAATACAAGCAAATAGATTAACATTAAGAGCATAAACCGGATTGATTTCGTTAGACATTTTACTTGACTATTTAAGTTTACTTTAGGCTGTTTTAGTGTTGATTTGTTTTATTGATCTCCTCTCGTATTTTAGATTTATTGCTAACAATTTCAATCTCAGTAATAGGAGGCGCAACAGCAATCTTTTTTCCTTTTTTAACCATATCCCCACGAACGACTGACCAATTTTCTTGGTTAAATACTCGATTAATTTCTGGATACTTTTCGCACCAGTCAAGAATTGCATCAGCAATTTCATGGGGTCGATCCATAGTTTCCAAAACTCGATCTAGTTGTTGCAAATCTTGCCAGCCATTTTCATCAATTAGATCGCTTTTTCCTTTGGTGCGTTCCACTTCCAGCAAGGTTAAAAAGTCGAGAATAGTTTGCGAAGCATTAAAAAAAGGTTCCATATTTCTTAGTTATTCCGATTGAATTTGATTCCGTAGGGGCGGGTTCGCCAAGATATTTGATAAATATCAACAAATTTTATAAACCCGCCCCGCCCACACGACAATCTATTGAAATTGAGTTAACAGCCAACTGCAAACTTGACTTTGAGGACTCGTGCGAGTTTGACTTAAAGCCGATTCTAGCACAGACAATTTTAAACCGGGTAAAACTTGGGATTCTCTAATCCGATGACTTCCCAGGGAATCAATGGCAAAGGCTAAAATTTGGGCGGTATTGACATCAACTATCCAGTATTCTTTGACTTGTAAATCTTCGTACAAAAGGCGTTTTTCGCCTTTATCGTCAGAGATAGAACTTCTAGCGATTTCAATTACTAAATCTGGAGGCGGAAAATTGTCTAAATTAATGATGCCTGTTCCCCAAGCAATAACTTGGGCATTATTCCCAATATAGCAGGAAAAATCGGGTTGACATTCTTGAATTTGCGGATGGCGATAAGTGCAGTTATCTTTGCCATTCAGGATAATTCCTTTGAGACTGGCATAGAGACAAACGGCAAAAATGATAATACTATGGTCGCTAGCGTGTTCGTTGGTGACGGGTGACATTTCGAGTCGGAATCTGCCTTTATAATAATAGGTTTTTGCTGTCGCACAGTCAAGACTATCGGCAGTTTTGAGATAATCAGACCAGGAGGCTGTCACCCAGGTATCTGTTGGAATTTGGGTTAGGGAAATAGTCATATTTATAAACCAATAGCACAAAAAGCAGCCCAATATTGGGGGTTAGCAAAGGGTTGGGGATTGGGAAAAGAACGACGGATGTAAATCTTGAGGTCTGCAACTAAAATTTGATCCATTTTTACCTCGTCTTTCAACCAGGTTAAAAAGTCGGTTCGTGTAACCTTTCTTAGCCAATTCTGTGCAGCTTGTAAAGCTTGACAAACTGACAACTTCTCATCTCTCAGATTTTGATAAAACCGAATCATCAGAAAAGCGGTAGAAAAATCACTAACCGACCATAAACTACTGACGACATTACCAGCCCCGGCATAGAGAAAACCACTAGCTAAACCGATATATTCATCAGTGACAACTCTACTGACTAATCCTGTTTCGCAGGCTGAAAGGCTAACAAGGCGACACAAAGGTAAATTGAGAGTAGCGAAAATTTCCTTAAGTGTTAAACATTGAGTTTCAATCCGAAAGCGACGACCATCGCGTAAAGTCAGATAGCGGTTTTGATTTTCTTCCCCTTCCCTTTCTTTCCCTTCTTTCCCTTCTTCTTCTTGCCCCCCCTTATTTCTTGCCCCCCCCTTACCAAGGGGGGTTGGGGGGGTTTCTAAAGAAATTTGCTGCGCTAAATCTCCAGCTAAATTTCTTGCCCCCCCCTTACCAAGGGG
>DATGYA010000470.1:0-8220 GCA_035298405.1 Kamptonema sp. | reverse complement strand
ATAGAAAAAGGCTTGCTCTTAGTACCCGCAGGCCCGAAAGTAGTTCGATTCGTTCCACCTTTGATTGTAACGGCGGCTGAGATAGATCGAGCTTTAGAAGCGGTGGAAAGTGCGATCGCCTCCTGCGAATCCCGGTAACTCGATAGAGATATCTCCTTAAGAAGGTACGTAGTTGGGCTTTAGCCCTCTTATAGATTGCCATAAGAGGGCTAAAGCCCAACTACGTACCTAAAAATCAACCCTGCTGCTAACCCAAGCGAGGCAAAGTACCGTTTAAATTAGAGTTTTGCGGAACAGAAGAATTTACACTGGCTTGAGGCAAACTCATGTAAGACAAAACTGACTGGGTAACACTAGATTTTCGCGGTTCAGTGCGTCGCATTTCCACAGGGGTGTCCATGTAAAGTCCAATCGCCCCGTCCATATTCGCGCCGCTAAGGTTGACACCACTGAGATTAGCCCCGCTGAGATTAGCCCCAGTTAGATTAGCACCGCTCAAGTCAGCATTCAACAAATTGACATCTCGAAGATCCGCATCTCGGAGATCCGCATCCGTGAGATCGCCGCCTACTAATCTCACATCTCTGAGGTCAGCATTGAGCAAGCTAGCGCCCACCAACTTTACATTGCCCAAATTCGCACCACCCAAGTCAGCACCGCTGAGATTGGCATCGCTCAAATTAGCCCCAACCAAATTAGCCCCAACCAAGTCAGCACCGCTCAAATTAGCGTGAAGCATAGTTGTATTAACTAAATTGGCAAAACCCAGGTCAGCACCGCTTAACTCAGCGCCGTTTAAGTTGGCATCAAATAGGTTGATTCCCTTGGAATCAACACCGCTCAAGTCAGCATTAGACAAATTAGCAGCCACCAAATTGGCAAAACTCAGATCGGCACCGCTCAAATTAGCGCCGCTGAGATCCGTACCATTGAGATTGGCAAAACTCAGATCGGCACCGCTCAAGTTAGCGCCGCCGAGCTTTAACCTTGCCAGGTTAGCATCGCTGAGATTGCCTCCCTGACATTGTTTAGTTTCTAACAACCGTTTGATGTGCGCGGTATTTCCACTCATATTTCTTTCCTCTACGGCAAAATGCTGAGTCTTTATTTATCGGTAAGCCCTGGTTTGCTTTTTCCGTCAAAGGGGGAGGTTCAGGGGGGATTCCCTGGAATAAATTCAGGTCATAAGCACTAATGTACTTTTCTGTTTTAACCTAATTAAATTCCTGGGGTCTATTGTCCATTCTGCCATTAGTCATCCTTCTTGAGACGGATGGGGGGTCTGACCCCTCAATCTTATATTCCACTATCATAATTAATTTTTATGATGGGTGACAAAGTGATTTGAGAAAACTTTTACTAAAAGGGCAGGGGAGATGATTGTTTGGATTTGGTCGTTGGTGACGACTAGAAGCATCCTATTTTTGTAGTGGGGGCCGGAGAACCCGCGATTGTGTAAGAATAGCTGGCAAGATGCCCGCACTACAGACTTATATTTTTGCGATCGCGATGTTCGTACCCAGCCTTTTAGCTCAATAGTTCACTATTACTACTTAGGCAGAGAGCCCCAACAGGATTAAAAATGGTAAATCTAGCTCGATGTCCTTTAAAAAGGAAGATCGCGCGATCGTAGTTTCAGCTAAACGTAGGATAGGCGCAAGCCGTAAAATTGCTTATAACTCATAGCTATAGATGGTTGTCGGCGATCGCAGCCTCAGTATACGGACACAATTAAACTCGCTCGTGGGCGATCGCTGCAAAAAAGCGATGTTTCGCATAGCCTAAGATGGTTTAAGCTCGCACTCACCCTACAAGTTATAGTGGCTATAAGAGGTAGCCGCTTGTTTTTTTTAACAGTTCAGCCAAACCACGATGGACGAACAACGCCGCGAAACCGACTTTAATATGCTTCGAGTGCTACTAGACTTTTCTACCGATACAGAAACAGAATTAATTTTGAGTGCTGACTCAGACTTAATAGATTACGGGTTAATCCAAACGTTGTACCTGGCAGTACCCTCTCTCACACAAGACGGGTTACTGAATGCTGCTAAATTTTTGCAAAATCTGCTTGTTCCTCTGTCCGAGGCGATGAGTGAATCTATAGGAACTGCTACTCCAGAGCAGTATCTCACTTTTCTAGGGGAAGTATTGCAGGCCGTAGCGTACAATTCTGAACCGCAAGAAGTTTACCCGCTGCTGTCTGCTAATTTAGACAAGCTGGATCACCACTTCGCGCAATTGCTACATAGTTGGGCAACTGCGATTTTGCCGAAAGCTGAACCCGCGCAAGCTAGGCGCATTGCAGCTCAAATTGGTAATTTGAGTATTATTATTGGGCGGTTCCCCTTGGGTAGTAAGGCGAACAATTTGGAGATTGAAATTGCAGGTTATGAGGTGGTGGCGGCAGTTTTTACTCGTGAGGGGTTCCCAGAACAGTGGGCGACGTTACAAAATAATTTAGGAAATGCTTATAGCGATCGCATTAAAGGTGAAAGAGCTCAAAATTTGGAACGGGCGATCGGCTGTTTTCTCAATGCTTTGGAGGTGCGAACTCCTGAAGATTACCCGGAACAGTGGGCGACGCTGCAAAATAATCTGGGAAATGCTTATAGCGATCGCATTAAAGGTGTTGCTGCTGAAAATTTGGAATTGGCGATCGCCTGCTATCAAAATGCTTTATTAGTACGAGCTCGCGATACTTTCCCTAAAGAATGGGCAACCACCCAAAACAATCTCGGTCGCGCTTACAGCCGCCGAGGACGAGGTGAGCGATCTGATAACCTAGAATCAGCAATAGCTTGCTATCAAAGCGCCTTACAAGTATACAATCGGAAGTCATTTCCCCGCCGCTGGGCGACAACGCAAAATAATTTAGCAAATGCTTATAGTGAAAGAGTGCGGGGTAGTCGCGCTGATAATTTAGAACAAGCTATAGAATGTTATCAAAAAGCTTTGCAGGTGCGGACTCGCGAAGCAATGCCGGCACAATGGGCAACAACTCAGAATAATTTAGGTCGAGTTTTTAGCGATCGCATTAAAGGAGAAAAATCAGAGAATTTGGAAGCAGCAATTGCTTGTTATCGCAATGCCTTACAAGTTCACAGTCGCAGAAAGTTTCCCGATCGCTGGGCAACAATTCAAACCTATCTCGGTAAGGCTTACAATCAGCGACTTAAAGGAGATAGAGCTAACAATTTGGAAGCAGCGATCGCTTGCTATCAAAAAGCTTTACAAATATATTCCAAGCCAAAATCTCCTGAGCGTTGGGCAATGCTGCAAACCTATCTTGGTCGAGCTTTGACCGAACATTTGAAAGGAGAAAAAGCTCGTAACCTTAAAACAGCGATCGTATGTTTTCAAAATGCTTTACAAGTCTATACTCGTTTGGCATCTCCAGACCGTTGGGCAATGCTGCACACCTATCTCGGTCGAGCTTTTTATGAGTTGATGCGGGGAAACAGAGACGAACATCTTAAAAACGCAGTTAAATGTTATGAAAATGCTTTGCAAGTCTACACGCGGGAAGCTCACCCCCATAGCCACGCTAAAACTTTATTTTACCAGGGTCTTGCTTACCAAGGGCAGGGCGAATTCCTGTCAGCTCATAACACTTTTGTCTCCGCTGTCGAAACTGTTGAATTTTTGCGAGGGGAAGCCAATAATGGTAGCGAAGCTAATATTCTCAAACAAAAATTATCTCAAACTTGGACTCGCCTCTACAAATCTTTAGTGGAAGTTTGCCTAGAATTAGCAGCCAACCAACCCCACTATTCCGCCAAAGCTCTAGAATATACAGAGCGGTACAAAGCTCGCAGCCTTGTAGAACTCCTCGCTAATACCTACCTAACTCCAAAAGCAGAACTTCCCGAATATGTCCAAGACGAATTGGAGTTGCTACGGCAAGAAATCGCTAGAGAACAGCAGCGCATCGATCTAGGAGTAAAACCGGAAACAAACGATGACGAGATTTCACCGGGGGAACGACCAGACTTAAATAATTCCTCAATACCTCTGAGTTGGGATTTCACCAGACTCACTCAATTGTGGCATCAATTAGATGAGTTGATTGTCGGTGAAATTGCATCTATTGACCCATATTTTAGCGCTACTCAAAAAGTGGATACTATCGCTTTTGAGCAAATTCAAGAATTACTGCCCGATCGTAAGTGCGCGATCCTTGAATGGGCAAGTTTGGGGGAAATGCTTGTTTGTTTTATTGTTCTCTCTGAAGTTGAATATCCTTTAGTTTGGGTTTTTCCTAGAGAAAATGCTATAGCATTAGCAGATTGGACTCAGGAGTATCTAGATGCTTATTCAGAACAAAAAGGTCGCTGGGTAAATCAGCTTACAGCCCGATTGGGACGTTTAGCGGAAATTCTGGAAATCGATCGAATTGTCCAACATATTCCTGAATACTGCGATCAACTTATTGCGATCGGTCATCGATTTTTGCATCTAATGCCGTTTCATGCTCTGCCTTTGGGGGGTGAAGTAGAGAAGAGTGAGGGAACCACAAAGGCGCAGAGAACACAGAGTGAAGAAACAGAAGAGAAGGATGTTCAGGAAACTTGCACAGAGGTGGTGGTTGATGATAGCGATCGCACTGAAGTTGTTGTTGAAATTCCCACATCTTCTTTTCCCCGCTTTCCCCCTGTTTCTTCTCCAGCTCCCACCTATTTAATTGATAGATTTTCTAGGGGGATTCGCTATGCTCCAAGTTCTCAAATATTACGATTGAGTCAAATCGGGCGGCGCAATCTTCGGGGTACTTCGCCAGTGCGGGATCTGTTTGCTATTACCAATTTGACTAAGGATTTGATCTACAGTAATTTGGAAGTGAAAGTGATTCGCCAGCATTTCCCAAGTGTGGAAGTTTTAGGAGAGAGAAGTGGGGCGAAAGAGGCGCTATATCAGTTAATTGGGAGTGGCGATCGCGAGAAAATCGAAGCTAAGAAAGAACAACAGCAAGCAATTGGCATCCACTTTGTTTGTCAGGCGTTATTAAATTTTGAAAATCCTTTACAATCGGCTTTATTTTTGGGCAAGGAATCTCTAAGCTTAGAAGAAATTTTTAACCTAGATTTGCGTCAATTCCGGTTAATAACTCTCTCTGTTGGTGAAAACCATTCACCAGGGGAGGTAAAAGATATTACGGATTGTGTTAGTTTAGCAACGGGTTTAATGTATGCTGGGACTCCCAGCATTGTTAGTAGTCTTTGGAAAGTCAGCGACGTTTCTACACTGTTGTTAATGAGCAAGTTTTATGATAATATCCGTCAAATTCAGAGAGTGCAAGTGGGAGATATTGCGATCGCCCTCAATTCTGCTCAAAAATGGCTGCGAGACTTAACCTGCGAAGAATTTGAAGTTTTACTGTCTGAATTTCAAGCTCAAATTACACAAATTTTTGCTCAACTTCCCCAAGGCCCTCGTCTTATTGCTGAAGCATCTTTACAGCAAACACGCAACCGTAAACCTTGCCCTTTTGCTAATCCCTATCACTGGGCCGCTTTCACAGCTACAGGAATTTAGTTAATTGTTGGTTGTTAGTTGTTAGTTGTTAGTTGTTAGTTGTTAGTTGTTGGTTGTTAGTTGTTAGTTGTTGGTTGTTAGTTGTTAGTTGTTAGTTGTTAGTTGGGGCAAATCTTTTGATAACAATTCCAGTTAGTTATACCAATTCTCTTTAAGTTGACTACAGATGACGAAGCTATACATTTTATGGAGCAGAAACCATCTGTAGTCAGAATTGCAAGAATTGGTATTACCTACTTTTTAATGAAATGCAAAGGCGTAGAAATTCTTCATTAACAATCAGCAATCAGCAATTAGCAATTAGCAATTAGCAATTAGCAACTATCCTTATTTATGCTGAGAAATTCTGATAATGTAAGGAGAATACTTGTGTCTTTGATAAGAACCAACCCAAATATCATAATTACCTGAAAGCCATTGACCAACCATACCAGGATTTTTACCCTCATAGTCGTCATTGCACCAAGTACCTCCAGGGCCGCGTACTATCAAAGTAGTATCCTCGCTACTTTTAACTTGGATACTTAGATACTCAAAAAAAGTCGTCAGCACTAACTTATGATCGGGCTTTTCATCGATAAAACCAATGCAAGGCCCTGTGGCAGTTTCTGGGCGACCAGTTGTTTCTTGAGCCGCTACAAACCCGCCACTAATACCGCGAATTGTCATCGGATCTGGAGCAAAATTGGGACTGAGACTGACATCTTCAAATATTGGCGTAGAATTTTTTTCTTGAGCGATCGCGAAAACATTGCTCACTAGAAAAAATGCAGCAAGTGCTAGTCCTAAAACTAATGCTACTTTACGTTGTTTGCGATTGGTCATGGGCGAGGAGTAGCGGAATATATCAGTAAGTAGCAATTTGTTAACAGTTAACCGTTAACAGTTAACCGTTAACAGTTAACTATTTAAGATTTCCTGCCCAAAACTTGTTCTTTGAGAGCTTGGATATTTTGAGATAACTCTTGACGGTTGGAAGACTTCAGTAAATAGCGGTAGACAAACCAAGCTGAGTATCCAATGCCAATTAGTTCAAAAGTTGGCTCTAGGAATGGGATGTCGTTTAGTGCGTCCACTACTCCCAGAAATACTTTGAAGGCGATAATTGATGCCAAGAACAAACCGAGGACAGTCAGCGGGCTTTTGTACTGCTGATAAAAGCCAGTGATATACACTGGAAGGTCAGACAAAATTGAGAGAATTTGTTCTTTGATCTGCTGCGACTGGCTTGTTGATTTGTCAGCGGCAGTATCTTCGACAATGATAACAGTTTCAGGTGAATTTGAGGTTGACATTTTTGCTGCTATAACAGGTTTTTCAGGTTGATTCGGGGTAGTTATTTCAACACTGGCAATCGTTTCAAACGGATTTGCCGCAGGTGTTTGGGTGTAAGTTGCTGCTGGCTGTTCTGGAATTACAGTTTCGGCAGTAACTTCTACTGGTTGTTGAGGAGTAGGAGTTTCGGTTGCAACTTCTACTTCTACTGGTTGTTGAGGAGTAGGAGTTTCAGCCACTACTTCTGTTTCTGATTGTTCTGGGGTAGGAATTTCAGCCACGACACCAGCCTAAGTAAAAATTTAACTTTTAATGCCCTCTTGCAAGCGGGTAATATCCATTCCCCGTTGGTGAAGGATTACCCACGATTCTATCAGGTCGGGGCCGTGCATTGCCCCTGTCAAAGCTGCCCGGAGAGTTCGCATGATTAGCCCTTTTTTGAGGTTTTTCTCTTTGCTCACCTTTTTGGCGATCTCTTGAGCCTCGGCTGATGTTAACTGTGGACAGCTTGATAGTGCTTCTAAAATCGCTTGCAATGCGTCTGCTGCGCCTGGTTGCTGTAATTGAGCATTAGCTTCTTCTTCGTACTCCAAGGTTGGGGTAAAGAATAATTTGCTCATATCGACGGCATCTTTGAGGCGGACGAGACTAGGGCCAATTAGGGCGGCGATTGGTTCGAGCCAAGGGCGATCGCTCGCCGGATCGAACTCATACCCCGCATCCTGCCAATAGGGTATCAACAAATCTGTCAATTGCGGCACTGCCATTTTGTGTAGATATTGACTGTTGAGCCAGTTGAGTTTATCCCAGTCAAATTTAGCGCCTGCTTTGTTAACGCGATCGAAGCTAAAGTGTTGGGCTGCTTCCGGTAACGTAAAAATTTCTTGGGTGGAATCGGGGGCTGTCCAACCTAGCAAAGTCATGTAATTGGCTAATGCTTCGGGGGTATAACCCATCTGCTTGAAGTCGGATATCGAGGTTACGCCGTCGCGTTTGGAAAGCTTTTGCCCTTCTTTATTTAAAATCAGCGGCGTGTGGGCAAATTCGGGGATTACGCTCGATAATGCTTCGTAAAGCAAGATTTGTTTGGGAGTATTGCCAATATGGTCTTCGCCTCGGATCACGTGGGTAATATTCATGTCGATGTCATCGACGACGACGGCGAGGTTATAGAGGGCTTGACCAATTGCGCCGCCGCTGGAGGCGCGAGAAATTACCATGTCGCCGCCGAGGTCGCTGCCTTTCCAGGTGACGGTTCCGCGTACCATGTCATGCCAGGATATAGTGCGATCGTCGTCGATGATGAAGCGAATTACTGGTTGTCTGCCTTCGGCTTCAAAGGCGGTTTGCTGTTCGGGGGTTAAGTGGCGGTGGCGATTGTCGTAGCGGGGGGCTTGTTTTTTGGCTTTC
>DATGYA010000469.1:0-11414 GCA_035298405.1 Kamptonema sp. | reverse complement strand
AAGCATCTTCTAATCTCTTAAGTACAACAATACCTACTCCATTACCAAAAGTAGTTCCTCCGGCTTTAGCATCAAAAGCGCGAGTATGAGCGTCGGTAGAAAAGATCCCACTTTCTTGATAAAAATAACCTTGTTTTTGAGGAATTTGAATTGAAACGCCACCAGCTAGAGCCATATCGCATTCGTAATTCAATAATCCCCGACAGGCCGAATGAACTGCAACTAATGATGTAGAACAAGCGGTATTAACATTAATACTCGGCCCTTTCAAGTTTAATTTATAAGAAATTCGAGTAGCTAAAAAGTCTTGATTATTACCAATTCCCAACGGTAGATAACCCAACGAGCGGAATAAATCCCGATTTGAAATAATATTATTTAGCAGATACGTACTCAGGTTAGCACCCGCATAAACACCAGCCAAACCTGCGTATCGTTCCGGGTCATACCCCGCATTTTCTAAAGCTTCCCAAGCACACTCTAAAAAAAGACGATGTTGCGGATCTGTAATTTCAGCTTCTTTTGCCAGCATACCAAAAAACGCAGCATCAAACATCTCGATATCATCCAATACGAACCCAGCTTTCACATAGTTCGAGTCATTTAGCGAACTTCCTTCTACCCCCTCATCCATCAATTCTTGATCGCTAAACAATGAAATTGACTCCACTCCATCACACAAATTCATCCAAAACTCATCAACATTTTTAGCCCCAGGAAAACGACCTGCCATCCCAATAATAGCAATTGGTTCTAACACACTTTCTCCTTCCCATTTATCCATTTCGACTTCTCCTAAAAATCCATCTATAATCTGTGTTCATTTGTCTTTTATACGGTAAACAAAATACTTATATTACCGATTCCTAGCTTGTTTAAACAATTCTCTTTGTCTAGCCACCGCTTCTTCCTGCTTCCTGACATAGGTGTTAATTTCTCCAAACATCGATTGCTCCTTATCCTGTTTTTGACTCAAATATTCCGCCAATATCTTTATACTGGGATACTTAAATAAGTCGATCGCAGAAATATCTCGATCGAACATATCAAGCAATTTTGCTTGCACTTTTACCAAAAGTAAAGAATGTCCGCCAATTTCAAAAAAATTATCATTAATCCCCACTTTTTCCAATTGCAATGTTTCTTGCCAAACCTCAGCAATCTGTCGCTCTACTTCAGTTTGAGGCATTACGTAATCCTGTTTCAAATCCTGGCGATTTTCCGGTACTGGTAGGGCGCGATAGTCTACTTTACCGTTAGGTGTTAAAGGTAATGCTTCCAACTGTATGACAACTGATGGAACCATGTAATCCGGTAATTTTTCTGCTACAAAACTGCGTAGTTCTAGGCTACTATTATCTGAGACAATATAAGCAACCAAGCACTTATTATCTATTTCATCTTCTCTAAGAAGAACCACAGCTTGCTTGACTGCTGGATGTTGGTTCAGTACATTTTCAACCTCCCCTAATTCAATGCGAAAACCGCGAAGTTTGATTTGGCGATCGCTACGTCCCAAATACTCGATTTCCCCATCAAATCGATAACGGCCGATGTCGCCACTTCGATAAAGATAAGCGCCATTTTCACTGCTAAACGGATTAGGAATAAACTTTTCTGCTGTTAATTCTGGGCGATTAAGATAGCCTCGTGCTAAACCATCGCCGCCAATACACAGTTCGCCGGGAACGCCGATCGGAACGGGTTGTAAGTGTGCGTCCAGCACGTATACTTGCATATTAGAAATGGGACGACCAATCGGAATTGAAGAAAGAGATTGGTTTTTGCTAGTGTCGTACCAAGTCACATCTGCGGATACTTCGGAGGAGCCATAAAGGTTAATTAAAATACTTTGAGGCATCCTTTCCTGGAATCGCTGACATAGTTCCACAGATAAAGTTTCTCCACTACTAATCCAATACTTTAGTTGGGGAAGTCGGCTTTGTAAATCGGGAAAAGTTTCTAATAAGACGCGCAACAATGATGGCACTAAAACCAGGCGCGTAACCTGTTGTTGAGATAAAGTTTGAATCAATCGATAAGGATCTTTTACTATTTCATCGGCAATGATGATAGTTCGCAGTCCGTGCAGTAATGGGGCAAAAATTTCCCAAACTGAATCTATAAAATTTAATGATGTTTTCTGACAGCAAATCTCTCCTTGTTCAAAAGGATAAGGATTCCAATTCAAGCGATTAACGGCGCTGCGATGGCGACCGAGTACGCCTTTAGGAGTCCCCGTAGAACCTGAAGTATAGAGGACATAGGCAAGGTTGTCAGACAATTTTGGATTGGGGATTTTAGATTTGAGATGAGAAATCGTGTCCCATTTACCATCAAAATAAACAACTACTGGAGTTATATTTGTACTTAAAGCTGGTAGTTCTTTAATTAAATTTTTGCGCGTTAATAATACTGAAACTTGAGCATCGGATAATATGAAGGCCAGACGCTCTTGGGGATATGCTGGATCTAATGGTACATAAGCTCCACCGGCCTTGAGAATGCCTAAAAGTCCGACTACCATTTCGATCGATCGCTCTACACAAATTCCTACTAAAACTTCCGATTGCACTCCTAATTCTCTCAGATAATCTGCCAAGCGATCGGCTTGTTGATTTAATTCTTGATAAGTTAGCTGTCGATCTTCAAACACGATCGCAACTGCATCTGGCGTTTTTTCAACTTGCGCTTCAAATAGCTGGTGAATACAAGCATCTTTGGGGTAATCTGTTTGAGTGCAATTCCAATCTGACAACTGCTGTTTTTCAGATGATGTTAATAGTGATAATTCATTCACTCGCAGATCGGGATTGGCTACAATTCCTGCGAGTAAATGCTGGAAATTCTTGCTCGTTCTGGCGATCGTAACTGTCTCGAATAAGTCGGTATTGTATTCTATAGTTGCGATCGATTCCTCTCCTCTTTCTTCGATATACAAACTCAAGTCAAATTTCGCAGTATTGTTGTTGCTCTCTAGGCTACTTATGGTCAAACCTGATAACTCTAACGCTGGCATTGGAGTATTTTGAAGTGCGAACATCACCTGAAATAGCGGGGTGTAACTTAAAGATCGTTGAGGTTGCAGTGTCTCTACCAACTTTTCAAATGGCACATCGCAATGAGCGTATGCTCCTACACACACTTGACGTACTCGACTTAACAATTCCCGAAAAGTAGGATTCCCAGACAAGTCAGTTCGCAGCACTAAAGTATTTACAAAACAACCAATTAATTGTTCTATTTCGCTCAGGTTGCGGTTAGCAATAGGGGAACCAATCGCGATATCTTCAATTCCCGTGTAGCGATACAGCAAGATTTTGAAAGCGGCTAACAAGGTCATAAAAAAAGTTGCATCTTCGTTCTGACTTAGCGCCTTGAGTGCTTTAGTTAATTCCGCCGTCAGAGAGAAGGTTTTCCGCGCACCTCGGAAGGTTTGTACGGCTGGTCTAGGATAATCTGTGGGTAATTGTAGCAGGGGAGGAGTGTTACCCAACCGCTGCTTCCAATAAGCGATTTGTGTTTCCAGCGCCTCTCCTTTTAGGGATTGTTGCTGCCATAAGGCAAAATCGGCATACTGGATGGGTAGTTCGCTAAGAGGGGATGATTGGTTATTAGAAAATGCTTCGTAAAGTGCTGCTAATTCGCGCATCAGTATTCCATAAGACCAGCCATCATAAATAATGTGGTGCATGGTGACTAGCAGTACGTAATCTTGTTGGCAAGTTTGTAACAGCATCCAGCGCAATAATGGCCCTTGAGCTAAGTCAAAAGGGGATTGGCTTTGTTGGTTTGCAATTAGCTGGATTTGTTTTTTTTGTTCTGATAAAGGTACGTCAGATAAATTGACTATTGGTAACTTTATAGTTAGAGAGGGGGAAATGATTTGGAGTGGTTGTCCTTCCATCATTTTGAAAGTAGTTCGCAGGGATTCGTGGCGTTTTATAATTTCATTGAGGCTACGTTCTAGTGCTGGTATATTGAGCGCACCTTTGAGTTGTATTGCTCCGTGTTCGTTGTAAGAAGCATTGGTGCGATCTATTTGTTGAAGTAACCACAGCCTTTGTTGGGGAAAGGATAGCGGTGCAGAGTCGATACTGTCGCGTCTGGGAATAAGGTTTATTGGGGAATCAGCCTGAATTTCACCCCGCAAGCGCTTGGCGAGAAGTGCTTGTTTGCTGGGGGAAAGTTGATAGCGTCTTGCTAGTATTTGTTGTTTGTTTATGTCCATTTTTTTATAAATTTCTGGTAGACTTTTTGACCGCAGATGATTGCAGATAAACGCAGATAAATGTTGATTTTTCTAAGTAATGATTTCGACGTTCATATACTTGGGGTAAGGTTGAATTGTTTTTAGATCGTTTTCTAGAATTACCAGAACACCGTTGTTGTCGATTTCTTTGAATCCAGAAAATTTATAAGCGATGTACATCATCCGATTTCGATTGTTTGAAAGGAATTCTGCACGCAATCGAACTTTATTATCTTTAGCGAGTTTGAGCAGATAATTTAGCATAACAGTGCCGACACCTCTAGACATAACGCGACAGGACATCAAGAAGAGTTTGATAGTCCAGAAGGTGTCGGAATATTCGACCAGAGCTAAGCCGATTTTTCCATAATTTCCATACTTATCATTTAAACTGGCGATCAGCAATTTGTGATTATCCGAGCGGATAAACATATTCAGTTCGTCATAGGAATATGTGTAACCTGTTGTGTTTAGTTGATTGGTGCGTACAGTTAGTTCTTCAGCTCGCTGCAAATCTTCTTCTTTAGCGGAAGAAATAGTCAAGTGCATATTTAGGGTAGCTAAGAATTCTTCTTGCGAACCGATGAATTCTAATTCAGCTTGATTTCGCTGGATATCAGTGATGTACATCTGCCTTCTTTTTTGGGAATCCTCTGTGATAAAACGAGGATTCATTTCTGGCATTTCTAGTAGATTTTCTAGGCGCTCCGCATTAATACAAAGGACTTCAGGAAGTGAAAATTTCACTTCTTGGAGTTCAAAAACTTGGTCGTCAATGAAAGCGATCGCATTCGTCCCGATATTAATTAATTTAGCAATTTCTTGAATCGAAGAAACCTTAGAATTCCAATGGATCTGAGGATAGAGAAAATAATCCTGCAATCCTAGTTCTTCAAGTTTCGCGATCGCACTACTATATTCATTCTTGCTAGCGATCGATTGTAAGATTCCTCGACTATCCAAAGTTTTGATAATGTCAAGTATATTGTGTCGCAAGCAAACTCGATCGCCTTCTAACAAGATGCCGTTCCAGATGGTGTTATCCAAATCCCAAGCAACACATTTTATAGATTGTATTTTTTCTTGTTTGTTGTCTGTTGGCGCAGAATTTACACTAATCATTTTTTACATCCTTGCTACTAATTCTTGAGATATTGAGCTGCAATTTTGTGAGAATATATATTCTTGATAACCATACTCAGCGATAGTTATCTGTTGAATTTGGGTACTACCTTCGATGATTTCCATAATTTTTGCATCCCGTAAATACCGTTGAACTGGGTATTGACTACTGCAACCATTTGCCCCGTGAATTTGGACGGCATCATTGGCTACTTTGGTTGCGATCGTAGAAGCAAAATATTTGGCGATCGAGGTTTCCATAATTGATTTGGGGTCGCCAATATCTTTGAGATAACCTGCTTGATAACATAGTAATCTGGCGGCTTTGATATTCGCGATCGCCTCAGTAATCATTTGTCTAATTAGTTGATGTTCTTTGAGATAAACATCAAATTGCTTGCGTTTACTTGTATATTTAAGGCAGGCTTCCAGGCAAGCTTGAGCAATTCCTACACAACCGCAGGCGACACTGTATCGTCCCAAATCAAGTGCAGAAGATGCTACGTGAGAGAAACCAAAACCTTGTCTACATACGAGATTTTCTTGGGGAATTCGACAATTATTTAGGTGCAGTTCTGCTAACATCGAACCTTTGACACCCAACATTCCCCAAATTGGTTTAGTTGAGAGTCCCGGACTGTTTTTTTCTACTAAAAAAGCGGAAGGTTTATCTTCAAACTTGGCAAAAACTAAGAAAACATCGGCAATTTGTCCGTAAGTAATCCATTTTTTGTGCCCATTTAAGATATAAGAATCGCCAGAAAGTGTTGCGGTCGTCTCTACGGCTTTGGCATCGCTACCTATGTTAGGTTCGCTCAATGCAAAGGCTGCGATCGCATCGCCGGATGCTAATTTAGTCAGCCAATGCTCTTTTTGAAATTTACTTCCCCATTTGAGAATGGCATGAGCAACCATAGAATGAACTGTTAGCAAGCACCTGAGCGAAGAACATCCCCGTCCGATTTCCTCGTTTAGGAGACCGTAGGCGATCGCATCCATGCCAATGCCGCCCCATTCTTCGGGTAATATGGCTCCTAAATATCCTTTTTGAGCTAGTTTCTGGATGATTTCGGGTGGAGTTCTTTCTTCGCGATCGATGCGATCGGCATGAGGAACTATTTCTTCATCTACGAAGGCTTTGAAGGTGGATAGAGCGTCTTTTTGCTGAGAATTTAATTCTAGTTTCATTGTATCACTTAATCCTTCCAAATGTCAACACGATAGAATCAAATTCATTGCTCAATCTCTCGCCAATACGGTGGTTTTTCGTTCTAGTAATGACAGCATAGAGTTGATACTTCTAAAATTGGCAAATTCCAGGTCTTCGTTTTCGATTGTCACTTCAAACTCTTTTTCTATAAACAACACCAATTGCATAGCAAACATGGAATTGACAAACCCCAAAGCAAAGATATCTTCATCATCTTGCAAGTCATGGTTGCCAAAAAACTGAGAAAGGAATTTTTTGATTTTGTCTTTTGCTGCTTTCATGTTCTGTAATCTCTAACGATCGATGACAATGACTAATAACTAATGACTATAGGTATAGAAACCTTGTCCGCTTTTCCGCCCGTGCAATCCAGCATCTACCATTTTTTTGAGTAAAGGACAGGGCCGATATTTACTGTCGTTGAAGCTTTCGTATAAGACTTCTATCGAGAAGAGAATTGTATCTAAACCGATTAAATCTGCTGTTTCTAATGGCCCCATTTTGTGACCAAAACAGGATTTAAAAATTTTATCTACCTGTTCGGCTGAAGCTACTCCATCTTGTAACAGAAATATTGCTTCGTTAACAGTTAACATTAGCACCCGATTAGAAACGAAACCAGGCGAATCATTAACTAAGATAGATTCTTTCCCCATCTGCGCTAATAATTTAGTAGCAGTTGCGATCGTCGGCTCAGAAGTATGATATCCGCGAATCATTTCCACCATTGGCTTCATCGGTACGGGGTTCATGAAATGAATGCCAATCAATCGATCTGCCCTCTTGGTAACGGAAGCGATCCGAGTAATCGAAATGGCGGATGTGTTGGCGGCAAAAATGGTTTCTTCTGGGCAAATTGCGTCTATTTTACTGTATACCTCCTTTTTAATATCCCATTTTTCGGTAACATTTTCAACCACAAATTCTGCTTTTTCTAGGAACTGATAATCACTGGAAAAAGTAATTTTATCCAAAACGTCATCTGGACGAGCTGCTTTATCATTTTTATTGAAAAAACCTTGAAAACGGATATTATTTTTGATTTCCTGTTTCGCTCGTTCCAGAATATCCTCTGAAATATCTAAAAGCACTGCATGATGTCCGGTTTGGGCTAGATTTTGTGCTACCCCAACTCCCATAACACCTGCTCCGATTACACCGACTGTTTGAATGTTCATACTTAATCCTTTGGTGATTGGTCGTTGGTCATATCATGGAATTAACTGGTACAAGTTCGCGAACTTCATCTTCAGTTAATCTTTCTAATTCGTTGATGATGGTTTCCTCAATAACAAAAGCTAATTCAGCTACGGATGGTGACTGAAAAAGGGAAGGAATAGATAGTTCTATCTGGAAGTAGTGACGAAGCCGAGAAATTAACTGAATCCCGATCAAAGAGTTCCCACCTAAGTCAAAAAAGCTGTCATTTATGCCTACGCGATCGATTCCCAGCAACTCTTGATAAATGCTAGTAATTCTGTACTCAATATCATTGCTAGGTTCGACGTATGCAGTTTTTAGAATCGGTCGTTTGTGGGTTGATTTGATACTAGCAGTTTCTAAATTTTCGAGTACGTTGGCTAGCGTAGAAATCTGGTCGTGTTCGATGACAGTTTGGAGATTTCGCGTTGAGACAATGACTTGCGGAAATGTATTAGACAAGATATAGTCTAACGCTTTTACACCTTCTTGAGAGGTAATGCTGTATTTCTCTCGCGCTTGTTTAATCTGAACTTGTACTTCTGGAGATAATGATGAAAGCCATTCATCTTGCAAGTTATTTTCTTGCCAACCATCCCAATTAATAGAAAGGGTCAGCATTTCCCGCCTAAAGAAATTATAATGGGCAAAGGCATCTAGAAAAGAACTTGCTGCACAGTAATCTGCCTGACCTAATCCACCGATGATTGAAGAGATCGAAGAAAATAGAACTAAAAAATCTAGCTTGTCATCCTTCAATACCTCATTTATTATTAATGTTCCTTTCACCTTAGCCGCAAAAACACTTTTCGCTGCTTCGGGGGTTTTCTGCTGAATGAAACTGGCACTAGCAGTGCCGGCGGCGTGAATTACTCCATTAATTTTACCAAATCGATCGCGCACCTGATTAACCATCGCTTGCATTTGTTCAAAGTTGGAAACATCTGCTTTGATCGTGAGAACTTCTGCACCCAATTCTTCTAAAAACTTAACTTTTTCAACCTTCAATCTGTTTTGTTCGTCATGTTGCCATTCAGCTTTTAAGGGTAATTCCGAGCGACCAATTAATACTAACTTAGCTTGGGCTGTTTTTGCCAAGTATTCTGCTACAATTAGTCCGAGTTTCCCCAATCCTCCTGTGATGACATATACTCCTCCTTTACGGAATCTAACTGTAGGTAGAGTTTGACCTTTCATGGGCAAAGTTTTAAAGTCTTGTACCCAGCGATGATTGCCGCGATAAGCAATAACGCGATCGGGAGTTTCCGCAGTCAATTCTACTAACAATTGGTTTATTAATTGCTGCCATTTCCGATTTTCTATGGGGGGAAGTGTGATATCAATGCTACGACAGGTAAGGTTTGAATATTCCTGGGACATTACTTTGCATATTCCTAACATCGTGGCTTTTTCAGGACACAACTCCTCTTCGTCAAAGACCTCCTGCATATTATTAGAAATAACACTAAGTTGCAGAGAGTTAGTTAAATTTATTTCTCCGAGTGCTTGTGCTAAAAACAACAAACTATAAAAGCCAAGCTGTTGAGATTTATCAAAATACTCAAGTCTTGAAGCGATGCGATCGCTCAGTGTTACGTTCCACAAATGAGCAATATTTTGCGGAATTTCACCCGTTTTCTGAATCTCATTCAATAAAGTATCATAATCTTCTTTCTTTTCAGGATTAATCGTGTATTCGCGATCGCTTGTCTTATCGAATTGAGCGCCACTCCTGACCACTATTACATCTTGATTCTCGCGTTCAAGTTTTTCTACGAGTTGAGAGCCTACCCCACAGCTATCAATAAACACTAGCCACGATTGTTTTTGAGCAATTAAATTCTCATTTTTAAAGGCTATTGATAACGGAGATTGTTGCCAAGATGGAATATAAAACCAATCGGCAATATCAAGTTTTTGTTCTAATTTTTTGTCAGTAATAAGACTGGCATTTTGTTGATTTTTTGGAGGGTCAATCCAGTAGCGCTGGCGCTCAAAGGGATAGGTAGGTAAGGGAATCCGCTGACGACGTTCTTGACGATAAAAATTGGGCCAGTTAACTTTGACTCCTGATAGCCACAACTGTCCTATTGTGTTGAGTAAAAATCCTAAATCGGGTTGTTGATTATAGGCATCTCGCAGTGAAGGTAACGCGACTTTATCTGCGATCGCAACATTTTCTAAACACTGTAACGCTAAGCTGCACAATGTCTGTCCTGGCCCTACTTCTAATAGAATTGGTTTGTGTTTTTTCCACAACTCTTGCATTCCATCAGCAAATAACACTGGTTGACATAAATGCTGCGTCCAATAATTAGGATCGGTAGCTTGTTCGGCGGTAATCCAAGTTCCTGTAACGTTAGAGATATAAGGAATTTTTGGTGTTTGAAGATTGATAGTTTTGACTAATTCGGTGAAGGAAGAAGCGATCGCTTCCATCATAGAGGAATGAAAAGCATGGGATGTCTGCAAATGCCGACAAGCTAATCCTTTTTCAGTTAGTCGATCTGCCAATTCATCTATAGCATTTGTAGTTCCCGCTACTACGCAAAAAGCAGCACCATTAATTGCAGATAAAGAGAGGTTTTTATTCAGCAAAAGACGCACCTTTTCCTCACCCAAAGGAACTGCCAGCATCGCCCCATTTGGCAATGTTTGAATCATCTGTGCTCTTTTGGCGACGAGAGTAAGAGCATCTTCCAGAGATAAGACTTCTGCTAGGGTTGCGGCGACATATTCACCGATGCTGTAACCGATCGTTGCGACAGGATGAATTCCCCAGGAAATCAACAACTGAGCTAAAGCATATTCAACAACAAAAATAGCGGGTTGAGTGAGATGAGTTTGATTGAGTTTTTGAGTAGTTTCATCGGCTTGTTGTTCGCCGCGACCGAGCATTTTTCGCAGATCGAAACCTGATGGAGAGGTAGTTTTTGGATCGTTGCGATCGCGATACATTACATCTCGCAAATCTAACCCCAGCAGCGGTTTGAGAAATTGGCAACAGCGATCTACTGTCTCTTTAAATGTCGGTTCAACTTGGTATAATTCCCAAGCCATGTTGACATATTGAGTTCCCAGTCCTGTAAACATAAAAGCGACTGGACGTTCCATTCCATCCTGAATATTATTGAGAACTCGTTTGGGATTTTGAAGTGCTGCGATCGCATCTTCAATATCTTCGCAAACCACCATTCGCCGATGCTCAAAAGCTCGACGACCAACTTGTAGGGTGTAAGCGACATCAGCTAAGTTGAGGTCGGGATGTTGTTTTAAGTGTTCCGCTAAATTTGCCGTCGCCGTTTCCAAAGCCGAGTTAGTTTTAGCAGATAACATTAATAATTGCCAAGTACGAGACGTTTCCGAAGTTTTAGCAGGCGGCGCTTCTTCGAGAATTACGTGAGCATTCGTACCTCCAATTCCTAAAGAACTAACCCCAGCGCGGCGAGGATTTATGTGCGTTTTCCACTGTGAAAGTTTGGTGTTGACGTAAAACGGACTGTTAGCAAAATCAATTTTAGAATTGGGTTTTTCAAAATGCAAACTTGGTGGAATTAACTGATGTTTGATAGCTAAAACTGTTTTAATTAAACCTGCTACGCCAGCAGCAGCACCAAGATGCCCGAAATT
>DATGYA010000468.1:0-4984 GCA_035298405.1 Kamptonema sp. | reverse complement strand
TTTGTCAACTCTGTCTGATTTTCGGTAATGCCCCCGTTCCAGCGAATGACGTGAATAATGTGTAAGTCCTGTGCTTGCTATCATTCACTTTCATAAAAATCTGAAAAAATGGCGATCGCAATGCAATTATGGCTCTCCTTTCTTTGATGTATCTTGAGTTAATTTTAGCATCACCTATAATGTTAATTGTTAACATTTAATAGCTCCACAACTCGATTTAATTCCACAGAATGAGACGCTTTAAATAAAATGCGATCGCCTGCTGTTACAAATTCTTTCAAACGTTTTGCTAGTGTCTCTCGTGCATCAACTTGGGAAATATCTCCTAGCTCAACAAAAGGCAGACCAGCCGCACCAGTTGCGATCGCCTCCGCTTCCTCAAAATCTGCCAAAATAAATAGAGCATCAAGTTTTAACTGGCGTGCGATCGCGCCTACCTCCCGGTGAAATTCCAGCGATCGCTCTCCCAATTCTTTCATCGTACCCAACACAGCAATGCGCCGCTTTCCGGGAGTATTTGCTAACAGTTTCAACGCTGCAATCATCGATTCCAATCCCGCATTGTAAGTCTCATCTAGAATTACAATATCATTAGGCAACTCGTAGCGTCGCGCTCTGCCATCGGGTAATTGCACCAACAAACCACTCTTTAAAGGTTGCCAACTTATATCTAAAACCTTCGCCACTGCTAAAGCGGCTAAATAGTTCACCGCATTGTGACTGCCAGGCAAAGGCAAAGGCAATTGTACGCCATCGACTGAGATTGTAAGATCGTCAATAAAATCGGGAAATAAATCGCCGCCTTCTAAACCGTAAGTAAAAGTTTTTCCCTGCCAAACTCCAGCCGCAGTTGACATTAATAGGGCGTTATCGTGGTTAAGAATTGCGATACTATCCTTTGGCATTTCTGCTAATAACTCGCACTTAGCTTGCGCGATCGCTTCTCTGGAACCTAGCCTGCCAATATGCGCCGTTCCCACATTCGTAATGACTGCAATGGTTGGTCGCGCAATTTGGCTCAAAAGCGCTATTTCGCCAGGCCCCCGCATTCCCATTTCAACCACAGCATATTTGTGGGATTCTGAAAGCTCTAAAAGGGTTTTCGGAACTCCAATTTCATTGTTATAATTTAATTGAGTTTTGAGGACATTTCCCTGAGTCGCTAAAACTGCTGCAATTAATTCCTTAGTAGTAGTTTTGCCGACTGAACCTGTGATAGCAATTACTGGAATATTAAATTGATTGCGCCACCAGCGAGCAATACTTTGGTAAGCACTCAAAGTATCATCAACTTGCAATAGCGGAAAATTCAAATTTATGCTTTCCCAACTGCGATCTACAACAGCCGCGATCGCGCCTAATTCCAACGCCTTACCAACAAATTTGTGACCGTCAAATTTTTCACCTCGCAAAGCCACAAACACTTCACCAGGCTTGAGAGTGCGAGTATCTGTCGCGATACCCGTTACAGTTGTACTATCGGACAGTGCAGGGGGCGTAATAGCCAAAATCTCAGCTAATTGGGCGAGGGTCACGCGACCAAACATTCCTTGTAAGATTGGTTCAGTATTCATTAGGTTATCTCTTGAGTTAACATTTATTTTTTTAGCTTAACTGAAGGATAGTCTTTTTTATCTTATTTTAAAGAAGCAGCCTCTACTCAGGTTTTTCTGACTGCGTTCATCAAGTTAGATTACTCAGGCCCCTTTTCAAAAATTGTCCGAAGCATCAACATTAATTTAAGCTGATTAAAAAGCAGGAAAAAATCTGTGCGACCTAAAAATAACCGCAAAAAGCTAGTCTTATTAGCAACATTCCTAGTCTCGCTGTTCATCCCTTTGTTTCTAAGTGCAGTGGGATTATTTCTCAGCCTCTGGGTCATTATACCAGCGCCCACACTCTCTCTGTTTCGTTTAGCAGTGGGAGCACCAGAAGTCAGTCCTTGGCTTGTAGGTATCAATGCGATCGCCATCTTACTAACCATCTTCAGACTACAACCAGGGTGGTTATACAACATCTCCTTAGTCTGTAGCGTGCTTGCCTTGATTCTCAGCCTCCTCCCCCTGCTTCAGTTTCCCGCCGCCAATTCACGCATAGCTGCTGAAGTACATTCTGTTCTAGGGGCCGACTATTTAGCAACTATTCCTCAAGTTGAACAGGCACAACTACGCACTCAACCGTTTATTCTAGCAGATGCCTTTCGAGGAATTCCCCTGCGGGAAGTTCGGACTGCGGAAGGTGTTGTATTTGCCAACCCGGATGGGGTACAACTAAAATTAAACATTTATCAGCCGATTAAAATTGGCAAATATCCCGCGATCGTCATCCTCTACGGAGGAGCTTGGCAAAGAGGCAGTCCTAATAGCGATCGCGAATTTAGCCGCTACATGGCCGCCCAAGGCTATTGTGTAGTAGCAATTGATTACCGTCACGCTCCCCAATATCGCTTTCCAGCTCAGTTAGAAGACGTACAAACAGCTATTTCCTACATCCAAACTCATGCCGATGAGTGGGAAATTGATATTAACAGAATTGCTTTAATGGGAAGGTCAGCGGGAGCCCATTTAGCAATGCTTTATGCTTATCGTTCACCGACAATTCCGATTCGAGCAGTAGTGAATTACTATGGGCCAATTAACCTACTCCAAGGATATTATGACCCACCTTTTCCCGATCCCCTAAACGTTCGATCTATTCTGCGTGACTTTCTGGGAGGAACCCCCGACGAACTAAAAGAGCTTTATATTCAAGCTTCTCCCATCAATTATGTTAAACCAAATCTTCCCCCTTCTCTACTGGTTTATGCAGGTCACGATCATATAGTTCAAGCCAAGTTTGGACGCTCTCTCTACGAAAAATTACGAGCCAGTGGCAATCGTGCCATAATGCTGGAAATTCCTTGGGCTGAACACGCCTTTGATGCTGTTTTTAATGGTGTGAGCAATCAACTGGCTTTGTATTACACAGAACGATTTTTCGCTTATGCTCTAAAGTCTTCTGATTACAACTAAATAATGAGAATTAGACAGATTAAAACCCCTAAATAGATCCTTGAGAAGTCTTGAAATAATCAATTATGAAACAGCTTGATGGTAAAATCACATTAGTCACAGGTGCAACGCGGGGACTTGGAAAGGGAATTGCGATCGCGCTTGGTGAAGCGGGAGCAATAGTATATATCACTGGTCGCAGCACAGAGCAATCTAATGCTGGGAATGACATTTCTGGGAGTCTCAAGGATACCCAATTAGCCGTTGAAACTGCTGGTGGAGTTTGCATTCCCGTGCAAGTAGATCACAGCGACGACGAACAAGTTCGTTTACTGTTCGATCGCATCCAAAACGAGTACGGACAGCTTGACTTATTGGTGAATAATGTTTACTCAGGAGTCCAAGCTTTGAAGGATGCTTATGGCAAACCCTTCTGGGATTCAGAGCCCGATCTTTGGGATGCTTGCAATAATGTTGGCCTCCGCAGTCACTATGTGGCAAGCGTTTTGGCAGCCAGGATCATGATTCCGCATCGGCAAGGACTGATCTGCACTCTTTCCTCCTGGGGCGGCTTGTCTTATATTTTCGGTGCAGCCTACGGTGCGGGTAAAGCTGCAAGCGATCGCCTTGCTGCTGATATGGCTGTTGAACTCAAACCGTATAACATCGCCTCAGTCTCTATTTGGCCGGGGATCGTAGGGACTGAACACTTTTCCCAGTTAGCAACGCAAATGGAAGCAGGCGAGATTAACGGCGAAAATTCCGCTATCCGCGATCGCTACAATTGGGAAACTCCATTATTTACAGGGCGGGCGATCGCTGCTTTAGCCGCAGATAAAACCGTAATGGATAGGACAGGGCGAGTGCAGATTGTCGCGGAATTAGCCCAACACTACGGACTGGTAGACGAGAATGGCTCAAGACCTGCCTCATTGCGCTCTCTTCGATTCCTAATTCCCTTTGCCTTAAGATCGCTCAGAAAGTATGCCGGACTCATACCTAATATTAACGTACCCTGGTCGCTACTACTCCTGAAAGCACTCAGTTCGCCTAAAATTTGAGCGTAGCGATCGCTTACTTAGAACTATCTATAGCTAGGGGTTAGGAAACAGGGAAAAGCTTAAGTCCCTAACTATATTGTGTCCAACAATGGAGAGCAATTGGATACCGAAGCTTTGTTACAGGGGATTGAACCCAGGGCTGTTTCATTCTCGGAAAAACCGCGATTTTGTAGGGGTAGTGCCCCCGTGCCTACCCCCCTCACCAACCATCAAATGAGGGTTTCAGACCTCTGGGCGGGCACGGGGGCACCGCCCCTAGGTCGAATGAAACAGCCCTGGGATTGAGCCCGATCTGCTCAAATTTTATTTCCTTAAGTAAGCGGTTTGAGTAATTCCATAAATTTTCGTTTGCGACCATATTGGTTTACGAGATAATTGCGATAAATTAACCAATCTGATTGACGATTAGATTGCAGGTAAGCAGCACGAACTTTGTGCAGCCATTGTATGGCAACATCATAGGCATCTGCTTTACCTCGATTAACAATTGATTCAGCTTCCTGGCTCGCATTTTCAATTACCCAATCTGGGCGGTAAGGGATAGCAGCTTCCATGACTTGATGAGCGAGCCGAGAATGATAATAACTCAAGGGGGTGACAACTTCAATGGCTTTATCTATCAGCCCTTCATACAAGAAAATATTTACTTTAGCTTCTTGAATTCCCCATCTATCCTGAGAGCTAATGTTAGTTAAAATCTCAACTTTTAGAGTGTCCCATTCCTCTCCCGATAACTCCTTAATATTCTGGTAATCCTCGAAAGAAGGCTGGGCAGAAAATGCCTTGATTTTGGCTTTGAGAGCAGTGGCGCGATCGCCTAATTCTAGTGCCAAATCGCTTGCCCAAGTTGCGAGTTCATACAGGCAATGTCCTTCCAAGGAAAACCCCGCTTGAGCTACTTCTAGTGCTTGACTTTTCGCTCCTTGTTTCCGC
>DATGYA010000467.1:0-2816 GCA_035298405.1 Kamptonema sp. | reverse complement strand
GGAGAAGGGAGAAGGAAAATACAATTCATTAGACTTCTTGCAAAAGCTCATCAACCTCATTAGTCCGCGTAGGCGGACTTTGTTTTTGTAGCCGCGATTTCAATCGCCAGGATATTTTGCTTTGTTTTTGTAGCCGCGATTTCAATCGCCAGGATATTTTTGCTGTCATGTCAATGCAGAGGCCCTGCCATAATCACTTTAGAAATAGCACCAGTCACCTCTAAAGGGCTTTCTTGTGCTAGCTGTTCATACCATTTCTCGGTAATTTCTGGTTCTTTTCCATGAATCATCTCTGCACGTTTTCGAGCTTTCACAACTACTGCATTTGCACGTTCTTTTCTTTCTGCTTCGTAGCGTTTGAGAGCATATTCAACTCCTAAATTTGTTGTTAGTAAATACTGAGTTAAAACTAATCCATCTTCCATTGCTTGACAGCCACCTTGTCCTAAATCTGGACAAGTTGCGTGTACAGAATCTCCTAATAACGCCACTCTACCGCGAACAAATCGATCGAGCGGGCCCACATCGTTGATTTCCGGGCGACTGGTTTTCATTGGATCTATCCGTTCAATTAAAGTCTGTACGGGTTGCGCCCAACCTTGGAAGTGTTCTGCTAATTCAGCTCGATAATTCTCTGGTTTAGATGGCGTACCTTTTGGCAGAGGCACATCGAAGAAGAAGTATAGTTTATTGCCAGCTACAGGCATCAGTGAAGCTCGTTTATGTTCGCCAACATAGACAACCCAAGTATTTTTAGGGGCTAAATTTTCACTCGCTTCTACTAATCCATTCCAATTGATATAACCGCCATATTGAGGATGAATTTCTTCTCCTAAAACATACTTTCTTAAGGTTGAGTGAATCCCATCGGCTGCAATTACTAAATCCCCTGTTGCGCGATGTCCATTTTCAAAAATTGCAGTCACGCTATTTTCACTTTCCTCAACTCCAATGCACTTAGAATTTAGCTTAACTTCTCCCTCATAAGCTTCTAACAACATTTTTTGCAAATCGGCGCGGGCAACAGGATAAGGGCGTTGTCCAACTTCTTCTATTAATGGTTGCAAATCAATATCATTTAGCAGTTCACCCGTCAAACTGCGATACTGCATCTTATTCATAATTCCGCCAATTGCGGCCATTTTTTCACCCAAACCCAGCCGATTAAGAACTTTTACGCCGTTTGACCATAGGGAAATTCCGGCCCCGGCGGGGCGCAATTCCTTGACTCTATCGTAAATTTCGACCTCGTAGCCAGCTTGTCGCAAAGCAATACCTGCGGTTAAACCGCCGATGCCGGCACCGATAATGACAATTTTTAGGCTGTGCATACTGTGTGTCTCTCCCTAGATGGACAAAACTTTACAAGATTTGGACAAAAAGTGTCCTATAATACAGATATAAATCTAATCGTTCATCTCTTTTAGACTCAGGTTGTTAACCGAGTGTCAATAGAGACGGAAGTAGGGAAGATAGCCCGAAGGAACGCGCCTCGACCAAATATAGCAATTGAGAGGCAAGTCCTATGCAATTTATACATCGCAACATCACAAAGAAAAGTCAGTGGCAAATTTACAAAGAATTAGAGTTAATTCCTGACTCAGTAACCTATTCTCAAGCCAACAATATGACCTTTGCCTTCGGACTCGATCGAGTTTGGGGGCTACTAATTATTGCTCTTACTCAAGAACTGGTAGAAGACCAACAAGTTGAGTATTTAGAACGGTGTTTGGCAGTGAATAATTTTGATGTGGATAGTCATAAAGGTTCCAAGACTTTGCAGAAACTTTGGACGCTGATGAATTAATTTCTTAATTATCTTTGTACGAGCATATTCATAACAGTATCAGCGATTACTATTGTTAGTGAATCTGCTCGAAATAACGCGCTAATCTGGTTCTACAGGTCTATGTAAATCGGAGAGCATTAAAGCTTCCTCCTTGGATAACTCTTTTGTTTTCGGCATAATCAAGTTTAAAACCAACGCAAAGATTGAGCCAGTGGCAATTCCCGATTCAAAAATACTCCTAAGTTGAGGAGGAAACTCATGTATTGCTTCGGGAAGAAATGTTACGCCTAAACCTGTTGATAAAGCAACTGCGAGAATCACAAAAGAGCGATTATCCATTTCTACACCGCGCAAGATATTAAATCCAGCTACGGCAACTGTTCCAAACATGAGCATGACTGCGCCACCAAATACAGGCATGGGAATAGTAATTAAAATTCCGCCAATGATGGGAAATAAACCTAAACAGGTTAAGATGGCGGCGACATAATAGCCAACATAACGGCTACCCACTCCTGTTAATTGAATAATACCATTATTTTGAGCTAGGGTGACAACTGGAAAAGTGCTGCAACAAGCTGCGAGTAAAGAGTTAACTCCGTCTCCCAAAATTCCGCCTTTCAATCTTCTGAAGAATTGACCTCCTTTAATTGGTTCGCCTGAAATCATTGCCGTTGCAGTGATGTCGCCTACGACTTCAAGGGTTAAGGCTATATATAGGATTGCGAAGGGGATAAATGTAGCGAAATCAAAGGCTAAACCAAAGCGAAATGGAACGGGAATATTAATCAGCGGTAAGCCTCCTAAACGGCTGAAGTCAACAATTCCTAAAGCTAAGGAGATGATGAAGCCGATTGTTAAGCTGATAACAACTGAACCCATTTTTAGGTACTTGTTTGCACTGGCGCTGCAAAATGAAACTATCCCAAATACTAAACCAGAAAGCGCCCAATTTTGCAAGCTGCCAAATGTACCGTTTTGCTTGGCGGCGGCTCCTCCTGCCATGTAGAACATTCCGACTTTAATC
>DATGYA010000466.1:0-3710 GCA_035298405.1 Kamptonema sp. | reverse complement strand
TTGGGTTTGAGATAGACAATGGCTTGTCGCCAGATTGTAATTTCGGTGTTGTCCTGGTCGAGGAGACAAATACAATGGGGATCTTGCCAGAAAATTTTGCCCAGTAATACATCATTGGTGATCAGTTTGAACTCTACCTCTTGTTTATCTTTGATGTAGGTTTGAACTTGGCGAATGCTGGGCAATCCAGTCTCGAATTCAGACATAATCTTTAATGGGTAATAGGTGATGGTTAATAGGTTTACTCAGCGGTCAAGACATTAGAAGTTTATCAACTAAAGTAGGAAAAGAGGGTGAAATGGGAATTGAATTTACTAAGTATCACGGGCTAGGCAATGACTTTATTCTGATAGACAACCGCGATCGATCGGAACCAGTCTTAACGCTACAGCAGGCAGCCGAGTTGTGCGATCGCCACTTTGGAATTGGCGCAGACGGCGTTATCTTTGCTCTGGCAGAGCAAAATGGCACAGACTACACGATGCGAATTTACAACTCCGATGCTTCGGAAGCTGAAATGTGCGGCAACGGTATTCGCTGCTTAGCGAAATTCATTGCAGAATTAGAAGGTGCAAAAGCTCAAACTCAGTATCGCATCGATACTCTTGCTGGTGTCATCACCCCTCAATTGCTACCTGATGGTCAAGTAAAAGTTGATATGGGAGAACCCAGACTTTTAGCAGCGGAAATTCCGACAACTTTAACTTCTCCCGATCGCAAAGTTGTAGAGCTACCCTTAGAAGTAGCAGATCGATCTTGGTCAGTCACTTGTGTCAGTATGGGGAATCCGCACTGTATCACCTTTGTTGAGGATGTTTCAGCTATTGCTTTAGAAAATATTGGGCCGCTATTTGAGCATCACGCCGTGTTTCCTCAGCGAACTAATACAGAATTTATTCAAATTATACGGCGGGACTACGTGAAAATGCGGGTGTGGGAAAGGGGCGCAGGTGCTACGCTGGCTTGTGGGACTGGTGCTTGTGCTGCTGTGGTGGCTGGAGTGTTAGCATCGAAGTGCGATCGCAATGCTGCGGTAGAACTCCCAGGCGGTATTTTAGAAATTGAATGGTCAGCAGCCGATGGGCGGCTTTATATGACAGGGCCAGCCGTTCGAGTATTTACAGGCACAATCTAGCCCTCAAAAGCAGTACAGCAACTCTCCCAAAACAACAATAAATAAGCAGGTTAATCTTGTTCTTTCTGCCTGCAATCTAACAGATCACATCTAAAATCAATTAGGGGTAATTTAATGGGCGGCGGCATTTATCTAATTCAGGACGACGACCGGCTAGTGGAAATGACAGAACAACCCTATGACTCCGAAGATCAACTTCAAGAACTGCTAGAAACTTATCCTAATCTAATCGCAGGGGATCAGATAGATAGAGCAACGCCCAGGCGGTGGTTGTTAATTTCGCGGGAAGTGACGCTGTTAAATGAGGAAGAAAGTGCAGGGCGGTGGTCGTTAGATCATTTATTTCTCGACCAAGATGCAATTCCTACTTTAGTAGAAATTAAGCGCACTCGTAGTGCTGACAGCCGACAAAAAATAGTCGGTCAAATGCTTGACTATGCTGCTAATGCAGTGGTTTATTGGCCAATTGAGTCAATTATTGCTTTATTTGAAGCTAATTGCCGCGATCAAAACCGCGATCCAGAACAAATTTTTGAAGAATTTCTCGGTACTGATACTAATGAGGATCGGTTTTGGCAAAAGGTTAAAACTAATTTGCAAGCGGGTAAACTGCGTTTGGTTTTTGTTGCGGACGAAATTACTGCGGAAATGCGCCGCGTAGTAGAATTCTTAAATGAACAGATGGACCCGGTGGAAGTTCTAGCCCTGGAAATTAAGCAATATGTTAGTCAAGATGGTTTAAAAACCCTGGTTCCTAGAGTAATTGGTCAGACAGCAGAAGCGCAGCAGAAAAAATCAAGTGCGACTCGTGAAAGAAGGCGTTGGGATGAAGTTTCTTTCTTTGAGGAATTGAAATCTCGGCGGGGGGAAGATGAGGCAGAAATGGCACATTCGATCCATGATTGGGTGCAAAATCAAGAGCCTGAAGTTGAGGTACAATGGGGGACGGGGGACACTTACGGAGGATTTGCTGCTCAGCTTAATCAAAAGGGAAGAAAACCCTATCAGTTGTTCACAGTTGATATTTCTGGTAGACTAGAAATCTCTTCTAATAATTATGGTTTGCAGCCGCCATTTAATGAGGGAGATAAGTGGCTAGAATTGCGCTCTAAACTGAGTTCTATTGGTTTGTCGCTGCCAATGGCACCTACGGAAAGACGATCGCCTAGCTTACCTCTTTCTACGGTACAGGATGAATATGCTATTAAGCAAGTTCTCGAAACTTTTGATTGGATTGTTGAAGAAATTCAAACTTCATAGACAGGTTAACTGTTAACTGTTAACTGTTAACTGAGTGTAGGTGACTATCACGCTTAAATTAGTTTTTAGGGTGCGTCAGACTTTCGTTACATAACGATTATTGAGAGTTTCATTGTCTGGCGCACCCTACTAATTGGAGTGTTTGCGTAAGTCTTATTGACTTAAGTTTGTACCGCAAATTCTTCTGGTGCAATTCCCCAATTTACCCAGGTAATTGCATCTCGTGCTGTGACTATATCAGGCGGCACTCTCAAAGCGTGAATGTATCCCGTACTTGGACAAGTCATCTTTAACAGATAAATTGGCTCGATGTCAATATTTGAATCAATTCTTAACAGAGTGTATTCTTGCCAGCTATCTAATTCTATTGCTTGTAACTCTTGACAGATGCGATCGTAACCAATTCCCTGAATTAGAACTCGTTTTAGTTCTGCATTATCTTCTTCTAATAACCATTGAGATTGCCATTTTTCCGGGTGAATAGACCCATATTTTTCAGGCAATCTTACCCCATGATAGGCATAGACATTGAATCCTTGATAAGCAACGGCTGGCACTCCTTCACTGTGCAATCTACCTCGATCGTCTAAGCGAATTACTGAAGGTTTGGGAATGGCAACAGCTACATCCTTAAATGCCCACCACCAGCCGCAATGTTTGGCAGTTGCAAATAAACCTTTTGCCTTTGAGAAGTCAAAACCAATAGCATCAAAGTAGGCATAAAAGGCAAGACATTCAACATCCCTGAATACATCTCCGCTAGTATAACCGACACGATCCAATTTCGCATCCCACACAGCAACATCGACAGCATCGCAGATAGTAAGCCAGACAGTAGGATTGATAGCATCCTCGACAGCAATTCTGACAGCATTCTCAACATCATAGCAGACACTATAGCTGACAGTTTCCCTCACAGAAACCATTACAACCTCTCTAATACCTCCCGTGACAGCAACCTCAATATCATCCTTAACAGCATCCCAGGCACGAGTAGAAATTACATAAATTGCTGCATCTACGGGATTGTCGAACCATAATATTTCTTTAGGCGGCTCCAATTCAGCGCATTCGTAAGCAAGACAAATCGCCGCTTCTGCCTTTTGTTTATCTATCGGCGTTGTATCTAAAGCAATTCTTATCCACTCATCTCGAATAATTGGTATGAGTGCAAGTTGTTCTGGAGTAAGTTCTTCAATAGGTTTAGGTGTCATAACTTTAACTTTATTGACCTCTCACCCATCCTCGAAATTCTCGCACCGCCGTACTCACAACTAAACGGGAGCATCCCGATTTTGCAAATAAACTGCCAGCA
>DATGYA010000465.1:0-25146 GCA_035298405.1 Kamptonema sp. | reverse complement strand
GGGAGGGGAGAGGGGGGAGGGGGAGTTTTAGTTCTCCCAGTCACCCAGTCTCTGAAAAAACGTGCTTACTCAGCTTTTTTCCAAGGCGCACCAATCAGGCTCCAGGTGGGGCTGTTGAGCGCTAGATCCATGTCACGGGCGAAAATTGCGAAGCCATCGTAGCCGTGATAGGGGCCGGAGTAATCCCAAGAGTGCATCTGGCGGAAAGGTAGCGCCATTTTCTGGAAGACGTACTTCTCTTTGATGCCAGAAGCTACTAAGTCGGGCTTGAGTTCTTTAATGAACTCCTCAAATTCGTAGGCGGAAACGTCGTCGTAAATCAATGTGCCGTTTTCGACGTAGTGCGTGGTGCGCTTGTAGTCGTCGTTGTGACCAAATTCGTAGCCTGTGCCGATAAGTTTCATTCCGAGATCGTGGAAGGCTGGGACGACGTGGCGAGGGCGCAGACCTCCGACCATCAGGGCAACGGTTTTGCCTTCTAAACGAGGGCGGTATTTAGCAATTACTGCTTGGGTTTGGGCTTCGTATTTGGCGATTACTTCTTCCGCTTTTGCTTGGATCTTGTCGTCGAATTTAGCAGCGATCGCTCTCAAGGATTCAGCAATTTGTGTCGGCCCGAAGAAGTTGTATTCTAGCCAGGGAATGCCGTAGGTTTCTTCCATGTGGCGGGAGATGTAGTTCATCGAGCGATAGCAGTGAACTAGGTTCAGTTTCACGGAAGGGGTGTTGATCATCTCGTGCAGAGTGCCATCACCTGACCATTGAGCCACAACCCGCAAGCCAATTTCTTCTAATAGAATTCGGCTTGACCAAGCATCTCCACCGATGTTGTAGTCACCGATGATGGCAACATCATACTCGGTGCCATCAGGGATATTTCCGGCTTTCTTTTCCTTGTCATATTGAGGGAAAACCCAGTCGCGGACAGCATCGTTAGCGATGTGGTGCCCAAGGGATTGGGAAACACCTCGGAAGCCTTCGCAACGAACGGGAACTACTGTTTTACCAATTTCTTTTGCTGACTTTTTGGCAACAGCTTCAATGTCATCTCCAATCAACCCGATCGGGCATTCTGACTGGATAGAAACACCCCGGTTGAGTGGGAATAGTTCGTCTAACTCGGTAATCAATTTGGCAAGTTTTTTGTCACCGCCAAACACAATGTCTCGTTCTTGAAAGTCGGAGGTAAACTGCATCGTGCCAAAGGAATCAATACCAGTGGTACCGATGTAGTAGTTGCGGCGACCTGACCAGGAATAGTAACCGCAGCCTACAGGCCCGTGACTAATGTGGATCATGTCCTTGATCGGGCCCCAAACCACGCCTTTTGAGCCGGCATAGGCACAGCCGCGAGTGGTCATCGAACCGGGTACAGATTTGATGTTGGACTTAACGCCGCAATCAGATTTGCCTTCTTCGTAAACGTTGAGGTGTTTTTCCCGTTTTTTCTTGGCTTTGTCGGGATAGACTTCGATTACTTCTTTGATCAGTGCTTTCTTCTCAGCGGTTGTTAATTCTTTTGGCGCTGTAGTTTCTTTGAGGGTTTCTAATTCGAGAGTAGCGGATTCTGGAGGTGTCATATCTGCCTCACTGGTAGATAAAGGATGGGTGGGAAGTGGGGAGGAAGTATTGCAAGGTAAGCAAGTTTCACCTTGCAATACTTAGAACATTAATTACGCAACGCCAGCAGGGGCTTTGATTCCTTCTTTGATTGCCTTTTCGTACTCTTCTTCGCCGCCCAAGATTCCGAATTCGACCAACAAATCTTCCAGTTCATCCATAGTGATAGGAGTCGGGATGCAGAGATTTTTGTTGTCGATGATCTTTTTGGCGAGGGTGCGATACTCTTCGGCCTGTTGGCTGTCGGGGGCGTACTCGATTACTGTCATGCGACGCAGTTCTGCGTGTTGAACGATGTTGTCGCGAGGTACGAAGTGCAGTAGCTGGGTGTTGAGGCGCTTCGCTAAGGTTTCGATCAGTTCGAGTTCGCGATCTACTTTACGGCTGTTGCAAATCAAGCCACCTAAACGTACACCGCCGGAGTGGGCGTATTTGAGAACACCGCGAGCAATGTTGTTGGCGGCGTACATTGCCATCATTTCGCCGGAGGTGACGATGTAGATTTCTTGGGCTTTGCCTTCCCGGATGGGCATTGCAAAACCGCCGCAAACTACGTCGCCCAATACGTCGTAGGAAACGAAGTCTAGGTCTTCATAAGCGCCATTTTCTTCTAGGAAGTTGATGGCGGTGATGATGCCGCGTCCAGCGCAACCAACGCCGGGTTCTGGGCCACCAGACTCAACGCAACGGACATCGCGATAGCCTGTCAACAAGACTTCTTCGAGTTCGACATCTTCAACTGCACCGCGTTCGGCTGCTAGGTGTAGAACGGTGGTTTGGGCTTTGCTGTGCAGCATTAAGCGGGTGGAGTCTGCTTTGGGGTCGCAGCCTACGATCATGACGCGCTGACCTAGTTCGGCCATGCCTGCGATCGTGTTTTGTGAAGTGGTGGATTTACCGATGCCGCCTTTGCCGTAGAAGGCAATCTGTCTAATGCTTTCGTCTGTCATGGGATGAATCTCCTTTAGAAGTGATAAGGGGTAATTGTTGATTGTTAGTTGTTAGTTGTTGGTTGTTAGTTGTTGGTTGTTAGTTGTTGGTTGTTAGTTGTTAGTTGTTGTATTTTTCTACTAACCATTAACTACTAACCATTAACTACTAACTCTTAACTGCTAACACTTTCGAGAATTGGAACCGATCGACCGTGGCGGCGATCGCCCAACTGGGGGAATTAGAAATAACATAGATTTCATGCAACTGCTTGAACTACTAGGGTGGGTAAAATACGTTCTCGTAACCGAACTTCGATGGCGTTTTTGAGGGTTGCTGTGCTGCTTTCACAGGAGCCACAAGCTCCTTTAAGCACTACTTTGACGACATCGCCTTCTACGTCGTAGAGTTCTACGTCGCCACCATCAGCAATTAAAATCGGACGTACTTCTTGTAAAACGGTTTGAATTAAGTTAATTTTTTGCACCGTTGTTAGAGGGCGATTTTGTGCTTGGACTGAGGCGATTTCTGCGGCAACTCTCGCAGCGGTGACTTGTTTTTCTTGCAGCACAATGGCAATTAAATCTTCAATATCTGCTCCGCAGGAACTACAACCGCCCCCGGCTTTGACGTAGCTAGTAACTTGTTCTACTGTGGTGAGATTGTTCTCAATTACAACGCGACGGATTCTATTTTCGCTAACACCAAAGCAGCTACAAATTAGTGCGCCGTCATCGTCTTCATGGTGTTCTACTTCGATGCCTCTATATTTGAAAATAGCGGCTTCTAGTGCTTCTTGCCCCATTACAGAGCAGTGCATTTTTTCTTCTGGTAGTCCGCCTAAATAATCGGCAATGTCGCGATTACTAATATTTAAGGCTTGGTCTAAAGTGAGTCCTTTGATGATTTCGGTGAGGGCTGAAGAGGAGGCGATCGCGCTGGTACAACCAAAGGTTTGAAAGCGTGCATCCAATATTTTGTCGGCATCTACTTCAATCTTGAGGTGCAGTCTCAAGGCATCGCCGCAGGCAATACTGCCAACTTCGCCAAACACAACTGCAATATTTGATTCATTGGCTTCTTCGATCGCGCCCTGATTTTTAGGGTGATAAAACAGGTCTAATACTTTCTCGGTGTAGTCCCACATGGTGGTGTCTCCTTTTGATGATGAGTGTGTTAACTGTTCTGTTAACGGTTAACGGTTAACGGTTAACGGTTAACTGATGGGTTATCTGGTTCCGGCAACAGCTTCTTGGCGATCTTGCAACCATTCGGCTTGGTCGTTTTTGAAGGGAGAGAGGTCTCGCAAGCGCTGGACAATTCCGGGCATCACTTCGAGGACGCGATCGACATCGGCTTCGGTGGTGTAGCGGGAAAGGCTGAATCGGATCGAGCCGTGCAGAGTGGTATAAGGTAAGCCCATTGCCCGTAGCACATGAGAAGGCTCTAGAGAACCGGAGGTACAGGCGGAACCAGAGGAAGCACAGATGCCGTACTGGTCGAGGGAGAGTAGGATGGCTTCGCCTTCGATGTATTTGAAGCCGATGTTGGTGGTGTTGGGGAGGCGATGTTTGCGATCGCCATTTATTTCGGTATCAGCAATCGCCAGCAGTCCTTTTTCGAGGCGATCGCGCAATTTCTTTTCCTGTGCGACATCCACTAGATGAAGTTGTGCTAGTTCCGCAGCTTTACCCAATCCAATGATGCCGGCGACATTTTCGGTTCCAGCGCGTCGTCCCCGTTCCTGATGTCCGCCTATTAGCAGCGGACGGAAGCGGAATCCTTTGCGGACAAATAGGGCACCAATACCTTTGGGGGCGTGTAATTTATGACCGGAAATCGTCATTAAATCAATAGTGCTAGTTTTCATATCCAGGGGCAGTTTTCCTGCAACCTGCACCGCATCGACATGGAAGACGGCCCCGTATTCTTTAGCGATCGCTCCAATTTGCTCAATTGGAAAGATAGTCCCAGTTTCGTTGTTGGCATACATAGTCGAAACGAGGGCTGTACTGCCTGTAATCGCCGCTTCCAGTTCCATCAGGTCTAACTGTCCTTTGCCATCTACCGACAGATAGGTGACGGTGTAACCCTGCTTTTCCAGTTGTTTAAATAAGTTCAACACGCAGGCGTGTTCTACTTGAGTAGTAATTAGATGTTTGCGATCGGGTTGGGCTGCGATCGCAGCACGAATAGCAGTGTTATTGCCTTCAGTTCCACAACTGGTAAAAATGATTTCCGACTCTTGAGCACCAAGCAAATTAGCAACTTGAAGACGAGCTGTTTTTAAAGCTTTTCCCACCTGTCCGCCAAAGCTGTGCATTGAGGAAGGATTGCCGTAGTAATGAGTGAGATAAGGTAAGATTGCTTCCACTACATCAGGATCGACCTGGGTTGTGGCATTGTTATCGAGATAAATGACTGTATTCATGGGTTAACTCCCACCGATGTAGGGTTTTGTAGTTGTTGAGATAATGCTTGTGAATAGTTATCAAACCAGCGTTGCCAATAATCAGAGAGTTGGTTTGTTTTTATTCGTGATACCAGACCGTTGTAGATATCAAACCAGTTCTCCCAGTAGTCATTGGTAGGCTTTGTAGAAAGCGATTGAGAGAGAGTTGCCAGGTTTGGAACGCATCCTCTGTTTGTGGGACAGGCTGCCCAGCATTGAGGTACAGAGTAATGGCCCACACAATCATTGCAGCGTCCAGAATTAATTTGATATTGTTGTTCATTTTTGGTAATTGCTCCGGTAGGACAAATGAATTCACAACGATGACATTCAATGCACTGACTGGTGATGATGTAGGCCATAACAATCTCCTTTGTCGAGTTTTAAGTAATGAGTTTTAAGTAATGAGTTTTAAGTTTTTAATTCGGTTTTTCAACTCAAAACTCATTAACTGATGAACTCAAAACTTTTGAACGTGCTGGTCGTAAAACTCTCTTGCTACCTTCTCAATCACGTCGTAAGCTTCAACAACTTGCAATCCTGCTTCCCTTAATTCTGCTTTGGGACATTCACCGACTTTAGAAACAAGAATTGCTTTACAATCAGCGATCGCTTTAATCACATATTCCAGGGTCGCATCTTCGCCATAACCGCTCTGACAGTATTGGTCAATCTTACGGTGTCCTACAAATTTGGCTTCGTTGGCATCCACTTCAAAGATTTGGAATTCCTTAGCGTGACCAAAGTGTTGGTTAACAATCCCGCCGCCCTTAGTTGCCACTGCTACCAGAATCTTAGGACTATTTTTTACTCGTTCGCTGGGCTTAACTTTGGCTTTAGCAAGTTTGATTTCTTCTTTGAATTTCTCAATGCCAGAATGGACTTCTTGCCGCAGTTCCAAGTCATACTGGGAATCCATTTCCATGAACTTATCTTTAGTAAATTCCTGGCTGCGATCTTCACCTAATAACCCCACTGCATCGGCACGACATTGGCGACAGTGACGCATCATTTTCATGTTGCTATCAGCACATTCATCTTGCAGCTTTTTCAGTTCCTTGGGGTTGGGGCCGCGCTGTCCGGTAAGACCAAAGTGAGTACCATGTTCGGGGGCTGAAATTAACGGCATGATGTTGTGCAGGAAAGCACCTTTCTCGCGAATCACTTGATCTACCTCGACCAGATGTTCGTCGTTAATGCCAGGAATCATCACCGAGTTTACTTTGCAAAGAATGTCGGCTTCTTTAAGTGCTTGTAAGCCTTCCATCTGCCGTTCGTGCAGAATTTTTGCTGCTTCTAAGCCTTTGTAGCGTTTGCGCCGATAGTGTACCCAAGGATAAATTTTAGTGCCGATTTCTGGGTCTACCATGTTAATGGTAATGGTGACGTGATCGACGTTGAGCGCTTTGATTTTATCTACATGATCTGGTAGCATCAGCCCGTTGGTAGACAGGCAAAGCTTAATATCAGGTGCTTTATCAGCAATCAACTCAAAGGTGCGGAAAGTCTTTTCAGGATTGGCCAGTGGATCGCCAGGGCCAGCAATTCCTAACACTGTCATCTGCGGAATTTTGCCCGCAATTACTAACACCTTATGAGCTGCTTCTTCTGGAGTTAATAACTCGCTAACCACACCGGGACGGCTTTCGTTGGCACAGTCATACTTCCGGTTACAGTAGTTGCATTGAATGTTGCAGGCAGGAGCTACTGCAACGTGCATCCGAGCATAATGATGGTGTGCTTCTTCGCTGTAGCAGGGATGCTTGGAAATGCGATCGAGCATTCGTTGATCGTGGCTAGGTGCTGCACTGGTATTGCTACTACAACCACAGCTATCTGAACTCTTTTTTACCGAATTTTTACCGATTGTAATATCTGTAACAGTTTCGGTAACTGGAGGTGAGAGAAGTTCTAAAGAGGGAGGTGGTGTCATTGAATTTCGGCAGGGTTAGGTGGACATTGCTGCTGAGAAATAGACCTTTTCCTTTCTTCTGAAAAATTGATTGAAGTCGCTTGTTACAGACAACCTGCCAATGCAGGCTAGAACTTTTTATTTGTCCAAATTTAGGACTGTTATCAATGCTGTAGTACAGCGACTTCATTCACAGAAGTTGGGAAACCATTGAGTGAGTTACTCCGCTCACCTATGTCTCCTGCCAAGAAACTAAATTTGTACTTTCGGTTATAAGAACCTGTGTTTCTGGTTTGGAGGGTTGAGTGATTGGTGTTATGCAAGTTATAGCAGCGACCCCAAACCGCCTCAGTTCAGCATTCCCGGTAAGAGTTATTGAATTCATTAGCTTGTACTCAAGCTTTCAAAGCCAGACTGACTCAGCACAAAAATTTTTTTTGGGGTTGAGGTGCGAGTATTTTTTGTGGGGGGTACGAGTATTTTTTGAGTAGGGGAGTAGTATTTTTTGTACTCGGCTCAAACCCTTATAAAATCAATAGATAAAGATATTTTTAGTGCTTTTTTAAGCTAAGAGAGTTGTACTCAAACAATATGCAAAATATGTCCCAAAAGCTTATCTAGAGGGAGTTTCAATAGTTTTTTTGATTAAAAACTGGGAGCAAACAGTTGAAGATCGCTCCCAGCAAGAGCCGAAATTCAATTCTGTATCTAAATTAGCACTTTTGAGAAAACAAAAGCAATGAATGTAACATTTTTTTTATATTTGTTCATTATGAACATAACTACACTATAAATAGATATATTGGATACAAAATCTCTGGTTTGAGTACAGAGTCAGCAGCGTGTTATTCGGGCTAATAATTTTCTGTAAAGCCCATGAACCCTAGCTTTTGCTGTGAGTGCTCGAATACTTGTTCCTATTTCGATTAATACCAGTCCCTGCCATCAATAATGCTAGTCCCTCAACCCAAAAAAAAATTGAGTTATTTGCCAGATATAGGTTGAGGGATTGAGTACATCGCTAATTAATTCAATAACTTTGATTCGGGTTGCTGATTCTGCCCTGTTTTTTGCTGTCTGATATAAGCAGGAGAACAGAACATAGTTTGCAACCTGAAAGCAATGCAGCACTCTCCCACCTCACTCTGTCTCCCCCTCCCTGAGCGTTTCAGGAGAAGTCCCGGTCAGGATGCTCTCTCGATCGAGCCAACTTCTGCGATCGCCATCCTGCGATCGCTAAGGGAAGATTTTCGGATCATCTTCGATCGCGATCCGGCCGCTCATCATTGGTTGGAGGTGCTGTGCTGCTACCCCGGTTTCCATGCTCTCACCCTATATCGTTTCGCAAACTGGCTTTATCGTCGTCGGGTTGCGTTTGTTCCCCGCCTGATTTCACACCTGACTCGGTTTTTCACGGGGATTGAAATTCATCCCGGTGCCGCGATCGGCAAAGGGGTTTTTATCGATCACGGCATGGGTGTGGTGATTGGGGAGACGGCAATTGTGGGCGATTACTGCTTGATTTATCAGGGAGTAACGCTCGGTGGCACCGGCAAGGAAACAGGTAAACGCCATCCTACTCTCGGTCAGTATGTGGTAGTCGGTGCTGGAGCAAAAGTTCTGGGCAACATCCAAATAGGAGACTACGCTCGCGTTGGAGCTGGCTCGATCGTGCTGCGAGACGTTCCATCTCATTGCACCGCTGTTGGAATCCCCGGACGTAATATTTGTCGCACAAATACTCAAACCTGCCCCCTAGAGCATGGGCAAGTTCCCGATGTCGAAGCAGTGGCAATGCAAGCATTGCTCTCGCGCATTGAAAATTTAGAACAACAAATTCAACTGTTGACCCAAAATCATCAAGGATAATTAAAAATTAAAAATTAAAAATTAAAAACTTAAGTCGTAATTTTTAATTTTACATTTTTAATTTTTAATTGCCAAACGCTCCTTAATCCTGTTTTCGAGGTAACTCCAATGTCTCCCCTTTCCCCTGCAAACCCTGACACTAGCTACATTGATAACGAGTTGAATATCAGCATTTCTGTTACTCATGTTGTTTCTGTTTCTCGCATCGATCGCTGGCAGATTTACCATCGCCTCCAAGAATTAATGATTCCTTGTTGGTGTCCCAAAGATGGTTCGCTGCGAGTTGAAGTACAGAATGGCATCAGTGCTCTATTGCTGCGAAGTGTAGTACAACAATTTGTTGCCTCTCGCCAGGAGATGGTGAACTGGCTAGAGCGGTGTTGGAACGCTGATTAAGCTGCACAATTCCGAAACAAAGTCTTTTTAATTTCCAAGAAAAGCTATTCAAGTTCATCGCCAAACTCAGGCTCATACTTAACTTAAGGAGACTATCAAATGATACAGACAGAGACACTTATCCAAGAATTTGGTCAAGTGCAAACAAATCCAATTGGATTAGGGCAGGAAGTCACTATTCCAGTTTGTGAAGGATTGAATATTGGGCTTGCTACTTTTCAAGCGCTGTATCTGCAATACCAAAAACATCATTTTGTGGTGGAAGGTGCAGAGTTTTATTCCCTACATGAGTTCTTTGCTGAAAGCTACGAACAAGTTCAGGGTTATGTCCACCAAATTGGTGAACGCTTGAATGGATTAGGCGGTGTTCCTGCTGCCAGCTTCAGCAAACTAGCAGAATTGTGCTGTTTCTCACCAGAACCCGATGGAATTTTCACGGCTCGGCAGATGGTAGAAAATGACTTGCAAGCGGAGCAAGCAGCGATCGATCTATTGCGGCGGCAGGCATCACAGGCAGAGAGTGTGGGCGATCGCGCCACTCGCTATCTCTACGAGCAATTTCTGTTGCAAACCGAAGATCGCGCCTTCCACTTAGCACATTTCCTTGCCGACGATAGCCTGATTAAATCCTGATTAAGTTTACGAATCGGGCATAGGTAATTGAACGTTTAACTCAATCTATTCCATTTCCTTAATTTGGAGTCAGCTATGAGCAGCAACACAAAATTGATTCAATTCCTGCAGCATGAATTGGCAGTTTCATCGGCAGAAATCGCTGTGTTGCTGCGTCATCCTGAACAGGCCCACGCTCCTTTACCTATGCTGCTTTGGCAGTATGGATTGATCACACTTCAAGAACTTACTCAAATCTTTGATTGGCTAGAGGCACAAATCTGATTTCTTAGTTACCTATGATTATGTCGAAAGGAAACTAACAAGGTTAAATTGAATCAAAAAGATGTGACAGAATTGCCGATTAATATAGCAACCGCCAAGGCGCTTAGGGCAACTCCAACTCTTACCTCTGGTTCATAATCCCTTACTTCGTCAAGCTTTTTCCTTTTCCCTCTTCCCTCTTCCCTAGCTATATGAGAAAACGAGCATGAAAATCCCTCTCATTCAGATTAATGATACGACCTTGCGAGATGGAGGACAGGCAGCCGGGATTGCCTTCAATATTGAAGAAAAAATCGCGATCGCTACCTTTCTGGACTCGATTGGCGTGCAAGAACTGGAAGTTGGCATTCCGGCAATGGGACAAGAAGAAGCCGAAGCTATCCGAGCGATCGCAGATTTAGGGTTGAAGGCTCAATTACTGGGTTGGAACCGGGCAAAAATATCTGATATTCAGGCATCGCTAGACTGCGGCTTGCACCGAGTTCACATTTCTGTTCCAGTTTCAGATATTCAAATAGCAGCAAAATTTCACGGGCAATGGCGGGTTATGCTCGATTGCCTGCGAGACACGATCAATTTTGCGCGCGATCGCGGTTTAGCTGTATCAGTTGGTGGTGAAGATTCTTCCAGAGCTTCGGACTCCTTTCTACTAGATGTAGCTTCCTTTGCTCAAGAATGGGGTGCTTTCCGGTTTCGCTTCTGTGACACCGTTGGTATTCTCGATCCGTTAACCACTTACCACAAAGTTCGCCAGTTGGTTTCTCACCTATCAATTCCAGTGGAAATGCACACGCATAACGATTTCGGACTGGCAACAGCAAATGCGTTAGCTGGCATTCAAGCCGGAGCTTTATCAGTGAATACCACCGTAAATGGATTGGGTGAACGAGCAGGTAATGCTGCGCTGGAGGAAGTTGTAATGGCATTGAAACGCATTTACGGCATTCAAACGGGAATTGATACGAAACGACTGTTAGAACTCTCTCGTTTAGTTGCTAGAGCTTCTAAATGTCCAGTTCCCCCCTGGAAAGCGATCGTCGGCGAAAATGCCTTTGCTCATGAATCTGGTATCCACGCTCACGGCATCCTGCACAATCCCGTCACTTATGAACCGTTTGCTCCAGAGGATGTCGGCTGGGAACGCCGCTTTGTGGTAGGGAAACATTCGGGTCGGCATTTAGTTGTGAATGTGTTGCAAAAGGAGGGAATCATCCTCAATTCTGAGGAAATTCAGTTAGTGGTAGAAGCGGTGAGACATCAAGCGGTTGAAGTTAAGCGCAGTCTCACTATTGAAGAACTTTTGAGTTTAGTTCCCCAAGCGAGGTCATACGCTCATGCAAACAGATGAAATTGAAATCGATTCCCCTCCCGTCTTTGAAATTGGTCAGAAAGTGCGATCGCGCAAACTGATTCGTAATGACGGTACGTTTCCCGGTAAAGATATTGGCGCAACTTTGGCAAAGAAAGGTGATGTGGGCTATGTCGTCAGCATCGGTACTTTTTTGCAAAGTTCCTACATCTATGCTGTGCATTTTATGACTACGGGCTACATTGTCGGTTGCCGCAAAAAAGAACTTGAACTTGCTGAAGAAATCAAACTTGAACTTGCTGAGGAAATTAAATGAAAGTGATGCTTCGCCGGAATTCTACTGGACATTTGGTTGTCTATGTTGCGAAAAAAGATTTGGAAGAAGAAGTAGTGAAAGAAACAGAGACAGATAGTGAAAAGATTTTTACGCTTGCGAATGGATGGGAACTGGCGATCGCAGGCTTAGAAGATCCCTTGAAACTGCCGAAAACTGTAGAAGCTAAACGTATCGCTTAGGAGAGCAAGATCGTGATTAATTCTGATAACTACTCACACAGAGAATTCAGTATTGAAGGTCAATTTCTAGGCTTGATGAGTCATGGTGGGAAGTTGAAATACATACGTTTAGGAGTGTTATCGACAGAAATACCGATCAAGCTTCCCAAAGCAATGCGGAGGACTGAGGGGTTATTGTTTCAGCCTGGTGAATCAATCCGGGTAACAGGCATCAGGAAGTTAGATCCCCATACCCGCGAAGTCAAGCTCAAAGCAACTCAGATTATACCTTTTTCTGGGTGTCATGCTCAAATAGCGCCAGAAATAGCTTCTACTTCCGTATCTTCAGTGACTCAAGAAGTCAAAATTACACCCAAAATTAAAGTGCAGATTTGCCAAAAATCAGGATGTTTGAAGCGAGGGGGTAAAGGATTATGTGAGGCCTTAGATCGAATACTTTGCGATCGCAACCTGGAACAGTATGTCTCGATTCAAGGAACCGGATGCGTAAAACGGTGTTCTGCTGCTCCTAATGTGGTAGTGGTGCCAGGAAATCATCGTTTTACGGAAGTTAGCCATAAAACGCTGCCAAAGATAGCGGATGCGATCGCCCAAAGTCTCGCAAGACCCGATAAGTAGTCGGACAAAAATAAAGTTAACTATGAGGACAAGGGAACAGGGAACAGGACACGGGGAACAGTAAAGTTTTCAGGCTTGTTAATATTTCTTAACACAGTGTCGTTTACTTTTGTCCGACTACTTACCAATTTCATAAACTAGGCATTGAATCGTTATGGCTAAATGTAGCGAACTGCAAACATAAACCCTTCAAACCGCTGCCTGATGTCAGCGTGCGTAGCGATAGCTAAAGTAAATAGGGTTTGCTGAATATAGCGATGCCAACTAACCGCTCCTGTTGCGATCGCATTTATCATAATCTATAGCTAGAGGCTTGGGAAGAGGGAAAAGCTTACAACCTTAAGGGATTATGAAGCAGCGATGCTGGTACAGGTATTTAGCCTATTTGTGGGCTAAAATACTTAAACTAATGATTAAAAAGTAGGTAAAAAGGGGCTACGGTGACAGGGGACGAAGCAACTTCAAAACATAAACATCAGAAGATGCCACGACAAACTCATCTGGCTTCAACTTATTACGCTTTACTAGGAGTACAACCTTCAGCTTCAGACAGAGAAATTCGGAGATCGTACCGAGAACTCAGCAAACTCTATCATCCCGATACCACCAATCTGCCAAGAGGGATCGCGATCGCTAAATTTCAACAACTCAACGAAGCTTACGCCACCCTCAGCAACCCAGAACGCCGTCTCGCCTACGATCGCTTCATCGACTATTCACGCTTAAATTTAATTCAACCCCCATCAAACTTAAACCATCCCCTTTCCAACTCCCCTTCCAAAAATTCTGACTCAGCCTCCCTAGACCCCACAGATCGCCCCCTCTCATCTGGAGAAATCTTCGTTCTGTTCATATTGGGACTAACCCTACTTGGTTGTCTAGGAATCGCGATCGCGATCGCCTTAATTCGCCCTGAAGTCACCACCCATTAAAATATAGAAATTAAAAATTAAAAACCAGCCAATTTAATTTTTGATTTTTAATTTTTAATTCTTAACTTTCCCCTTACCAAAATACCAATGACCATTCCTTCCCCTGATACCCCCCTATACAACCATCCCCTGCCAGAAATTGAGCAGTGGCTAAAAAGCCGAGGTTGCCAACAAGATGGCCGCGAACTCCACTGCTGGCGAATTCAGCGACCCACCTGGGAAGCAGAAGTTTCTCTAGATATAGACCAGCTCACTGTTCGCTACCTTCATGCCGGAGCGGATGGTCAAGACATTCAGCGAGCCTTCAAATATTCCCTCAGCCGCCAGGATATTGAAGCCGCCGTCTTCTCAGGGCCGTAAACCGAAGGATGGGGAGAGGAGGAGCTTGACTAAATAGCAAAATACTTTACTAACTTCCCTCAAACTTTCCCAAACCTGCGGCTGCGCTCCTGGTAAGCACATAAAGCCCTGTGAAACTCCTTACGGTCAAAATCTGGCCAAAGAGTATCAGTAATATAAATTTCCGCATAAGCCATTTGCCAGAGCATAAAATTCGACAGCCGCATTTCCCCACTCGTGCGGATCAACAAATCGGGATCGCCAAGATCGGCAGTATAGAGATAAGTTTTAAACAAAGTCTCATCAATCTCCTCCGTTTGGAGTTGCCCAAGTTGCACCTGAGTCGCGATCGCGCGAGTTGCGGCCACAATCTCCTGTCGCCCACCATAATTCGTCGCCACAGTCAAGCGAATCCCCTGATTTTGTGCAGTTGCAGCCACAGAGCGTTCAATTTCCCTTTGCAAAGACACAGGCAAAGCCTGTAAATTTCCCATAAATTTGATTTGTACCCCCTCCTGCACCATCTCTCGTAATTCTTGGCGCAACTTTCCCTCAAATAAGCTCATCAGAAAATCCACCTCTTCCAGAGGTCTGCCCCAATTCTCAGTTGAAAAAGCATAAGTAGTTAACGCTGCAATGCCCCAATCCTTGCAGCACCGCAACAACTCCTTCAGGGTAATTGCTCCCTGGCGGTGGCCCACAATGCGAGGCAAACCCTGACGTTTAGCCCAACGACCGTTCCCATCCATAATCACAGCTACGTGCTTAGGCAGTCTTTCCCGGTCGAGGTCAGCAGGCAACTCTTGTAAAACGCTTAACTTTGCACTCATAGAATTATCCGAAATCCCCATGCTTTCAAGCTTGTGGCAGCGTCAGTGTTTATCCCGATTAGCAGGTGGCGGACGACGTAATATCCACGAAATCAAAGCCGAACCCTTCAAGCCAATCTGCCGTCCCAGATTGCCTATAGGGAGGGGGGTTGCCACTCTCTCTCCCTCCGACGGGCAAAGCTTTGCCTCTAGCAACTCCTTGAGTTTGCTACTCGTCAAAGGTCGATTTAAAGTTCCCATCTGGGCTAAAGAAATAGAACCAGTTTCCTCAGAGACAACCACACAGATGCACGCTTGCACTCGCTCTGTAATCCCCATAGCAGCTCGGTGACGAGTTCCTAACTGCCGCGACGCGGTACGCTCTGAAAGCGGCAAAATCACTCCCGCCGACACAATCCGAGAACCTCGAATCAGAGTAGCCCCGTCGTGAAGCAGAGTTTTTGGCTGAAATATAGTTTGCAACAGTTCTTTAGAAACTTCAGCATTAAGCTTTACACCAGGTACCGAAAAATCTCGCTCGTCAATTGGAGAATCGGTTTCCAGAATTAGTAAAGCCCCAGTCCGGTTTTGCGAAAGTTCTTTAACTGCGTCCACAATTTCATCAATTACGCTATCAGGCTCAGGACTTGGCCGACGACCTGGCCCAAATAATTGCAGAATTTCACCCCGGCCTAATTGTTCCAGAAATCGGCGAAATTCCGACTGCAAGATCACCGCCATTGCCACAGCCGAACCAGTCACCAAACTGTTGAGGGCAATATGCAGCAACCTCAAGCCAGCCCAGTTACTTACGGCGGTAGCTAACATCAGAACAATAAACCCCCTTACCATCCATAGCGTCCGGCGTTCCCCAATAATGACGAGCACCATGTACGCTAGGGCAAAGACCAATCCCAGATCTAGCCCGTGAATTAAAAAGGATACAGGGGGATATTGCAAAAAGCCCGCACTGTTAAAGTCAAAACCAGATTGTTGATTGTTCATGGTTCATAGTTCGCTGCAAGCCATGAACCTTGAACCATGAAGCATGAACCATGAAGCATGAACCGTCTTTTATTCCACTTGTTTGACGAGTCTTTCTGGCAAGCGGTCTTGCCTTAGCAAATCTTGGTAAGTTTCACGCTGTATGATAACGTTTGCTTCCCCATCTCTGACCAAAACGGCTGCTGGTCGAGGCAACCGATTGTAGTTAGAAGCCATGCTGTAATTGTAAGCACCTGTTGCCATCACGACCAGAATATCTCCTGGTTTTGATACTGGTAACGAGGCATTTTTAATCAGAATATCGCCTGATTCGCAGTGTTTGCCAGCAATTGTCACTGTCTCGGTTAAAGGAGCGGACATCTGGTTAGCTGCGATCGCTCGATATGCTGATTGGTAGGTAATCGGACGAGGGTTGTCTGACATCCCGCCATCTACAGCTAGATAAGTCCGTATTCCGGGAATGACTTTTTTAGAGCCAACGGTATAAGCGGTGACGCAAGCTGTAGCAATGAGCGATCGCCCTGGTTCGCAAAGTAATTTGGGTAAGGGTATTTCCAGCTTTTCGCAAGCTGCTGCTACCGATCTTGCGATCGCCTTGACCCAAGCTTCAATAGTTGGAGGATCGTCCGCTTCAGTATAGCTGATGCCTAAGCCGCCGCCAACGTTGATTTCTCCCACAGGTAGGCCACAACGTGCTGCTTTTACGAAGGCTTCGACGATGACTCCGGCTAAATCTTCGTGAGGTTGCAGTTCAAATATCTGGGAACCAATGTGAGCGTGTAAGCCAATGCAGGATAATGACGGTTGTTTGCTGATAAATGCGAAGACTCGATCTAAATCGTTGGGATCGAAGCCAAATTTACTATCGAGGTGGCCTGTACGGATATACTCGTGCGTGTGACACTCGATCCCCGGAGTAAAGCGCAGCATGACGCGAACTGGTTGAGTTGCTTTATTTTCCAGAATGTCAACGAGAGTTGACAATTCCAGCCAGTTGTCGGCGACAATAGTACAGCCGCTTTCTATCGCTAGTTGCAGTTCGCTGCGAGATTTGTTGTTGCCATGAAAGTACAGTTGGTCAGGATTAACGCCGGCTTGGATGGCTGTGTGGATTTCGCCCCCAGAAACTACGTCAATACCTAAGCCTTCGGAAGCTGCGATCGCGCAAACTGCCATACAACTCCACGCCTTAGAAGCATAGAGTACCTGGGACTCACCGGGATAGTAGCGTTTTAAAGCTTCCCGGTACTGACTGCAAGCTGTTCGTAATGTCACCTCGTCCAAAATATAAAGCGGTGAGCCAAATTGCTCAACTAAACCAACTACATCGCAACCCCCTATTTCCAGACGATCTTGACTGTTGACTCTAGCTGTGAGCGGTAAAATTTCCTGATTAGGCGATCGCTCTGAGCTACTTTGAGATTTAGATAGATACTGAAGTCCTGAATTTTGAACTTCTACTGATTGAATTGATACCATTGTGGAATTGTTAATTTGTTGAACCCATGAATTAGACGGAAAACGGGTTTATGAACCAAAATTCCTGATGAGTGCGATCGCTCAAACTAGAAACCCGGTTTCTCTCATGGTTGTGGATATATCCTATTACAGTGTACGATTGAGTGCTTTGGCTTTGATCGAAATTAAACATCTTAACTTACAGGAGTTGCCAGCGGCCGTTGAACTTGACCGCCTTTGTTTTGGCGGACTTTGGACGCTGGAAGCTTATCGCCGAGAACTGGAAAGTCCTAACAGCGATTTACTCGGTTTGTGGATAGAAGGAAACAGAAAGTCTCCCCTTCTCCCCTCAGCAGGTCAGTTTCATGCGAGGGAAAATCAGGATTTTGTAGTTGCAGTGTCGCCGCCGTACCCGCCATACCCCATAGACGATACACAGGGCATTGCAGGCATTGGGGCGATCGCAGGAGAATTGCCCCTACCGCCCGTCCCCTCCCCATCTCTAATTGGTCTGGCTTGTCTGTGGGCAATTTTAGGGGAGGGTCATATTACCATGTTGGGTATTCATCCTGATTACCAAGGTCAAGGCTTCGGAAAAACTCTACTTTGTGCTTTGTTAAAGTTAGCTTATCAGCGACAATTAGAGTGGGCAACTTTGGAAGTACGCGCCTCTAATTTTGTAGCAATATCTCTTTATCAAAAATTTGGCTTTAAAGAGGCTGGACGCAGACGCGGCTATTATCAAGAGCCGGAGGAAGATGCTTTAATTCTGTGGCGGAGCGGTCTTCAAAAGCCAGAATTTGAGCAAGATTTATGCTTTCATTTTCACGGGTAAATAAATAATGAATTCTGCCCCCTGGTCTGGGGTTGAGTTGACTTTAATTGTACCATGATGTTTTTCCGCGATAATTTGCAAAGTATTTACCAACCCTAAACCTGTACGCTGCTGACTTCCCATGCTACTAAAAAAGCGATCGAATATTTTTGCTTTGGTACTCTCAGAAATCCCAACTCCGTTGTCACGAATACGGATTTCTACTTGATTTTGGTTGATTAGTCGCGTGTTAATCCAAATTCGGGCTGGTTGTTTTTCAAGTATATTACTATCTTTAAACTTGCCACCAGCGATAGCTTTTTCCAGGGAAGCGATCGCATTCGTCAAAAGATTCATAAATACTTGATTGAGTTGAGCCGGATAACATTCTATTAAGGGAACATTACCGTAATTAGTAATTACTTCAATCCCCCGTTGATTGCCAGCAGGCTGCAATCTATGCCCCAAAATTAGTAAGGTACTCTCAATCCCTTCGTGAATAGCCACAGGCTTACATTCTGCTTCATCTAAACGGGAGAAATTTCGCAGAGAGAGGACAATTTTTCTAATCCGCTCGGCACCAAATTTTAAAGAAGCCAGAATCTTCTGCGAATCTTTAAGAATAAAGTCTAGATCAATTTCTTCTGATTTTTTTTGAATTTCTACTGCTGGATGAGGATAATACTCTTGGTAGAGATAGATAAGACTAACGACTTTTTGGACATATTCATTAATATAGTCTAAGTTACCATAGATAAAATTAATTGGGTTGTTAATTTCGTGGGCAATACCAGCCACAAGTTGTCCCAGACTAGCCATTTTCTCATTTTGAATTAGTTGCATTTGTGATTCTTGCAACTCTTGGAGCATCCGATCTAATTCTGTTGTCTGGGCTTGAATTTGTGCCACGATCTCTGACTGCTGTAAGGCAATTCCTAGTTGCTCGCCAATTTGTGCAAGCAGTTGCACTTCATCACTTTCCCAAAAGCGGGGACTAGAATTTTGGAAGGCTGTCAACAAACCCCAGAGACGTTGTTCCTGAAAAATGGGCGCTACGATATAAGCTCTAGCCTGAAATTCCTCTAGTAGAGCTACATGACAATCTGTATGACCAGCTTTATAAATATCAGGAATTGCAAAAGTTTCATTACCAGCATAGCGCCCACCTTGAGTTTCCATTAAATGCGTATCTTCAATAGTGGGGGAAACGCCGACTAAGGGTTTCCAACCTTCTCCTAGAGATTCAAACAAAATATCTCCACTCCAATCAGGATTAAAGCGATAAATGGTAACTCGGTCTACCTCTAGGAGTTGTCTTACTTCAGCAGTGGTAGTCTGACAAATAGTAGTGAAGTCTAGGGATTGGCGAATTGTATTGGCAATCTTCACTAAAGCTTGTTGACAGATTAGGGCTTTCTCTTGAGCTTTTGCTTGAACTAAGAGATTGGCTTGGAGTTTAATTTTTTCTATGTATTCTACTTGCTGGAGAGCAATACCAAAGTGGTCGGCAACTTGCTTGACAAACTCAATTTCTGATGGCTGCCACTCGCGGGCTTCGCTGCATTGATGGATGCAGATTAATCCCCAAAGATTTTCACCTTTGAGTAAAGGAACAATTAAATTTGCCCGCACCTGAAACGCTTCGAGAATTTTTATGTGACAATCACTAAGTCCGGCGCAATAAATATCGGCCACTGATTGCACTCTACCTTGGGCATAATGAACGGCAAACTGCTCCCCAAAGCAATGGTCATGGATTTTGGTTGCCAGTGCTGAGGGAAAGGGTGATAGCACATCTTCAGAGACAAATTCGCCATCATCCCATCTACTATCAGGGTCAAAGCGAAACACTCCTACCCGGTCAGCATTAAGTAACCAACGTACTTCTGTGGCAGTAGTTTTAAAAATAGTATCGAGTTCTAAGGAAGTGCGAATTCGAGAAATAACCCTGGCTAGCGCTTTTTGGCGTTCTATTTGCTCTTGGAGTTGTCCGGAAACTGAGGTGGATAGATGATTTTGAGCAAGATTAGTTAATTTTTCAGAAGATTGTTCAGAAGAAGTAACTGACTCAGACATAGATAGTTTACCTAAATTATACTTTGCTGTCTACTATCCACTATAACCAGCCTAAACTATCCGTGCAAATTTGTATGGTTGCGATCGCAGGAGGATTATACTAATACTGTAGTCAATCTAACTAATTGTTAGAAATTAATTGCGATTACACTTAATTCCCGATCCCAGTTCAGTCCTACGCAGATGACAGCCAGTAGGGTTGTGCTACAATCCATCAATACGTAGTAGTAGGCTGGGCACAGGTCAAGAAGATCGATCTTCTTGCAGTCTAGGGGAGGTTGTAGGTCAGCCACCATCTGGGCCTTCCCAGTTGAAAGCCACCCTGCAACGATCGCCTAGAAAATCAACCGTAGCCTCAACGGCAGAGCGGTTGCAAGTGTCGCGCTTTTATTCAGCGTCGAGTTCACTCTCGAATGTGCGGAAAGTTCGCGCAGGCTGGCGTGACCTCAAAATGGGCATAATAGCAGGTGATGGGAGATAGCAATGTTTGAACGCTTCACAGAAAAAGCCATAAAAGTGATCATGCTCGCCCAGGAGGAAGCTCGCCGCCTGGGCCACAATTTCGTGGGAACCGAACAGATCCTCTTGGGTCTGATCGGGGAAGGAACGGGGGTTGCGGCCAAAGTGCTCAAATCGATGGGCGTTAACCTCAAAGATGCTCGGATCGAAGTTGAAAAAATTATCGGTCGGGGTTCTGGCTTCGTAGCGGTGGAAATTCCGTTCACCCCTCGTGCTAAGCGGGTTCTAGAATTATCCCTAGAAGAAGCTCGCCAACTCGGACATAACTACATAGGCACCGAACACTTACTTTTAGGTTTGATCCGAGAAGGCGAAGGCGTAGCGGCTAGAGTTCTCGAAAATCTGGGAGTTGACCTGTCGAAAGTCCGCACCCAAGTAATTCGGATGCTGGGTGAAACGGCGGAAGTCACTGCCGGCGGTTCTAGTGGTCGCACTAAAACGCCAACTCTGGATGAATTTGGAGCCAACCTCACCCAAATGGCCGTTGATGGCAAACTCGATCCAGTGGTGGGACGACAGAAAGAAATCGAGCGGGTAATCCAGATTTTAGGACGGCGGACTAAAAATAACCCCGTGCTGATTGGGGAACCGGGAGTTGGTAAAACTGCGATCGCCGAAGGCCTCGCCCAACGCATCGCCAATAACGACGTACCCGACATTCTCGAAGACAAGCGCGTAGTCACTCTCGACATCGGTTTGCTGGTCGCTGGTACTAAATACCGAGGCGAATTTGAAGAACGCCTCAAGAAAATAATGGATGAAATCCGCTCAGCGGGTAACGTCATCCTAGTAATAGACGAAGTTCATACCCTGATCGGGGCGGGTGCTGCTGAAGGTGCAATTGATGCCGCCAATATTCTCAAACCAGCCTTGGCTAGAGGAGAATTACAGTGCATCGGAGCCACCACCCTTGATGAGTACCGCAAACACATCGAGCGCGATGCCGCCTTAGAGCGCCGCTTCCAGCCAGTAATGGTAGGCGAACCTACTGTTGCAGAGACAATAGAGATATTGTTCGGGTTGCGGGAACGCTACGAGCAGCACCACAAGCTGAAAATCTTGGATTCAGCTCTGGAAGCAGCGGCTAAGCTTTCGGATCGATATATTAGCGATCGCTACTTACCCGACAAAGCCATTGATTTAATGGATGAAGCGGGTTCTCGCGTGCGTTTGTTAAGCTCTCAATTGCCTCCAGCAGCGAAAGAACTTGATAAAGAACTACGTAAAGTTCTCAAGGAAAAAGAAGAGGCAGTGCGCTCTCAAGATTTTGACAAAGCTGGGGAACTGCGCGATCGCGAAATGGAAATCAAAGCCGAAATTCGCGCTATCTCCCAGAACAAAAAAACCGAAGGCAAAAGCGAAACCGACGTTTCCCCCAACGTTACTGAAGAAGACATTGCCCAAATCGTGGCAAGCTGGACAGGCGTACCGGTTAACAAGCTGACCGAATCTGAATCTGAAAAACTGCTGCACATGGAAGACACCCTCCATCAGCGTCTCATCGGTCAAGAGGAGGCAGTTAAAGCCGTTTCTCGCGCTATTCGCCGCGCGCGGGTAGGCTTGAAAAATCCTAATCGCCCGATCGCCAGTTTCATCTTCTCTGGCCCTACTGGTGTCGGTAAAACCGAACTCACCAAAGCCTTAGCTGCCTATTTCTTCGGTTCCGAAGAAGCCATGATTCGACTCGATATGTCTGAATACATGGAACGTCATACTGTTTCCAAATTAATCGGTTCGCCTCCCGGATACGTCGGTTACAACGAAGGCGGTCAATTAACAGAAGCAGTCCGCCGTCGGCCCTACACAGTAGTGCTGTTCGACGAAATCGAAAAAGCACACCCCGATGTCTTCAATATGCTCTTGCAAATATTAGAAGACGGACGCTTGACAGATGCCAAAGGTCGCACCGTAGATTTCAAAAATACGCTGCTGATCATGACATCCAACATCGGTTCAACGGTGATCGAGAAAGGTGGTACAGGTATTGGTTTCGAGTTCGCAGACAACCAAGCAGATGCTCAATACAACCGCATTCGTTCGCTAGTTAACGAAGAACTCAAGCGCTACTTCCGCCCAGAATTCCTCAACCGACTTGATGAGATTATCGTCTTCCGCCAATTGGTGATGGACGAAATCAAAGAAATCGCCGCCATTCTGCTCAACGAGGTATTTGCTCGCCTGACAGAAAAGGGTATTACTCTTGATGTTACTGAGGCTTTCAAAGAACGCCTTGTTAAGGAAGGTTATAACCAAAGCTACGGTGCAAGACCACTACGCCGCGCCATTATGCGGTTATTGGAAGATGTACTTGCTGAGGAAATCCTTTCTGGTCGCATCAAAGATGGCGATAATGCTGTTGTCGATGTTGACGATGAAGGTCAGGTGAAGGTGATTCAAGGTCAAAAGCGGGAACTGTTGCCTCAAGTGCAATCATCGTAAATCTGCCCCGCCTTTCTGTTAGAAATTAGCAGGATAGATGATTCTTTAAATTATAAAAAAACGGTAGAAAATTTTACTTTTCTACCGTTTTTTTATTTTAGTTAACAATTAACCGTTAACAGTTAACTGTTAGAATTGATATTAAGCCGTTACATTGGCACGGGCAGCGCGGCGCTGATTGATTTTACCTTTGACTAAACCCAAACCTCCCAAAGCCATACCGACAATAGTGATGGGTTCGGGTACGGGCTCGCTATCTGGTACTGAAGGCAAAGTTGCTTTCACTATCATTCCGTCGTTAGTGCATTCTTCCAACAAGGTAATAACGGCATTAGCTGGCTGCAAAAACTTGCCGAGTAAGGTTTCGCTGAAGCTAAATCCCACAGTATACTTGCCAATACCGCCTAAGCCAGCGAAACCACTAGCTAGAGAAGCAATCTCACTAGCGCCCAGGAAGCTAATATCGCCTACTTTAGTTCCAGTTTTAATGACGTTAAGTTGACCATAGTCTGTATCTTGGCTGACACCGTTTACATCGGTTAAATAGCTCTTAGCTTCAGGTACAGTTACACCGCCATAACCTATTTGTCCGCCTGTGGTGCCTGTATTTGTGTTTGGAGAACTGTTGTTAACGTCATTTTGGTATTGACTGAAGGTTTTATATCCAGAATTGTCACTGGCCACACTCTTGGCTGTGACACCGCTGAAAACGCCAGTGCCGGCAACGCCAGAATCATTAGAACCAGCGAAACGGATACCAAACAATGAACCCGTAGCGCTTGCGTCTTTTAAACTTTTGCCTGTGAAGTTGAAAAGTACGTCGCCCCAGCCGATGTTGCCGTCGGCGGCACTATCAGCTTGCCCAGCAAGAGCGAGGTTAGCGTTGAATGCTATGGAGATGATGCCGTCCTTGGCTCTCATTGCCATACCATACATTTCATAGTTGCTATTTTTACCTACGCCGATATTGCCATCATGACCGTCGGTGAAGGAGTCCATTGTATAAGTCCAGTCGGGGCCGAGGGTTCCAGCTTTAGCTGCTTGTCCAGTTACTAAGCCGACACAGACAGCAGCAGCGGTGACACCGAGTAATGTAGAAAGATTGCGAATTTTCATAGCGTTTAACTCCTTGCTTCCTTGTTAATTCTTTATTTGCTTGATGTGGATTATCTTATAAGGAGCTTTGATAAAGATTCTAGAGGGGAAGCAGGATTTTTGATGAAGATATCGTAAAGATTTATACAAACTTAGGTCTAGTGATTTTAGTGGCTAGCACTAGACCTCTTGGTAAGCGCATATTGTAGTTTTTGAGCTTTGTCTTTCAGCATTTATGATTTAATGGCGATCGCGCTGATGGCAGTTAAGAGTTAGCATCCCCCCTGACAAGGATGCTAAGAGTGCGAGAATAGTAGAGCTGATTAACCGATTACATTTGCACGGGCGGCGCGGCGCTGGTTCATTTTACCTTTGACTAAACCCAAGCCTCCCAAAGCCATACCGAGAATGGTGATGGGTTCGGGTACGGGTTCGCTATCTGGTATTGAAGGCAAAGTTGCCTTTAGGATCATGTTGTCATTAGTGCATTCTTCCATCAAGGTGATGACTGCATTACCTGGTTGCATGAACTTGCCTAGTAAAGTCTGGCTGAAGCTGAATCCCACAGTGTATTTACCAACACCGCCTAAGCCTTTGAAACCATTGCTCAGAGAAGCAATTTCATCGGCTCCCAGGAAGCTAATGTCGCCTACTTTCGTGCCAGTCTTAATGGCGTTTAGTTGCCCATAGCTGGAATCGTTAATTGCAGTTACTGGCACTTGTTCTGTTACTTTTTTCTTTTCCATGACAGTTATTTGTTCTGTCACTTTCTTATTTACCCATGTTTTGACTTCTTTGGGTACTATCTGATTAACCCACTGACCATTGATTTTGACCCGCTTCGTTTCGTTGACTATGGTAGTCACTTGTTCCCGAACTGTCTTTGTAACTGTCTTTACGACTGGAACCTCAATGGTCTTGGTGACAGTTTTCATGGTCGTTTCTGAGGTCAAGTAATTTTTTGCTTCCTCTACAGTTACACCGCCATACCCTATTTCTCCGCCTTTGGTGCCTGTATTTGTATTAGGAGCATTGTTGTTAACCCAACTTTGGTATTGATTGAAGTTGGTGAATCCAGAGTTTTCTTTTGCTACGCTCTTAGCTGTGACATTGCTGAAAACGCCAGTGCTAGAAACGCCAG